>CAXUJF010000655.1:0-3311 GCA_964250865.1 uncultured Streptosporangiaceae bacterium
CCAGCCACTACCAGCGAAGACAGGAGAAATATAACGAACTACTGCTGTAGTACTAGTACTGCAACGGCACTTGGCTGCCGGATGGGGTTACATCCGGATGACCGGGAGACTGCCGTGTTCATGGGCTCCGATGTCGCGGCCAGGGCTGCCGGGCTGGGTGGACTGCATTCGCGGCTGGAGCGCGGTCCGGGGCGGACGGTGCCGCACCGGCGCCCGCTGCTGTCACTACCAGCCGCGACCACACCCACCGCCATAGGTACCTTCCAGTACCAATTCCGGCTAACCTCGGTCTCATGCGCAGAACCATGTCATGCGCATCGGTTGCCTGTGTGCTGCTGATGGTGGCCGCATGCGCCACGCACCGCGCCCCATCGCACAGATATTCAGCAGCACCACCAACCAGTCCTTCACCATCATCAGCTAGTGCCTCTGCGGTAGCTCCATCGGGCCAGGAGGCGCTGGCCCGCGCCGAGGCCGCTTTCCGGTCCGCCGCCAGCGTCACGGTCATGGTGGACTCGACGTCGGCGGGGGACGCCGCTCCGCCCTCCGGCCACTGGACCGAGACGATCACGCCCGGCGGGAAGACCACCAGCCCGCGGTTCTCCCCGGAAGCCGCGGATCCGGTCGCGTGCGCCTCCCTCGCCTCCTGCGCGAGGTATTTCTTCGACCCGGCACACGGCTTCCCGCTGACAGTCAGCGGTCCGAGCACGGTCGCCGGCCGGAAGGTCCTCTTCGTGTCGGCACAGGGCAGCAACGAGGGACTGCCCGGCTTCCCTGGCTGGAACGCCACCGTTGACGCCGCGACCTACGCCCCGGTCACCGTTGTCGACGGGGTCGCGTGCAGCCACTGCTTCTACCTCACCTACCACTTCCGTCTGACTCCCCGCCGGTAACGCCATACAGATCGGGGTCGCGGCATCGGCGCTCACGAGCACGGCCGTCTTCCGGCCGCTTAGTACTGCAACGGGGGCAGTTGTCGCTTGTGGGGCAGGATGCTGTTCGTGGTGGTGGAGCTGGCAGCTGATGAGCTGGATGCGTTGCTGGGGCGGGTCGCGGTCCGGTTTAGCCGGGCTGAGCCGCGGGGCCGGGTGCGGTCGTATGTGGCGGGGCTGACCGCGGGCCTGGAGCGCAAGAACGGGTGGACGCTGGCTTAGCAGGCCGGGGAAGTGTCGCCCGATGGGATGCAGCGGCTGCTGCCGCATCGGCGGGGTGGCGGCCGGTGTTTTCGCGTCCGAGGGTGGCGGCCCAGCTGGCCAGCAGACGGAGCCGGTCGTCGGATGGAGTGCCGGCGCGGCGGTGAAGGTGCAGGTGCCAGCCGGGATCGGCGGGCAGGTCAAAGCCTTCGTAGGTGAGCTCGAGGTCGCCGACGACGGGGTGGTGGAGGCGTTTGACGCCGGTGCGGTGGAAGCGGACGTTGTGGGCGGCCCACCGGGTGCGGAACGCATCCGAGCGGGTGACGAGTTCGCCGATGAGGGCGGTGAGCGGTTTGTCGCGGGGTGCTGGCCGGCGTAGGTGCGCATCGCGGCCACGATGTCGTCGGCGGCTAGCAGAACTCGTGGCCGGCATGCCCGCCCGGACCGGCGACGGTGGCGTCATGCCCGTCTCGCCACAAAGCGGTTTGGCTGTCCGGGTCCGGGTAGGCCGCGCGGATGGTATTCACATCCAGCAAATCCCGCTCAGGTCGGTCCGGCCGGGAGCTGGCCGGGTCCATTGCTATCGGTGCCGCCGCCGGGGTGACGACTGCGGTTGGGGTGATGTTCGGCCGCAAAGCGGTAGTACAGGCCAAAGTCGGTAAAGGACACCCGCTCAAGCATCGCCTTCTTGATCTGGCCTCCGGCGCTATCCAGACGAAGTATCCGGTCGACGCGATGAGCACCTATCTCAACGGCTTCCATATGTACGCCGACGAGATGGGCCGGCAGGTGGAGGCGTCCCATTTCTGCATCCACCTGCGCCATGACCTGCACCAGTGCGTGATCTTCGACCGCAACGCGCCCGATGCGCGCCTGATCGGGATCGAGTACATCGTCAGCGAGGAGCGTTTCCGCGGCCTCCCGGACGACGAGAAGCGGCTGTGGCACAGCCACCACTACGAGGTGAAATCCGGCGAGCTGGTCGCCCCGGGGATCCCCGATCTGGCCGAGCACGCCTACTTCAGCGACCTGGTGACGACCTACGGGAAGACGTTCCACACCTGGCAGTACGACCGGGACGACTTTCCCTACGGGATCCCGCAACTGATGATGGGCCTGACCGGGGACGGGCAGATCAACGAGACGCTGGTCCAGGACCGTGACCGCAGGCTGGGTGTCTCCATCGCGCACAAGCGGCAGAACCGGGCTGACATTCCGACCCCGCAGGTGGTGCCGGGGGCCAACTCCTGGGAGAGCGGCCGGACCGTGCAGACACGGCTGGAGGAGATGGACTTCAAGCGGTAGGACCACATGGGCCGCCGCGGGTTGTAACGGCGACCGCCGGGTAGCCGACGCAGCTACCGGTGGGTGGCTTGTCAGGTCCGTCGGCGCTTTCCCCCAGCGAGAGGAACATTCATGGCGAGTAATCGGAACACGGTCATCCGGTCCCTGCACGACCTCGGGGCCGCCGCCTGGTTCGGCGGCAATCTGATGGGGGCGGTCGGGGTCAACGGCGCCTCAAAGGACGTCAAGGATCCCGCCGAACGGGCCGCGGTCGCGTCGGCGGGATGGGCGCGCTGGGCGCCGGTCAACGCGGCCGCCATCGGCGCGCACCTCGTCGGCTCAATCGGAATCTTCCTGGCCAACCGGGACCGGGTCCGCGATCAGCCCGGAGCCGCAGCGAACTCGGTGATCAAATCGGTGCTCACGGTCGCCGCGCTCGGCACCACCGTGTACAGCGGCATCCTGGGGAGCAAGATCGCCACCGAAGGTGGCTCCGCCCCGGTCGAGGGCGGGACCGTACCTACCACCGGCACGCCGGACCAGGTCGCCAAACTCCAGCAGCAGCAGCGCATCTTGCAGTGGGTCACCCCGGCGCTCGTCGGCGGAATCATCATCTGCGGGGCGCAGCAGGGCGAACAGCAGCGGGCCTCGGAGCAAATCCGGACGCGGGGCTTGTCCGCCATCAAGGACGCGGCCAAACGCGGGCCGAAGCTGGCCGCCTGACCGGACGGCAGTTTTCCGCCAGCGTGACCGGCGATTTGCTTTGGTCGTCCCCCGGCCGATGGAAGACAGCCGGGACCGGCCGGGTATCTGAACTCGGCGAAGCCCGGGCATGGGGGGGGGGGGGGGGTGGGGGGGGGGCCCCCCCCCCCGGGGGGGGGGGGGGGGAGGGGG
>CAXUJF010000656.1:0-3311 GCA_964250865.1 uncultured Streptosporangiaceae bacterium
CCGCAGCGCTTATGTCATGGCGCTGAGGACCGGCCCGTGGAGGTGACCTCGCTCGGCTACCGGACTGACCTGATGGTCCGGCGGATGGAAGGCAGCGAGGTCGCGGACCACGGCAACCACGTAGTCGTGCGCAGCCCGGGCCACCCCGGGTTCTGGTGGGGCAACTTCATCCTGCTCCCGGCGCCGCCGCGGCCGCGGGAGGCCGCGGGCTGGCTGGCCCGGTTCGCGGAGGTGTTCCCGGAAGCGGGCCACGTCGCGCTGGGCGTCGACACCACCGAACCCGAGGCGGCCGAGCGGTCCGGGCTGCCGGAGGCCGGGCTGCGCCTGGAACGGAGCACCGTGCTCGTCGCCACCGCGGTTCACCAGCCGCCGCACGTCAACCTGGACGTGCAGTACCGGCCGTTGGCCGGAGACGCAGACTGGCAGCAGTCACTGGAGCTCCGGCTCGCGGCCGACGACAGCGGCGGGGCGGCCACGCACGTGTTCTACGAACAGCGCACGGCCGACGCCCGGCGGATGGCCGAGAACGGGCACGGCGCCTGGTTCGGCGCGTTCGCGAGTGGGCGGCTGACCGCGCAGCTGGGGATCTTCTCCGACGGCAGCGGGATAGCCCGTTACCAAAACGTAGAGACCGACCCGGACTGGCGGCGGAATGGGCTGGCCGGCACGCTGGTGTGGCGGGCGGGCCAGTGGGCCCTGGGCCATCTGGACGCGCGCACCCTGGTCATCGTGGCCGATCCGGCCGCGGCGGCGATCCGGATCTACCGCTCGGTCGGGTTCCGGGACATCGAGACGCAGACCGCATTCCAGCGGCCGCCGTACGCCGTGGACTAGGAAGGCAGTTCGGGGACGCCGACCGCTGAGACGCCGGCCCTGGGACGCCGGCGTTGCGTTAGAGGTTGGCCGTGCCATCCAGGCAGGTCACCGTGCCACCGCCGACCCAGATCGTGCCGTCGTCGTCGCGGGAAATGTGCACCCGGCCGCGCCGGCCCATCGCGGTGCCCTGGCTCGCTACGTAGGGCGCGCTGGCGCGGCCGGAGTCCAGGAGCCAGCCAGCCAGGGACGCGTTCAGGCTCCCGGTCACCGGGTCCTCGCCGAAGCCGCCCAGGGCCGGGCTGAAGGCCCGCACCTCAAACGCTTCGGGGGATCCGGGCGGGTAGGGGCCGACCACGCCGATGTCCAGGTCGGACGGGTCAGGGTGGACGGCGAGCACCGCGTCGGCGCTGGCCAGCAGTACGGCCACCCAGCCAGGGCCGTTGTCGACCCACTGGGCGTCGACCACGTGGGACGGATGCAGGTTGAGCACGTCGACGAGGTGGAGCAGAGTCTTCTCGTCGACCGGGCCGGAGCGCAGCAGCGGCGGAGCCGCGAAGGCCAGCGTGTCGCCGTCGCGGCGTAGTTCGATCAGCCCGGCTTCACATTCCTGGATCACGGTGCCGGCCCGGTGCGGGGTGCCGCCGTGGGACAGCCAGGCGTGGCAGGTGCCCAGCGTCGGGTGCCCGGCGAACGGGAGCTCCCGGCTCGGGGTGAAGATCCGCACCCGGTAGTCGGCCCCGGCGGCCCGCGGCGGCAGGACGAACGTGGTCTCGGAAAGGTTCGTCCACCGCGCGAAGCGCTGCATCTCCTCGGTACTGAGGCCCTTGGCGTCTACGACGACGGCGACAGGGTTGCCCAGATAGGGCTCCTCGGTGAACACATCAACCTGGCTGAATGGGCGCTCCATGGCGACGAGTCTGGCACGCGGCAGGCGACGGGAGCAGGTCATTTTCTGCCGCATAGCACGCAATTACTGCCGCTCACGGAACAGGAACGTCGGCGCGGCCGGGGCTGGCCCGCTGGCGTGGGACAATGAGCCCGTGGTGGTGCCCGCGGACAACCATGTCCATTCTGAGTGGTCCTACGACACCACTGATCAGGCGTCGATGACCGGAGCGTGCGAACGCGCCCTCGACGTGGGGGTGCCCGCGATCGCGTTCACCGAGCACCTCGACTTCACCCGCTGGGGCGCCGGTGATCCCGGGCGAGCCGCCGGACTCGAGCCGCGGCACCGGAGCCGGATCGCGCCGCTGGACGTCACCGGCTACCTGGCCGCGATCGAAGACTGCCGTCAGCGTTTCCCTGACCTGCGCATCCTGTCCGGCCTGGAAACCGGCGAACCTCATCTCTTTGCGGCCAGCGCCGGTGCCGTGGCCGGTAGCGCGCAGTTCGACCGCATCCTCGGCTCGCTGCATGCCGTGCCGGTACGCGGGCGGCTGGCCGGGCTGCCCGCGATGTTCGGGATGTTCGGCCCGGACGAGGTGATGCGGCGGTACTTCGGCGAACTGGTCCGGCTGGTGCGGGGTAGCGACCTGTTCCAGGTGCTGGCCCACCTGGACTTCCCGCGCCGCTACTGGCCGCAGAGCGCCGGCCCGTACGAGGAGAAGGCGTTCGAGGAGGAGTACCGGGCCGTGCTGCGGGCGCTGGCCGAATCGGGCCGGGTGCTGGAGTTCAACACCAAGAGCCCACTGGCCTCGGTCGCGTTGCTGGGCTGGTGGCGGGATGAGGGCGGCCGGGCCGTGTCGTTCGGCAGCGACTCGCACCAGGACTGGCGGATCGGGGACCGGTTCGACGTGGCCGTGGACGTGGTCGAGGCGGCCGGATTCCGCCCGGGCCGGGACCGGTTCGACTTCTGGCGCCGCTGAGTGGGCCCGGT
Source organism: uncultured Streptosporangiaceae bacterium (assembly GCA_964250865.1). GTDB lineage: Bacteria > Actinomycetota > Actinomycetes > Streptosporangiales > Streptosporangiaceae > Bog-532. Next base: position 2,693 of record CAXUJF010000656.1, read on the forward strand.
GCCACTGGGGCGGGCTTTCTGGCGCTGTGATCGGATGTGAGCGTGAAGGTACGAATTGGCATTGCCCTCGGTGGCTACGCGGATGCGGCCCGGTACACGGCGTCGGTCGACTGGCTCGAGGAAATCGGCGTTGACTCCCTGTGGCTGTCGGAGCTGGTGTTCGGGTCACTGGTCGAGCCGTTCGTCGGGATGGCGCACGCACTGGCCCGGACGTCCCGGCTCAAGGTCGGCACCGGAGTCGCGATCCTGCCCGGACGCCACCCGGTGCTGGTGGCCAAGCAGCTCGCCAGCCTGGCGGCCCTCGCCCCGGGCCGGGTGCTGCCCGCGTTCGGCCTGCAGCCCGCCCGCCCCGAAGAACGATCCTTGTTCCCGGTCCCGCCCGGCCGGCGCGCGGCCGTGTTCGACGAATCGCTGGAACTGCTGCGGCTGCTGCTGCGCGAGGACAATGTCTCGTTCACCGGCCAGTACTTCACCGTCGACCGGGTCAGTATCGGGCCGTTGCCCGCCAGGCCGATCGACATCTGGACCGGTGGCAGTGCCCCGGGGGCGTTGCGGCGGACCGGCCGCCTGGCCGACGGGTGGCTGGGGAGCTTCCTCGCGCCCGGGGAGGCGCGCGAGG
>CAXUJF010000657.1:0-3310 GCA_964250865.1 uncultured Streptosporangiaceae bacterium
GTGGCGGCCTGGCTGGGCGGCACCGCCCCGATGACCAGGGTCCCGGCGATGACGTAGACCGCGTGCCGCAGCCCGCTGGCCAGGAACAAACCCAGCAAGCTGAGCGCGCCCATGGCCATCGCGGTCCAGGCGCGCTGTTGCACGGCCACGCTCGGTGGGGACGACGGCCGCTGCGGCGGGCGAGCGGTGGGTGCAGCCATAGGCCTTCATTCTGCCAATAAGGTAGGGCGCATGGGGTCACGCCTGGTGGTGCTGGTTTCCGGCGCGGGAACGAACCTGCAGGCGCTGCTCGACGCCTGCGCCGACGAGCGCTACGGCGCCGGGATCGTTGCGGTCGGCGCCGATCGTAGCGGCGTTGCCGGCCTGGACCGGGCCACCGAGGCCGGGATCGGCACGTTCGTGCACCGGGTCAAGGACCACCCGGACCGCGCCTCCTGGGACGCCGCCCTGACCGAGACGGTCCGGGCCCACCACCCTGACCTGGTGGTACTGGCCGGATTCATGAAGCTGGTCGGGCCCGAGTTCCTGGCCGCCTTCGGTGGCCGGTGCGTCAACACCCACCCTGCGCTGCTACCGTCGTTTCCCGGCATGCACGGCGTACGGGACGCCCTGGACTACGGGGTCAAGGTGGCGGGATGCACCGTCCTCATCGTGGACGCCGGGGTCGATGCTGGCCCGGTCGTGGCCCAGGCCTGCGTCCCGGTGCAGGACGACGATGACGAGGCCTCGCTGCACGAACGGATCAAGGTCACCGAGCGGGCGCTGCTCGTCGAGACCGTGGGCCGGATGGTTCGCGAGGGATGGTCCGTTTCCGGCAGGAAGGTGAGGATCGGCAGTTGAGCGCGATCGAAATCAGGCGTGCGCTGGTCAGTGTGTACGACAAGACCGGGCTGGACGAGCTGGCCCGCGGGCTGCACGAGGCGGGGGTGGAGATCGTCTCGACCGGCAGTACGGCCGCGGTCATCGCCGGGACGGGGGTGCCGGTCACCAAGGTCGAGGAGCTGACCGGGTTCCCCGAGTGCCTGGACGGCCGGGTCAAGACGCTGCACCCGCGGGTGCACGCCGGGCTGCTGGCCGACCTGCGCCGCCCCGAGCACCAGGACCAGCTGGACGAGCTGGACATCGAGCCGTTCCAGCTGCTGGTATCGAACCTGTACCCGTTCGAGTCCACCGTGGCCAGCGGGGCCCCACCCGAGCAGTGCGTGGAAGAGATCGACATCGGCGGCCCGGCCATGGTGCGGGCCGCGGCTAAGAACCACGCCAGCGTCGCGGTGGTCACCAGCCCATTGCAGTACGCCGAGGTGCTGGCCGCGCTCCGCGGCGGCGGCTTCACGCTGGCCCAGCGGCAGCGCCTGGCCGCCGGCGCCTTCGCGCTCACCGCCCGCTACGACAGCGCGGTCGCGTCCTGGTTCGCCAGCAGCTACGCGCCGGACGAGCCTGCCCGCGAGAATGGCTGGCCGGATTTCCTCGGCGATGCCTGGTCCCGGTCCGACATCCTGCGCTACGGCGAGAACCCGCACCAGCGGGCCGCGCTGTACGTCCGCGCCGCCGCCGGTCCGGAGTCAGGCGACGGCATCGCCACCGCGCAGCAGCTGCACGGCAAGGCGATGTCGTACAACAACTACGTGGACGCCGACGCCGCGCGCCGGGCCGCGTTCGACTTCGCCGAGCCCTGTGCCGCCATCATCAAGCACTCCAACCCGTGCGGCATCGCGATCGGCAGCGACCTGGCCGAGGCGCACCGCAAGGCCAACGCCTGCGACCCGCAGTCCGCGTTCGGCGGGGTGATCGCGGTCAACGGGACGGTCACCGCCGAGCTGGCCGGGCAGATCGCCGAGATCTTCACCGAGGTCGTGGTGGCCCCGGGGTACGACGACGAGGCCCGGGAGATCCTGAGCAAGGCCAAGAACATCCGGCTGCTGGTCTGCCCGCCGCCGGACCGGGGCCCGCGGACCGAGTGGCGGCAGGTCAGCGGCGGCCTCCTGGTGCAGACCACGGACCGGGTCGACCAGGCCGGCGACGACCCGGCGAACTGGGAGCTGAAGACCGGGGTGGTGCTGGACGAGCTGACCCTGGCCGACCTGGCCTTCGCCTGGCGGGCGTGCCGGAGCGTGAAGTCCAACGCGATCCTGCTGGCCTCCGGCGGCGCGTCGGTGGGCGTCGGGATGGGCCAGGTCAACCGGGTCGACTCGTGCCGCCTGGCCGTGGCCAGGGCCGGGGACCGGTCCATCGGCTCGGTCGCGGCCAGCGACGCCTACTTCCCGTTCCCGGACAACATCGAGGTGCTGGCCCTGGCCGGCGTGACCGCGATCGCCGAGCCCGGCGGCTCGATCCGCGACCAGCTGGTCATCGACGCCTGCGCCGAGGCCGGCCTCACCCTGTACTTCACCGGCGTGCGGCACTTCTACCACTGAGGACGGCTCTACTAGTGAGGACAGGCCGATGACTGCGAACATCCTGGACGGCAAGGCGGCTGCGGCCGAGATCCGCAGCGCGCTGGCCGAGCGGGTCGCCCTGCTGGCCGAGCGCGGGATCGTGCCCGGCCTCGGCACCGTGCTGGTCGGCGACGACCCGGGCAGCCGGGCCTACGTCAACGGCAAGCACCGCGACTGCGCCGAGGTGGGCATCGCCAGCATCCGGCGTGACCTGCCCGCCGATGCCACCCAGGAGCAGGTGGAGGAGGTCGTCGACGAGCTCAACGCCGACCCCGGGTGCACCGGTTACATCGTGCAGCTGCCGCTCCCGGCGGGCCTGGACGCCCAGCGCGTGCTGGAGCGGATTGACCCGGCCAAGGATGCCGACGGCCTGCACCCGGTCAACCTGGGCCGTCTCGTGCTGATGGAACGGGGCCCGCTGCCCTGCACGCCGCGCGGCATCGTCGAGCTGCTCCGGGTCTACGGCGTGGAGATCGCCGGCGCCGACGTCACCGTGATCGGCCGCGGCATCACCGTGGGCCGGTCACTGGGCCTGCTGCTCACCCGCCGCAGCGAGAACGCGACCGTGACGCTGTGCCACACCGGCACCAAGGATCTGGCCGCGCACACCCGCGAGGCGGACATCATCATCGTGGCCGCGGGCGTGCCCGGCCTGCTCTCCCCGGACATGGTCAAGCCCGGGGCGGCCGTCCTCGACGTCGGCATCACCCGCACCGACGCTGGCCTGGTCGGCGACGTGGCCCCGCCGGTGGTGGAGGTCGCGGGCTGGCTGGCGCCGATGCCCGGTGGGGTGGGCCCGATGACCCGCGCCATGCTGCTGGCCAACGTGGTCGAGGCGGCCGAACGCGCCGCCGCCTGACCCGTCCCCGCGGCGC
>CAXUJF010000658.1:0-3303 GCA_964250865.1 uncultured Streptosporangiaceae bacterium
CCCGCGACGAGGCCCTCCAGGCCTTCAAAGCCCCCCGGGCCGCCGCCGAGGCGGTCGACCCGGAGCCGCTGGCCGACGTCACGCCTGATCGGCCCTGACTGAGCTAGCACTGTCTGAGCTAGCACCGACTGAGCGAGCCCTGACGGCCCGGCGCTTCCGCTCCCGCCACCAGGTACCGAACACCACCCGGCTGAACCTGATCCCGTAGAATAGGTTGTTCACCCCCGGGATGTGCAGGTTGTACAGCGGGTTCTGGCCCTTCTTGGACTCACCCACCCGCCGCTTGTGGATCGTGGCCGGCACCTCGGCCACCTTGTAGCCGTGGGTGATCACCGCGATCAGCAGCTCAGAGGCCTGGTACTGCGGCTGGGCCAGCTGCACCGCCCCGGTGACCTCGGACCGCATGGCCCGCAGCCCGAACGTCGTGTCGGAGATCCGCTGGCCGGTCAGCAGGCTGATCGTCGCGGCGAAGAACCGGACCCCGGCCTGACGGATCGGGTCCTTGGTCTCTTCGCTGCCCAGCCGCCGCGACCCGGTTACGAAGTCGGCCTGGCCGCCCAGGATCGGCGCCAGCAGCTTCTCGATCTCGGCCGGGTTGTACTGGCCGTCGGCGTCGCTGGTCACGATGTACTCGGCGCCGCCTTCGCGGGCGATCCGGTACCCCAGCCGCAGGGCCGCGCCCTGCCCGCGGTTCTCCGGAACGTCGGCCACCAGGGCCCCGGCCGCGTCGGCCTCCTTGGCCGTGGCGTCGACGCACCCGTCGGCCACCACCACCGTCGCCGTCTTCAGGCCGCACACCTGCGCGGGCAGGTTCTGCACCACCGGGCCGACCGCGCCCTCTTCGTTGTAGGCCGCGATGACCAGCGCGACCGGCGGCAGCTTCCGCACCCGGTCGCCGTACCGCTGGGCCATGGCGGCCAGCGCCGCGTCGTCGATCGCGATGTCGGGCGGGCTGGCGTAGGCGCCCGCACCGGCCTTCAAATCGGTGCCGGCCGCGCTCACTTGGCCCCCTCCGTCACCAGCGTCCGGTTGGGGTCGAAGTCCGGCCACACCGTCGCCATGCCCTTTTCCAAGTCGTAAGTGGGGGAGTAGCCCAGGCTGCGGGACACCGAGATGTCCAGCTTGACCGCGGGCATCTCGCCCTGCTGGATCGGCACGTTCTCGGCCGGGATGTCGATCCCGGTCACCCGGCGCGCCGTCGCCACCATTTGGTTCACCGTCACCGACTGGCCCGAGCCCAGGATGGCCGGGCCGCTGTGGGTGCTGCGCCAGGCGGCGAACATCCCGCTGATCACGTCGTCGACCTGGATGACGTCACGGATCATGGACCCGTCGCCCCGCACCTTGACCCCGGTGCCGTCCCGGGCCGCCTTCATCAGCCGGGGGATGAAGCTGTCCTTGTGCTCCATGCCGGGCCCGTACACGTTGGAGAAGCGGAGCGAGACCCCGCGCACGCCGTACGCGGCCGAGTAGCTGCTGATCAGCATCTCGGACGCGGCCTTGGTCGCGCCGTAGGGCGTGAGCGGCCGCAGCGGGGCCTGCTCGGTGATCAGGGTCTGGCCCACGTTGCCGACCACCGCGTTGGTGGACGCGAACAGGAAGGTGCGGACCCCGCGCTGCCGGGCCAGTTCCAGCAGGCCCGCGGTCAGCGCCACGTTGTTCCGGTAGTAAGCCTCGGGGTCCTGCAGCGACTCCAGCACCGACGTGCGCGCGGCCAGGTGGATGATCATGTCTGTCCCGGGCGCCACCGCCTGGTCCGCGACGCTGGGCTCCACCAGGTCGCCGGTCACCACGCGAACCGAGTCGTCGCCGGTGTACGGCTTCAGATCCGCCACCGTCACCTCGGCGCCCTCGGCGAGCAGCGCCGCGACCACGCGGCGGCCGATGAAGCCCGCCCCCCCGGTCACTAGCACGCGGGAGGGAAAATCGTTCCCCATCCAAGCTCCATTTCGGGATTGTTCAGCGAACGTTTGTTTTTCAGCGTTGTAAACGCCCGAACGCTATCGGCCCAAGCTGAGCGTTAGCTGAAGCGAATCGGGGCGTACCGCAAGCCCGCGGAACAACGACGCTGGCGCCGCGATGTGCCTGGTCAGTGTAGCGAGGCCATACCCGCGCCCGGCGGAGCTCGGCAAATGTGTCATGCTGGGCGGTGGCGGTGAGCGGAGGAACTCCGGTGTAAATCCGGGGCTGTCGCGCAACTGTAACCGGTGAGCAGACCTTCGGTTAGGCCACGGCCGCGTTGCGGCGGGAAGGCGAAGGCGAGCACTGATCCGGGAGCCAGGAGACTCCGGCCGCCGGTTACTCCTACGGGCGCGCCCACCCGGAAAGGCCAGTGCTAACTTGACCGCCAATGCCAGCCAGCAACGCACCACGCACGCCCCGATCTACCCGTTCGCGGCCATCGTCGGCATGGCTGACCTGAAGCTGGCCCTGCTGCTCAACGCGGTCTCGCCCGCCATCGGCGGGGTCCTGGTCCGGGGCGAGAAGGGCACCGCGAAGTCGACCGTGGTCCGCGGGCTCGGCGCCCTGCTGCCCCCGGTCCGGGTGGTCGCGGGCTGCCGGTTCTCCTGCGACCCGGCCGCGCCCGACCCGGACTGCCCGGACGGCCCGCACCCGGACGGCGCACCCGCGCTGTCCCGCCCGGCCACGCTGGCCGAGTTGCCGGTCGGGGCGACCGAGGACCGGCTGGCCGGTTCGCTCGACATCGAACGAGCGCTGTCCGCGGGCGTCACCGCGTACGAGCCGGGGGTGCTGGCCGCCGCGCACCGCGGCCTGCTCTACGTGGACGAAGTGAACCTGCTGCACGACCACCTGGTCGACCTGCTGCTGGACGCGGCCGCGCTCGGGATCAGCTACGTGGAGCGGGAGGGCATCTCGATCCGGCACGCCGCCCGCTTCCTGCTCGTCGGCACCATGAACCCGGAAGAGGGTGAGCTGCGCCCGCAGCTGCTGGACCGGTTCGGGCTGACCGTGGAGGTGGCGGCCAGCCGGGACCCGGACGAGCGGGCCGAGGTGGTGCGCCGCCGCCTGGCCTTCGAGGCCGATCCGGCCGGGTTCGCGGCCCGGTTCGAGCCCGGCTCCGAGGCCCTGGCCCAGGCCGTGGCCGCGGCCCGGGCCCGGCTGCCCCAGGTCGTGCTGCCGGACGCCGCGCTGCGCCAGATCTGCGCCGTCTGCGGCCGGTTCGGCGTCGACGGGATGCGCGCGGATCTGGTCACGGCCCGGGCCGCGATCGCGCTGGCCGCCTGGCACGGCCGGGACGAGGTCACCGAGGACGACATCCGCCAGGCCGCCCGGCTGGCCCTG
>CAXUJF010000659.1:0-3301 GCA_964250865.1 uncultured Streptosporangiaceae bacterium
TGCGTCGATGTGCTGGACAAAGCCTGCATCGAAGAGTGCCCGGTGGACTGCATCTACGAGGGCGAGCGGATGCTCTACATCCACCCGGACGAGTGTGTGGACTGCGGGGCGTGCGAACCGGTGTGCCCGGTCGAGGCCATCTACTACGAGGACGACGTCCCGGACCAGTGGAAGGAGTACTACAAGGTCAACGTGGACTTCTTCGCTGACCTGGGCTCCCCCGGCGGCGCGTCGAAGACCGGCAAGATCGGCAAGGACTTCCCGCTGGTGGCGGCCCTGCCACCGCAGGGAGAAGAAAGCTGACCCTCGCGACGCGGCTGCCCGCGTTCACCTGGGACCGGGTCGCGCGGTACCGCAAAGAGGCCGAACGCCACCCCGACGGGGTGGTCGACCTCTCGATCGGTTCACCCGTCGACCCGGTACCCGGGACGGTGCAGGCGGCCCTGGCGGCCGCGGCCAACAGTCCCGGGTACCCGCTGACGCGGGGCACGCCGGCGCTACGCGAGGCGGCGGCGAACTGGCTGAGCCGCCGGCACGGCGTCTCGGTCAGCCCGGACACGGTGCTGCCGGTGATCGGGACCAAGGAGTTCATCGCCTGGCTGCCGACCATGCTGGGCCTCGGGCCCGGAGACACGGTCAGCTACCCGGCGCTGGCCTACCCCACCTACGACGCGGGGATCCGGCTGGCCGGGGCCACTGGCCTGCCCATCGAGGCCACGCTGGCCCCCGGCCCGCAGCCGGTCAAGCTGGCCTGGGTCAACTCACCGTCCAACCCCACCGGACGGGTACTGCCCCCGGAGCACCTGGCCACAATGGTCGGCTGGGCCCGGGACCGCGGCACGCTGCTGGCTTCGGACGAGTGCTACCTCGAGCAGGGCTGGGAGACCACGCCGCGGTCCGTGCTGCACCCCGACGTGTCCGGCGGACGGCCCGACGGCTTGCTGGCCGTCCACTCGCTGTCCAAGCGGTCCAACCTGGCCGGCTACCGGGCGGGCTTCGTCACCGGCGACCCGGCCCTGATCGCTGAGCTGCACGAGATCTGCCGCCACGCCGGCCTGATCGTCCCCGCTCCCATCCAGGGCGCCCTGACCGCCGCCCTGGACGACGACCAGGCCGCCGACGAGCAGCGGAGGCGTTACCGCGCCCGCCGGGCCGTGCTCCGGCCCGCGGTGGAAGCGGCCGGATGGGTGGTCGAGCACTCCGAGGCCGGCCTGTACCTGTGGGCCCGCCGCCCGGGATCGGACGGCTGGGACTCGGCCCGCATCCTGGCCGAGGCGGGCATCCTGGGCTCGCCGGGCGAACTCTACGGCGCGGCCGGCCTGCCCTGCATCCGGCTGGCCCTGACCGCCACCGACGAGCGCATCGGCGCGGCCGCGGCCCGGCTGGCCACGCTGGCCTGACGGCCCATGCTGGGCCCCGGGCAGGCCAAAGGCCCCCTGGCCGAAGGAAACGTTCTGGGAGGAACCCATTCCCGCGAGTGGCCAGGGGGCCTGGTCAGAGGCGTCAAGCCTCCGGTCGTGCGGTGTTACTAGCGGACGGGACCGTTGACGGTGCCCCACTCCTGGTTGTCGAAGGTGGTGCCGTCGGAGTACTGCTTCTCCGGCTGGACGTTCAGCTGCGGCCGCGGCATGTCGGTCGGGTTGCCGCCCGGGTAGTTGAGCACCAGCGGGTTGGAGAAGCTGTTGGTCGCCCCGTTGATCAGCGCCACGTCGGTGCGAGGCGGGGAGAAGACCCCGCCGGTGCTGCGACGGTCGGTGACCACGCTGGAGCCGTTCGGCGCCGTGTTGGCGTCGGTGTCCGCGGCCCAGAGCGAGTTGGAGTAGGCGCCACAGGACTCCAGGCGGACCAGGTAACCCGCTTGCGGCGTCTCGCCCGGCCAGGTGGACAGGCAGTAGTTGCTGTTCAGGCCGTACGGCTCGTACTGGACCTCGTAGGCCTCGTCCGCGCGGTAGGTCCTGGCGAACGCGGCGCTCACCAGGCCGTAGTGGCGGTAGAAGCTGTTGACGGTGCCCTCGTCGACGACGACGAAGTCCTCAGCCGAGTCGCTGTTCGAGCGCTGGAAGAGGATGACGGGCGTGCCCGTGGCGGAACGCGCCTGGTAGACGTCCACCAGGTACTGCGGGCCGTACTTCTGCGAGAAGATCGAGGTGCAGTTGGCGCCACAGTTAGGCGTCGCGGCGCTGGCAGTCATCGTGCCAACCATCCCGAGGCCGCCACCGACGATGGTCAGGGTGGCGGCCCCCGCCACGATCTTTGCCTTGACAGACATTCAGATTCTCCTTGGATTACCTTGCCCAGCTGCCGGTGACCGTTGCTGGGTGGGAGACCGGTCTCCCGGCAGCCCTCAGTAATATTTAGTTGCTGAGGGCAGCCCGAAGACCGATCGACTGTGCTCCCCCTCCGCGCCGCGTTTCCGCAGCCGGAGAGCTTGATCGCGATCGCCCGAGCCAGATCAGCCAGACGAGGCATTGAGTGATTAACGAATCACGGAGCGTTACGAGTGATGATGCTATGGCCGGCCCCAGAGACCGTCAACACGAGTTCGCAATGTCTGGATTAAGACGAAGAGGATGGAAGAGGGCGCAAATATCTGGCTCTGCAGAAATGGGTTTACGGCCGCTTGGAAAACATTCGGTAACAACGAATTCCCGTATGACCGGACATAGCCGGGCGTTCAGACTCCGGCCGTGACACCCAACCGTGATCTAAATCCGGGGTTTCGTGTGGCGTGGCGGCCTTGCTGGAAGAGCTCGCTGGCGAACAGGTCACCGCTCGGCCCGGTGGCGACCGGCATCTCCAGGTCGCGCAGCCGCCGATGACCTGCACGGTGGGGATCTGCCCGGTGGTGTAGTAGCCGATAGCCGGTGTCCGGGTTGACCTGGGCCGGCTCCAGCAGGCCGACCTGGTGGTAGTGCCGCAGGGTCTTGACGCTCAGGTGCGTCATCCGGGAAACTCGCCCACCGGCAGTCCGGCCTTCTTGAGCCCATCCTCGACCCACCCGTAGCGGGAGGGTCAAGCGACCATAGGGTTGAGGCGTGCTGACGCTCTACGACGCGGACACCCGGGAGCTGGAGACGATCCGGCCCGGGCACCGGGGCGAGCTGCGCCTGCTGGCGGTGGCCCCGGCGCTGGCCGACCCGGACGATCCGGACGTCGGGGTGCTGCGGGCCTGGCTGCTGCCGGACCAGCTCCGGCGGACGGCGGAACGGGGCCACCTGGTCCCGACCGTGTGTGAGGTCACCGCCCCGGGCGAGGCGGGCACCGGGCCGCTGGCGGCCGGCATCCGGGCGGCCCTGAACAT
>CAXUJF010000660.1:0-3297 GCA_964250865.1 uncultured Streptosporangiaceae bacterium
GGACGCCCCGATGGGGTGCCCCAGCGCGATCGCGCCGCCGTTGACGTTGACCCGGTCCTGGCTCACCCCGAGGTCGCGCATGGACTGGATCGCGACCATGGCGAAGGCCTCGTTGATCTCGATCAGGTCGAGGTCAGCCACGGTCAGACCGCCCTTGGCCAGCGCCCGCCGGATCGCGTTGGACGGCTGCGAGTGCAGCGAATTGTCCGGGCCCGCCACCACGCCGGCCGCGCCCACCTCGGCCAGCACCTGGGCCCCGAGGACCTCGGCGGTCTCCCGGGCCATCACCACCACGGCGGCCGCGCCGTCGGAAATCTGCGACGCCGACGCGGCGGTGATCGTGCCGTCCGGGGTGAAGGCCGGGCGGAGCCGGCCGAGTCGCTCGGCCGTGGTCTCCGGGCGGATGCCCTCGTCCTCGTCGCAGAGCAGGGGCTCGCCGCCGCGGCGGGGCACAGCGACCCCGACGATCTCCTCGGCCAGCAGGCCGTTCTTGACCGCGGCCGCGGCCCGCTGGTGCGACAGCGCGGCGAACTCGTCCTGCTCCGCGCGGCTGATGCCGAGCCCGGCCCCGAGCCGCTCGGTCGATTCGCCCATGGAGACGTGATCGTAGGCGTCGGTCAGGCCGTCCACCGCCATCGAGTCGACCACCTCGACCGGGCCGAACTTGTAGCCGGACCGCGACTTGGGCAGCAGGTGCGGCGCCTGGGTCATCGACTCCATGCCGCCCGCCACCACCACGTTGACCTCACCCAGGCGGATGAGCTGGCCGGCCAGGTTGATCGCGTCCAGTCCGGACAGGCAGACCTTGTTGACCGTCAGGGCCGGGACGGACATCGGCAGGCCCGCGGCCACGGCCGCCTGCCGGGCCGGGATCTGGCCCGCGCCGGCCTGCAGTACCTGGCCCATGATCACGTAGTCGACCTGGTCGGCGGGAACCCCGGAACGCTCCAGCGCGGCCTTGATCGCGATGCCGCCGAGATCGGCACCGGAGAACCCGGCCAGCGACCCGAGCAGCCGCCCGATAGGCGTCCTGGCTCCGCCGACGATCACGGGCTCCCGCCCGGCCGGCGTCCCCGCGCTGCGGGACAGCACCTCGCTCATCCGATACCTCCACGTCACCGTCCGGGACCCACAAGCCCGGTGTTGTCACGATACCCAGCCACTATGGGCAGCAACGCGGGACCCGGGCCGCATTCCGCCGGAGCGGTCTGGTGTCATAGACGGATCATGCTGAACAGGATCGACCACGTCGGGATCGCCTGCCGCAACCTGGACGAAGCCGTGTCCCGGTACTGCTCCGTGTTCGGGCTCACGGTGACGTCCCGCGAAGTCAACGAGGAACAAGGTGTGCGCGAGGCCATGCTCCTGGTGGCCACCCCGGGCGAGCCCGGGGTGGCCGGCGCCGCCGGGGCCTCCTATATCCAGTTGCTGGAGCCGTTGTCCCCGGACTCGCCGGTCGGCAAGTTCATGGCTCGCCGGGGTGAGGGCGTCCACCACATCGGCTACGCGGTGACCGACGTGCGGTCCGCACTGGCCGAGGTGGGCGGAGCGGGAGTCCGGCTCATCGACGAACGGCCGCGGCACGGCTCGCTCGGCGCCTCGATCGCGTTCCTGCACCCGGCCGATCTGGGCGGGGTGCTGACCGAGCTGGTCGAGCCGAGGCGGCCGGACCAAACCTGAGGTTCGCGGCCACTGACCCTACGGGGCTCCCTGACCGAAATGCACGGAAGGCCGGCTTCCGCGGCGTCCAGCGGGCCGGCCAATGGCCCGTTACGCAGGGAAGATATACGGACAACGACCTATATAGTGCGAATTGACCAGAAGCGTAGGTCACAGTCCAGAGAATCCGCCGCTGGGAAGTCCGAAGGAACCAACATCGGCGCGCAGGCGGAGTAGTCTGCCTGCTACCGGGTGAGAAAATCGCAGAAGTCCGTTAACGACCGGGCTAGGAACCGCCGACCCGCCGGCGGATGGCCTTCCGATCGGGCGATGAGATGCTCATTCGGACTCCCCGCCTGCCGTACCGTCCAACAGGGTTAGGCCACATGCAATCCGATATTGACGCACAGCTCACCAACTTCTTTGATGACCAGCAGCCGCGCGAGTTCGCGAAAGTTATGCGCGGCTACGATCCTCAGCAGGTCAACGAGCATCTCTCCCAGATTGAGGGGGATTTGCGCCAGCAGAAGGATCAAGTTCAGGGACTGCACCGGGACCTGGCTGAGGCTCATCGGCAGCTCCAGGAGCAGGAACGACCGACCTATTCGGGTCTGGGCGCACGGATTGAGCAGCTGCTCCGCCTCGCGGAGGAGCAGGCCACCGAGCTGGTCCAGGCAGCCCGGTCCGAGGCCAACGAGATCAAGGCCGCGTCCAAGGTGGACGCGGCCGAGGTCCGGGCGTCGGCCGAGAACGAGGCCGCCGAGCTGCGCGCGAACGCCAAGCGCGAGACCGACGACCAGCGGGGCGCAGCGGAGCGCGAAGCGGACTCGATCCGGACGGGTGCGCGGCGCGAATCGGATGAGCTCACCTCGACGACCGAGCGCGAAGTGGCCAAGCTGCGCGCTACGGCGGACCATGAGATCGCCGAGAAGCGGGCGGCCATCGAGCGCGACATCGCCAAGCTGCGCACCACGACTGAGCGGGAAGTGGCCCAGCTCAAGGCGTCGGCGAAGCGGGAACGCGACGAGATCCTCACCACCTCCAAGCGGCAGGCGGATGAGATGCGCAGCCAGGCGCAGCGCATCCTGGAGGAGAGCGAAGCGCAGCGGGCTCAGGCCGAGGCCGAGTTCGAGATTCAGCTGGCGGCCCGGCGCGAAGAAGCCGAGCGGCAGGAGGCCGAGCGGCTGTCCGCGGCGCAGGCCGCCACGCAGAAGCTGGTCTCCGAGGCCGAGCAGCGGGCATCCACGGCCGCGCAGCGGGGGGCCAAGCCCAGCGCGCCGGCCGAGCAGACCCGCCGCGACGCCGACCAGCACGCCAAGCAGCTGGTCAGCAACGCCAAGAAGAACGCCGACCAGATCGTCAGCCAGGCCAAGAGCCAGGCCGACCACCTGCTGGCCGAGACCAAGAGCGAGGCCGAGCGGTCCCGGGTCCAGGCTCAGCGCCAGGTCGACGACCTCACCCGCCAGAAGGACAGCATCAGCAGCCACCTCGCGCAGCTGCGTCAGCTGCTCGGTGGCGGCGTTCCCGGCATGGAAGAAGCATCGTCCGTGCCGGCCGCCCCGTCCCGCCCGGCCATCAGTGACGCACCGCGGCCGCCGGCTCCGGCTCCGGCCGCCCCCGTGCAGGAGGCGCCGAAGC
>CAXUJF010000661.1:0-3286 GCA_964250865.1 uncultured Streptosporangiaceae bacterium
GTGTCGCCGCCGTAACCGCCGGGCTCGGGCGAGGCCTGCGCCTGCTGCGGCGCGGCCGCCTGCTGCGCCGGAGCCGCCTGCTGCTCGCTATCCGACGGCGACTCGGCCGGGGCCTCCGCGGGAGCGGAATCAGACGGCGACTCCGCCGGGGCGTCACCGCCGGAGGCGTCGGCGCCGTACTCGCTCACCCCGCGCTGCGCGCCGACCTCGACCGTCTCATCCTCGCCCACGGCGATCTCTCGCAGTACACCAGCGGCGGGGGAGGGGATCTCGGTGTCAACCTTGTCGGTCGACACCTCGAGCAGCGGCTCATCCGCCTCCACGCGCTCGCCTTCCTTCTTGAGCCAGCGCGTGACGGTGCCCTCTGTGACGCTCTCACCGAGCTGGGGCATGGATACCGAGACCGACATTGTTCTCGTGACTCCTTCGTAAACTCACGCGTGCCAGTGAGGCCTATACGTGTCAGGCGTGTACGTGCAGGGGCTTGCCGGCGAGCGCCAGCATGGCCTCACCGATGATCTCCGACTGGGTGGGGTGCGGGTGGATCAGCTGCGCCACGTCGGCCGGCTCGGCTTCCCAGTTGTAGATGAGCTGGCCTTCGGCGATGAGCTCGCCGACCCGGGTCCCGACCAGGTGGATGCCGAGGACGCGGCCGGGGCTGCCGTCCTCGTTCTTGGCCGCGACGACCTTGCCCGCGCCCTGCGTCTGCAGGATCACGCTCCGGCCGTTGCCGCCCAGGGGGTAGGTGAACTCCACGGTCTCGATTCCCCGGTCCGCGGCCTGCGCGGTGGAGATGCCGACCGAGGCCACCTCGGGGTCGGAGTAGGTGATCCGGGGCACGCCGTCGTAGTCGATCGGGTGCACCTCGAGGCCACCGATCCGCTCGGCCACCAGGATGCCCTCGGCGAAACCGACGTGGGCCAGCTGCGGGGTGGCGATCAGGTCGCCGACGGCTGAGATCGTCGGCACCGAGGTCCGGCAGTACTCGTCGACCTTGACGTAGCCGCGCTCCATCTCCACGCCGGCCTGCTCGTAACCGAGGTCGGCCGAGACCGGGCCACGGCCCACCGCGACCAGCAGCAGCTCCGCGTCCAGCGTCTTGCCGCCCGCGAGCGTCACGGTCACGCCGCTGTCGGTGTGCTTGACGCTCTCGAACCGGGCCCCGAGCTCGAAGCCGATGCCGCGGCGGCGGAACGCCCGCTGCAGCAGCTTGGCGCTGGACTCGTCCTCCAGCGGCAGCAGCTGGGGCAGCATCTCCACGATCGTGACGTCGGCCCCGAACGAGCGCCACACGCTGGCGAACTCGACCCCGATGACCCCGCCGCCGAGGATGATCACCGAGCTGGGCACCCGGCCGTAGCGGAGCGCCTCGTCGCTGGAGATGACCCGCTCGCCGTCCAGTTCCAGGCCGGGCAGGCTCTTCGGCACCGAACCGGTGGACAGCACGATGTGCTCGCCCTCGTACACCGTGTCGCCCACCTGGACCTGCGTGGGCGAGATCAGCGTGCCGTAGCCGTCGATGGTGTCGATCTTCCGGCTGGCCAGGGTGGACTGCAGGCCCTTCCAGAGCCGGTCCACCACCTTGTCCTTGTAGGCCAGCACGCCATCGATGTCGATGCCCTCGTAGCTGGACCGGATACCGAACGTCTCGCTCTCGCGCGCCAGGTCGGCGACCTCTGCGGCGTGCAGCAGCGCCTTGGTCGGGATGCAACCCCGGTGCAGGCAGGTTCCGCCGACCCGGTCCTTCTCGATCAGCGCGACGCGCTTGCCCATCTCAGCAGCGCGCAGTGCGCATGCGTACCCTCCGCTGCCGCCACCCAGTACGACGATGTCGTAGGTGACGCTGCCCTCTGCCACGGAACGCTCCCTATCTGTCAACTTCAAGTCGCTGTGTCCATCATTTCACTCCACAGGACCGGTCTGGAGGAGAGTTTGCCCACGCAAACGGCCCAGCAGAAGTGAGTCTGCCCACGATCATGCGGGCTTACCCGGCATGATCACGGCCGGGTAACAGCACCAACGAAAGCAAACCGCCGGCACCGATCATTCCGTGGGCAGAGTGCCCGCCGCCACGTCCTCGGCGATCTGGACCAGGGCGCGGGTGGCCGCGCCGGTGCCGCCGCGCGGGGTGTACCCCCAGGCGCCGGACTCGTTGAAGGCCGGCCCGGCGATGTCCAGGTGGGCCCAGCTCACCCCGGCCGGCACGAACTCGCGCAGGAACAGGCCCGCGACCAGCATGCCGCCGTTGCGGTCGGGGGAGACGTTGGTCAGGTCGGCCACCGTGGAGTCCAGGCCCTTGCGCAGCTCTTCCGGCAGCGGCATGGCCCACGCGGCCTCACCGGCCCGGGTCGACGACTGGGCCACGCTGGCCGCCACCTCGTCGTCACTGCCCATCACGCCCGCCACCCGCGAACCGAGCGCGACCAGCTGGGCGCCAGTCAGGGTGGCGATGTCGATCAGCAGGTCGGGGGAGTCCTGCGCGGACCGGGCCATCGCGTCGGCCAGCACCAGGCGGCCCTCGGCGTCGGTGTTCAGCACCTCGACGGTCTTGCCGCCGTGGATGGTGATCACGTCGGACGGCCGCTGCGCGGACCCGCTCGGCATGTTCTCGGCCAAGGACAGGTAGCCGACCACGTTCACGACCGGGCTCAGCGCCGAGATGGCCTGCAGCGCGCCGAGCACGGCGGCGGCCCCGCCCATGTCGGACTTCATCCACTCCATCGACTTGGGTGGCTTGAGCGACAGGCCGCCGGAGTCGAACGTGATGCCCTTGCCCACCAGCACCAGCGTCCGGGTCGCGTCCGGGTGGGTGTAGGCCAGGCGAACCAGGCGGGGCGGGTGCACCGAGCCCTGGCCGACGCCGAGGATGCCGCCGTAACCGCCATCGGCCAGCTGGTGCTCGTCCAGCACCTCGATGTCCAGCCCGGCCGCGGCCGCCGCCCGCTGCGCCTCGGCCGCGAACGTGGCCGGAACCAGGTCGGACGGCCCTGTGTTGACCAGGTCGCGCACCAGCGTCACCGCGTCGGCCAGCACCTGGGCCCGCCGCGTGACCGCGTCCGCTTCATCGGCCGGCAGATTAGTCAGCAGGGTCAGCTCGGCGTCGGTGGTGACGCCCGTGGTGCGGTACCGGCGGAACGAGTAGCCGCCCAGCAGTGCGCCCAGCGCCACCGCGCCGGCCTCGGTCGCGTCCCGGGCTGGCAGCGCCAGCTCAATGTGCCGCTTCTCACCGCGGACCGCACCACCCGAGCCGTTCAGGCCGGCGCGGTGGCGCTGGGCGCACTGCTGG
>CAXUJF010000662.1:0-3282 GCA_964250865.1 uncultured Streptosporangiaceae bacterium
CCAGTCGCCCTGGTCCCGGATCCGGGCGGCCCGGATCGTGGCGTGGGTCAGGTAGGGACCGGCGATGAGCACGAACAGCAGCGCGAGCAGGCTCTCGCCGGTGTTCTCGTCCAGGCCCTCCTGGACGAACACGGCCAGCACGACCAGCACCGGGGCGACCAGCGCGGCCGGCGTCACGAAGTGCACCTTGCGGTAGACGTCGCGCATGACCAGGATGCCGAGGGCCGAGCCCAGTACCGTCGCCGCGGCCAGGCCGAGCAGGATGTCGGCGAAGATTTCCCTGATCACAGCCAGCGCTCCAGCGCCCGGACGAAGACCAGGCCGCTGCCGAGCAGCAGCACGGCCAGCAGCACCGGCAGCTCGAACAGGGCCGGCCGCCGGAAGCCCTGGGCCAGCAGGATCAGCACCATGACCGCGATCGAGCTGACCACCTCGTAGGCGACCACAGCCTCCATGACCTTGCCGCGGACCATCACGATGCCGCACGGGATCACGGCGATGAGCATGACGATCGCGGTCACGATGAAGCCGGTCACTCGGGCCTCCCCTGGTTCGGTACCAGCTGGTGCACGACCATGACGTCGCGGTCCTGGTCGAGGCCGAGCACGAAGGTGTTCGGCGCGAGCGAGCTGGCTCCCACCAGCAGCACCCGCCGGGTGACCCCCAGGTCGCTGTCGTCGCCGTAGCGCACCGGCAGCTCACGGAAGCCGCTGGGCGGCTGCTCGCCGTGGGCCAGCCGCCGCCAGAGCACACGGAAGACGAGCACGGTATCGCCGAGGATCTGCCCGGGCAGGTGAACCACCCCGGCCAGCCACCGGATCCGCACCTGGATGCGGGTGCCGGCCTGATCCAGGGCCAGCTCGGTCAGCAGGGCGGCCAGCGTGGCCACGGCCGCGCCCGCGCCCAGCTCGGCCAGGCCGACGCTGTCGTCCACGGCGACCCAGAGCCCCATGAGCAGCACCCACCACACCAGCCAGGACCCGGCTCGCCGGGTCAGGGAGATCTGCTGCTGCCGTCGCCGCACCACTGGTTACGTCTGCCCCGGTGATCAACGGGCAAACGCCGGGCCGGTTACCCGGTGCCGATGAGCAGGGCGGGTTACTCGGTCCCGGCGACCAGGGTCTCGAGCAGGATGTCCGGGTGGTCGCGCTGGATGGCGGCCAGCCGCCACTTGTCGGTGAACAGCGCCAGTAGCGCGTCGTCGAGGCGGCGGGTCAGCACCTCGCTGCCACGCACCCCGGCCAGCCCGGCGGCGCCTTCGGCGTCGGTGCGGCGGGCCATCGTGTAGCTGAGGTGTTCCAGCTCGGCCCGGGCCCCGAACTCGTGCTCCAGCCGGTTCAGCACCACGTCGAACTGCAGCGGGCCGACCGCGGCCAGCACCGGGGCCTGGTCACCGCGCACGTTGGAGGCCAGCACCTGCACCACGCCTTCGGTGGCGAGCTGGTCGATGCCCTTGCGGAACTGCTTGTGCTTGCTCGCGTCCTTGCTGCGGACCACGGCGAAGTGCTCGGGCGCGAAGCTCGGGATGGGCGGGAACTCCACCGGCAGCGACTCGTACAGGGTGTCACCGGGCCGCAGCGCGGTCGCGTTGACCAGCCCGATCACGTCGCCCGGGTAGGCCACGTCCACGGTCTCGCGTTCGGCGCCGAACATCGACTGCGCGTACTTGGTCGCGAACGGGCGGCCGGTGGCGGCGTGCGTGAGCACCATGCCGCGCTCGAACCGGCCCGAGCACACCCGGACGAAGGCCACCCGGTCCCGGTGGTTGCGGTCCATGTTCGCCTGCACCTTGAACACCAGGCCGGAGAACGGCGCGTCGACCGGGCGCGGCTCGTCCTTGATGTCGGTGCGCGGCTCGGGCGGCGGGGCCAGCGCGATCAGGCTCTCCAGCAGCCGGCGGACGCCGAAGTTGGGCAGCGCGGCGCCGAACAGCACCGGTGAGGACTCCCCGGCCAGGAACGACTCCATGTCGACGTCGGCGCCGATCTCGGTCAGCAGGTCCAGTTCCTCGACCGCGGTGGTGTACTCCGCGCCAAAACGCTCGGCGGCCTGCTCCGCGTCCAGGTGCTCCTCGATGGCCCGGTCGGCCCCGCCCGGGGTCCGGGTGAACGCGGTGAACTCACGGGTGTTCCGGTCGATCAGCCCGCGGAATTCGCCCGCCACCCCGACCGGCCAGTTCAGCGGGGTCGGCCGCAGCCTGATCCGCTGCTCGATCTCGTCCAGCAGCTCCAGCGGCTCCCGGCCGGGCCGGTCCCACTTGTTCACGAACGTGATGACCGGGACGTTGCGGTTACGGCACACGTCGAACAGCTTGAGCGTCTGCGGCTCCAGGCCCTTGGCCGAGTCCAGCAGCATGATCGCGCAGTCGACGGCCTCCAGCACCCGGTAGGTGTCCTCGGAGAAGTCGGCGTGCCCGGGGGTGTCGAGCAGGTTCAGCACCATGCCGTCGTAGTCGAAGCGCAGCGCGGCGGACGTGATCGAAATGCCGCGGTCACGCTCCATGGCCATCCAGTCCGAGGTCACGCCCCGGCGCCCAGCCTTGCCGTGTACCGCCCCGGCCTGGGTGATGGCCGACGCGTGCAGGGCCAGCGCCTCGGTCAGCGTGGACTTGCCGGCGTCCGGGTGGCTGATCACCGCGAACGCGCGCCGCCGTCCCGCCTCGGCCACGACTTCGGCCCCGCCCGGACGCTGGTACGCCTGTTCTCCTGCTTCGACCACCGTCACTTGCGGCCGCACTCCTTCGCCGTCTCTCGCCCACAGGGCAACCTGCGCGAGTCTAATGTCACGCAGCTATAACACGGGAACCGGGCGGGAAAATCCTTTGCCCGCCTGCGGTGGATAACCGGCGCGCCTCGATCAGGAAACGGACGGTGGTGGCCAGGAACGGCCCGTCCCGCTCGATCTGCTCGTGCAGCGCGCGCAGCCGGTCGCGGTACCCGGCCACGGTGAAGCCGGGCACGATCCAGATCACCTTGCGCAGGAACACCACGACCGCGGCCACGTCGTTGAACTCGATCCGGCCGTGGTACTCGCGCAGGTCGGTCACGGTCAGGCCCGCCCGCTCGGCCGCGAGCACCGACCACTTCGGGTCCCGGCTCGGCTGGTCCGGCGCGGCGGCCGGCCGCGGGCCCATCATGTACTCGGTCAGCTCGCCCACGGAAGGATGCCCGACGTCCTGGGAGAGGTAGCTGCCGCCCGGCTTCAGCACCCGGGCCACCTCGTCCCAGCGCACGCTGACCGGATGCCGGCTGGTCACCAGGTCGAACGCGGCGTCGGGGAACG
>CAXUJF010000663.1:0-3268 GCA_964250865.1 uncultured Streptosporangiaceae bacterium
CCGCCCCCCCGGCCCCCCCCCCCCCCGCCCCCGCCCGGCCCCCGGCCCGCGGGCCGGCGGCCCGGTACCGCTCACGATCAGCCGGCGGCCACCCGATCGCGCCTGCGACGAGAACCCGCTGGCTGGCCTGGCGATGGATGCCCCGTTAGCCCAGTAGCCGCGGAGTCACGCGGTGACGTCCATCTGAAGGGCTGACGCCCCACGCACCTCGCGTTCACCGGTGCCGCCGCACCGGCGCCGGTCCTTGCCCGCGTGCGCGGTACAAACAGCAGGAACACCCTGGAAAGGAGCCCCGTTATGGGAAAGCTCGAAGGCAAGGTTGCCTTCATCACCGGTGCCGCGCGCGGCCAGGGCCGCAGCCACGCGATCCGGCTGGCTCAGGAAGGCGCGGACATCATCGCGGTCGACATCTGCGGGCAGATCGACACCGTGCCCTATCCGATGGCGACCCCCGACGACCTGGCCGTGACGGTCAAGGAAGTCGAGGGGCTGGACCGCCGGATCTTCGCCCGGCAGGCCGACGTGCGCGACGAGGCCGGCCTGAAGGCCGCCTTCGAAGCCGGCGTGGCCGAGCTCGGCCCGGTGGACATCGTCCTGGCCAACGCGGGCATCGCGCCCATGTCCCTGCACGAGGAGCATGGTGCCTGGCAGGACGTGATCGACGTCAACCTGACCGGCGTGTTCAACACCGTCGAGACCGCGATCCCGTCCATGATCGAGCGGGGCCAGGGCGGCGCGATCGTGCTGACCAGCTCGACTGCGGGGATCAACGGCATCGGCGGCCCGTCCCGCGGCGGCCTCGGCTACACCGCGGCCAAGCACGGCGTGGTCGGCCTGATGCGCTCCTACGCCAACAACCTCGCGCCGCACAGCATCCGGGTCAACACCGTCCACCCGACCGGCGTGAACACGCCCATGGTCGTCAACGACGCCATGCAGAAATTCCTCGAGCACGACCCGAGCCTGTCCAACGCGATGGCCAACGCGCTGCCGGTGCCCATGGTCGAGCCGGTCGACATCTCCAACGCGATCCTCTGGCTGGTCTCCGACGACGCGCGGTACGTCACCGGCATCACCGTTCCGGTCGACGCCGGCTTCACCAACAAGAAGTAAGCACCCCAAGGAGGGACATTTCACATGGCAGGACGAGTAGAGGGCAAGGTGGCCTTCGTGACCGGTGCGGCGCGCGGCCAGGGCCGCAGCCACGCGATCCGGCTGGCCGAGGAGGGCGCGGACATCATCGCGGTCGACCTGGCCGCTCAGGTCGACTCGGTGCCGTACGCGATGGCGACGCCGGACGACCTGGCCCAGACGGTCAAGGAAGTCGAAGCGCTGGACCGCCGCATCGTGGCTACCCAGGCCGACGTGCGGGACTACGGCGCGCTCAAGGCGGCGCTGGACGACGGCGTGGCCCAGCTCGGGCGGCTGGACATCGTGGCCGCCAACGCCGGCATCTTCAGCTTCGGCCGGGCCGACGTGCTGGAGGAGCAGACCTGGCAGGACATGATCGACGTCAACCTGACCGGGGTCTGGCATGCGGCCAAGGCGGCCATCCCGCACCTGAAGGCGGGCGGCCGGGGCGGCTCGATCGTGCTGACCAGCTCGACCGCCGGGCTGATGCCGTTCGAGAACATGGCCCACTACACCTCGGCCAAGCACGGTGTGGTCGGGCTGATGCGGGTGCTGGCCGTGGAGCTGGCCCCGGACTTCATCCGGGCCAACTCGGTCCACCCGACCAGCGTCAACACCGACATGATCCACAACGCGGCCACCTACGAGCTGTTCGCCCCGGACCTGGCCCCGGAGCAGCGCACCAAGGAGGTGCTCGGGGAGCGCTTCCAGACCCTGAACACGCTGCCGATCAAGTGGGTGGAGCCGCGCGACATCTCCAACGCGGTGCTGTTCCTGGCCTCGGACGAGGCCCGCTACATCACCGGGGTGACGCTGCCGGTCGACGCCGGCTCGCTGCTCAAGTAGCCGGCTAGGCCAGTAACTGCAACAACTGACTGAGGAGACAAGGGTGACGTCAGCGATCGGCGCTGAGCGGATCACGGCCGTGCGCGACCGGGTCCGGCAGCACCTCGTGGGGGCCGCGCCCCCCCCGCGCACCCGCCCCCGGGCCCGCCCCCGCCCCCCCCCCCACCGGGCGCCCCCCCCCCCCCCCCCCCCCGCGCCCCCCCCCCCCCCGTCGCCGCCGGACGCGACATCGTGCTCGAGGGCCCCCCGGGGACCAGCAAGAGCACGCTGCTGCGGGCCATCACCGCCGAGTGGGGCATACCGCTGGTGTTCGTGGAGGGCAACGCCGACCTGACCCCGGCCAAGCTCGTCGGCCACCACAACCCGGCCCGGGTGCTGCGCGAGGACTACAGCGCGGACAACTTCGTGGACGGGCCGCTGCTGGAGGCCATGCGGTCCGGTGGCTTCCTGTACATCGAGGAGTTCAACCGGGCCCCCGAGGACACCCTGAACACGCTGCTGACCGCGATGGCCGAACGCCAGATCGCGGTGCCGCGGGCGGACACGGTGGTGGCCCAGCCCACGTTCCGGGTCATCGCCTCGATGAACCCGTTCGACAACGTGGGGACCACCCGGCTGTCCACCTCGGTGCACGACCGGATGTGCCGGCTGGCCATCAGCTACCAGGACGCCGCGGCCGAACGCGGCATCGTGACGCTGCGGGCCCCGGTGCCGGAGCTGCCCGGCGACCGGCGGGACCGGCTCATCGCCGACGCGGTCGCGGTCACCCGGGCCACCCGCGAGCACGAGGACATCCGGCAGGGCAGCAGCGTCCGCGGCGCCATCGCCCTGACCCTGGTGGCGGCCCAGCTGCTGGAGCTGGCCGACAGCACCCGGGATTCGGCTGACCCGGCCGAAGCGGGGGAGAACTACGCCGACATCGTGTTCGACGCCATGGTCGTCGCGCTGTCCGGCCGGATCTTCCTGGACGAGACGGTCGAGGCCACCCCGGAGCAGGTCCTGCGGCAGATCTGGGAAGACCACTTCATCCTGGAACCGGCCACCGCCGAACCCGGTTGAAGAGCGGTCGAGGCTGACTCGCCGATCAGCCGCCCCGGCGCCCCGCGGCGGCCGCAGCTGAAGCCGCTGCGCCGGCGGCCCAAGGTCCTCGACGAAGAACCCGCCCTGCTCGAAGGCGGCCGGGGTGGCCCGTCCGGCCTGGTCCTGGCCGGCCAGCGACCGCCGTCTGGCCGTGGCCGTCCCCGTCCCGGCACGGGCGCGTCCGCCGAGACCGCCGAGCAGGGCACGCTGC
>CAXUJF010000664.1:0-3257 GCA_964250865.1 uncultured Streptosporangiaceae bacterium
CGGGGGATCCGTTCGGTACCGGGGACGGGTGGCGGGTGTCGGGGCCGGCTGCGCCCGTGATCGCCGGGCTGCGGGACGGCGATGGTGCCCACTCGATGCGGGTGCATGTCCCCGGGTGCCTAGTGTCGGAGGGCGCCGAGGCGGAGCGGAGCTGGCGGGTCCGGCGGATCGCTTCGGCTCCCGGGACGGAGCCCGGGCGGTGGCGGCTGGAGATCGACGGGGTCGCGTACCGCTTCCAGGTGGAGATCGGCCCCCGTGAGGTCACCGTCGGCTACCAGGGCCAGGCCTACGTCTTCACCCGGCCCAGTGCCTCCGGTCCCGGGGCCGGCCTGACCGCGGCGTCCGACGGCCTGGTCACCGCGCCCATGCCCGGGACCGTGCTCTCGGTCCGGGTGAGCGAGGGCCAAGACGTCACCGCCGGCGAAGTTCTCGGGGTGCTGGAGGCGATGAAGATGGAGTTGTCGCTGGTCGCACCGCTCGACGGCACAGTGACCGAGGCTGGCGTCAAGGCGGGCGACCGCGTCGCGCTCGGCCAGCAGATTTTCGTTGTCGTACCGGGCCCAGCGGCTCCGGAACAGGAGTGACCATGGTGGATCACCGTCTCAGCCCGGAGCACGAGGAACTGCGTAAGACCGTGGAGCAGTTCGCCCGGGACACGGTCGCCCCGGTCATCGGGGACTACTACGAGCGGGGCGAGTTCCCCTACGACCTCGTGGCCAGCATGGGGCGCATGGGCCTGTTCGGCCTGCCCTTCCCCGAGGAGTACGGCGGCATGGGCGGTGACTACCTCGCGCTGGGCCTGGCCCTGGAAGAGCTGGCCCGGGTCGACTCCTCGGTCGCCATCACCCTGGAGGCTGGCGTCGGCCTGGGTGCGATGCCGATTTACCGGTTCGGCACCGAGGCGCAAAAGCAGCAGTGGCTGCCCGGCCTGTGCGCGGGTGAGGTCCTGGGCGCGTTCGGGCTGACCGAACCGGGCAGCGGCTCGGACGCCGGGGCCCTGCGGACCACCGCCCGGCTGGACGGCGGCGATTGGGTCATCAACGGCACCAAGGCGTTCATCACCAACTCCGGCACCGACATCACCGGCCTGGTCACCGTGACCGCCGTGACCGGGGAGCGGGCGGACGGCCGGAAGGAGATCTCGGCCATCATCGTGCCGGCCGGCACGCCGGGGTTCACCGTGTCGAAGAAGTATTCCAAGGTGGGCTGGAGCGCCTCCGACACCCACGAGCTGTCGTTCACCGACTGCCGGGTGCCCGAGGCCAACCTGCTGGGCCAGCCCGGCCGCGGGTACGCCCAGTTCCTGCAGACCCTGGACGAGGGGCGGATCGCCATCGCCGCGCTGGCTACCGGGCTGGCCCAGGGCTGTGTGGACGAGTGCCTGCGGTACGTGGGCGAGCGGCAGGCGTTCGGCCGGCCGATCGGGGAGTTCCAGGCCATCCAGTTCAAGCTGGCCGACATGGAGGCCCGGGCCCACACCGCCCGGCTGGCCTACTACCACGCCGCGGCCAAGCTGGTCGCGGGCGAGCCGGTCAAGAAGGACGCGGCCATCGCCAAGCTCGTCTCCTCCAATGCGGCCATGGACAACGCCCGCGACGCGACGCAGATTTTCGGCGGCTACGGCTTCATGAACGAGTTCCCCGTGGGCCGCTTCTACCGGGACGCCAAGATCCTGGAAATCGGCGAAGGCACCAGTGAGGTCCAGCGCATGCTGATCGCGCGCGAGCTCGGGGTCGGCGCCGCGCAGTAACGAGCTCGGGGCCGGCGGGCGCTGGCCGCGGCCAAGGCCGACATCGTCACCGTGGCCGCGGGCCCGCTGGCTGAGCGCGAGAAGGTCGCGGCTCTGGTGACTGAGGTGCGCGCGGCGGCCGCAGCGTGAACGACACGTTCCTCGAGGAGTTCGCGCCCGTGGTGGAGCTGCTAGCCGGCCGCTGACGTGACGGTGGCGGCCCGGCGGGGAAGCCGGGCCGCCGGGCCCGGTCAGTTACCGCCCGAGCTGGCCTGGTCGGTGACCCGGCCGCGGGCGTCCTGGGCGTGGTCGGTCACGTCGGAGGCCTGGGACTGAGCCTCGTCACGAACCGTCGATGCGGCGTCGGTCGCCGTCTCCTTGACCGACTGGGCCCGCTGCTGGGCCGAGTCCTTCAGCTCCTGCGCGGCCTCCTGGCCCGCCTGGCTCAGCTGCTGGGCGACCGGGCGTCCCTTCTCCGTGGCCACGTCCTTGACCTGCGACGCCACCTGCTGCTCGGGTTCGGTGGCGGGCAGCAGGGAGGCCACCAGCCAGCCCGCTCCGAACGCGATCAGGCCGGCCGCGAGCGGGTTGCCGCGGGTGCGCTGGCGGGCCATATCAGGAGCGGAACTGGCCGCGTCGGCCGCCGATGAGGCTGCGCCCGCCACGGTGTCCTTGGCCGACGAGGCCGAAGAACTCACCGTGCCGCCCAGGTTGGAGGTGTGCTCCGAGGTACCGCCCATGATCCTGTCCTTGACGTTGGCCATCGACGAGCGGGTCTGCTGGACCCGCCGTTGCATGATCTTCGGTGGGCTGACCTTCTCGGTCAGCGCGTCCACATTGGCACTCAGATTCTGCTGGGTCTGTTCGATGTTGCCGCGGATCTCATCCGGGTCACTGGTCATCTCAGCTCCTTGCTCCCTTGAGCGCGTCGGGCAGTTCCTTGACCGTCTCGATGGTCTGCTCAGGCTTCGGGTTAACCTCTTTGATCTGACGGCGCGCGACGACGAACGCCACGGCGCCGATGAGGGCCCAGATACCGGTGACGATCAGTGCGGCCCAGCCCTGGTCCATCAGGTTGGCCAGGCCCCACCACAAGGCGATGGAGGCGAACAGCAGGACCATGTAGCCGGCGAAGCCGGCCGCGCCGAACAAGCCCGCGGCCTTGCCGGTCTTGGTGATCTCCTGCTTGACCTCAGCCTTGGCCAGCTCGAGCTCCTGCCGCATGAGCGTCGACAGGTCCTGGGCCACCTGGCCGACCAGTTCACCGACCGAGGCGTTGCTGACATCCGGGGTGGTGTCGCCGTACGAGGTCTCGCTGACGTACGAGGCGGTTGCACCGGGGACGGTATTCGATTCCGGTCGCGGCTGGGTCATGGTTACCTCGGCCCGTCGAAGCGGGGCGCCGCGCCGGGCTCAGTCGGGTAGGCCGGCTGGGGCGGGTAACGGCCCTCGGGCGGGGTCGCCGGGCCGGTCTCGTAGATCGGGTCGGCGGGATAGGCCGGAGCCGCGGGCTCGACCGGCTCGGTGC
>CAXUJF010000665.1:0-3251 GCA_964250865.1 uncultured Streptosporangiaceae bacterium
CTCGCCACAAGCCAAGCCTACAAGGTGAACAAGAATTATTGACTCAGGACACTAGGTATGCCCAGCGGCATGAACCATCCAAGCCCCCAAATGGTTACGTTAGTGCCAGCACTAAGTCCGGAGCTAGGAGGGCCGACGTGATTGCATATCTCCGCCATCGCCGACATTTTGTCGCCGCTTTCGCGGGAACCATCAGCATCGCATTTATTGTCTTGGTGGCCGCCTCGCCACTGGCATTGCGCGAACTGGCCAGCTCATTCGATCTGAACTGGTCGAGCCTCTCCAATATCGGCCAGACGTACGGCGCAGTATCCGCCCTGATCACAGGCCTAGCTCTGGGCGGTGTCGCGATCTCCCTGTTTTACCAGGCCAAGGACGTCAGCACTACGCGGTCCCAAGCCGTACGAACCTTCCACCATGAGCTGCTTCGCATGGAGCTTGATGACGAGGACTGCATGTGGGCTTCTGGCGCACCGTGGGGTACGGCAGTACCCGCAAACTACCGGGACCTCCGGCTGCACGTTTACGTTCACATGTGGGTGTCATTCTGGGAAAGCCAATTCATTATCGGTGAGATGCCGGTAGAGGCGGTCCGGTCCTCCGCCATGGAACTTTTTAGCGGGATACCCGGACGGGACTACTGGCGGCGGGCAGGTCAGCAGCGTCTGTCCTTGCATAAAGGGCGGTATCTAGCCTTCGCACGCATTATAGACGGGGAGTACCGCAACGCCATCAAAACCTCAGTGGTTACCCCGCAAAAAACGACACCGCACCACGATACGACCGAAGCGGTAAAACCAAATTATTCAAAGTCTGCTATGCCATTCGTCATGTCAGCGACCGCTGGCCTGATCACTGGCTGGCTGGCGCGAAATCAGGCGGTCCGGGTCTCCTCCGCGGCTAGGGCTCAACTACCTCAAGGCAATGTACCAAGGTCCTGACCGGCGACTTTGGCGCTGTGAGCGGTCACAGCGCCCAGGCACGCAGAAGCGGAGAAGAGCCCCGGCTGGTGAGGCATCTTCTCCGCTTCTGTCCCGATCCGCGGCTAACGTGACCAGGAAGCTATGCACTGACCGTGTGGTCACTTCCGGCCGAATTCGTCAAATTCCCCGTTGTGCGCGCCGCCAATAAATGCTTGCCATTCGCCTGGGGTGAATTGGAGAACCGGCCCTTCGGGATGCCTGCTATTGCGAAGTCCGACACCGCCATCGGGTAGGCTTGCCACCTCGACGCAGTTACCGCTCGAAAAGCTCAGAGAGCTCTTAACCCAGTCAAGACCTGAACCCAGCCCGTCGGGTGAATTGCCCAATATAGGTCTTTCCACGTCATACCTCACTGATAGTCGCACTCATCTCGGGGACCAAGCTACCCTGCGTAATACATAGGCTACTTAAAGTAACCCATATGCTGAGCGTAGCACGCATCAGAGACACCATAGAGCCACTCTCGCCTCACGGGTAGGACAGTTTGGCAAAGACGTAGCCGAACCGGCCAGACTGCGGCGCCCGCACGCAGCAACATGGGGAGACATGGTTACGCCGGGCAGATCGGCGCGTCACCAGTAAATTCCGGGCGAATGAGTCAATCCGCCCAATGGCCACGACATATGGGCAACATGGTTACCGGGACGTCTAACAGACGATCCGGGCAGGCGACTCGTCTTTCTAAGCACTAACGCCCGAGCGGCCGCCTGACCAGTACGACTCGGCCGTCTGAAGTATGAGATCTCTAGACGCGGCTGGATCGAGTGCCGCATCGGCGAGTACCTGGAATGCGATCCTATGCAGATACGTTTCTCGCTCCGCTTCCAGGATGAAACCACCCTTCATCGTCTCAGTACTCACCACCTCTTGCGTGATGGCATTACCGTCCACCGCGAAGTCAAATATCACGAAGGACTCGCCGAAGACCGAGTGCTGCGCATCCAGCGGGAGAACCTGCACGTTTACATTGGGCTTTTCAGCTTCCCGGGCGAGCCGGTGAAGTTGTTCGTACATTACCGACTCATCACCGATCCGGCGCTTCAGGACCGATTCGTCGAGCACCACAGACAACTGCAAGCCCTCACGCTCCAGCACTTGCTGGCGTCGCATACGCACGGCGACAATTCGGCCGATCATACCGGGCGGGATTGGCTCGATCCGGCTGAGGCTGCTGATGATGTGCCGGGCATAAGCTTCCGTTTGCAGGAGGCCGGTGACCACATCAACGTGCCAGATGGACATCGAGCTGGCCTCGTACTCGAGGCCGATGAATTGCTGGTAGTCCTCGGAAATGCTGTCGCTGAACTCTTCCCACCAGCCCTTCTGGGCGGCATCCTCGGCGAGCCCGAGGAGAATCTCGCGACGTCGACCGGAGATCTGGTAGTAGTCGAGCAGGCGCTCGACTTCCTTGGGCCGCAGGCTGGTCCGGGCCCGTTCGTACCGGCTGATCTTGGAGGCCGACCACTTCAGCGCGGCCGCAACCGCGTCGCCGCTCTTGCCTCTGCTCTCCCTGATCGCTCGCAGCTCAGCGGCCAGACGGCGACGCCGCACCGTAGGGCTTCCTGGGGCGACCAATGGCAACCCTCCTCGGTACCGGGCGGGCCGACTAGCGCCGGACCAGTGGGGCGTCCTGCAGATTTCACGGAAACAATTAGCGAAACCCTTATTACACCGTACCCACACAAGTCGCAACTAAAGCTTTGGCACCGTACGTAGGCGCGAAACGGCCCATTTCGGGGTTCAATGCGTCCGCGTCGGCATACTGCCTGATGACACGGTCTCAGCGCGCCCGGCGGCCACCGGGTGGACCAGATTCGTTAACTCGGGGCCGGCCCCTGCGAGCCGCAAGGTGACGGCCGGAAATTGCGGGCGACGCACTTACGGAAACCGGAACCGTCCCGGGGGCCTGTCCCGGCTGGGGTCGAACGGGGCCGGCGTCTTCGGGTCCGATGTGCGGCCGTCGCCGGGACACGACGGTGCGGCCGATCAAAAGTGATCTTGAAAAAAGTGGCCGCGCAGGAATGTTCAGCTCTGTGACTACAGTAAAGCTATAGGACTTCCGGGACAGCAGTGAAGAGTCTGCCTGAAGTGACTGGGCCGGCCAGGCCTTCAACAATGGCCGTCGGCAGGTAGGCCGAAACTGAGCTAATTATCTTTATGCGCCTCTGCAGCGATCACACGAACGGCCGACCGCGATTAGCTGAATGGTCAGCAGTCCGCTGCCGGGAGGTGGGGTGAGATCAGCCTTCAAAGACATGGGCGGGCCGG
>CAXUJF010000666.1:0-3251 GCA_964250865.1 uncultured Streptosporangiaceae bacterium
TGAGGAATGAGCCGAGCGCGCGCTTGAGCTTGGTGAGCGGTTTGACGCGTTGCTGGCGAACCTGGCTGAACGATTCGGCGAGTGCCCGGAAGTCACGGACGGCGACGGCGGCCGCCGCGATCATCATCCCGGCGGTGACCCGCCGCCTCGCTCGCCGCGCGCGGTAACAGATGGCACCGGACAAGGAGGCAGTGCCTGAGCCACACTTTGCCGCCCAGGCGGTTAGCGCTGGCCGGGATGCTCCGGGCCCTCGTCCCCCGGCACGGCCTGCTCGGCATCGGCTGGGTCGATGAGCACACCGTCCAGCGGGTTTCCCCCGCCGGTGCCGGATTCGGGATCGCCGTCCTGCGGATCGGGCCCGGGGACGGAGTCCGCCGGGCGGGCTCCGGAAAAGATGGGCCCCCCGGCGCTTGAGCGCGAAACTGTCTGGCTGGCCGACTCCTCGGCCACGCGCGACTCGGGGTTGTTCCGCGGATCGATCGCGTCCGGTTCCTGCGTCACCAATACTCCCTGTTCAAAGTTGACCACCAGTCAACCACAGGGCCGTCGCCGTCGGGCGAACCGGCGAGAATGACTGGTGCTAGGGCCAGGCTGTTTTCACGAAACGGACCTGCCAGGCTCGTTCTTTCCGTTCCGCGCAGATCGCTGGCCCTCACCCGGGCCCCGCCATCCGCTGCTGCCCGATGAGGATGCGTTGCTCGCCGACAGGCCGCTCAGAACGGGAGTGTCTGCGCACCGCGCCGCGGACGTCGAGGACCTGTGCCGCTGACTTCGGAAACCGCTGCGAGCTGGGCTCTTAAGGAATGCCGGCGCTAAGCGGTGCTAGGCGGGTCAAGGCGGTGATTATGGCGCTCAATGCTGAGCAGGAACTGCTTGCGCCCGATCCCGTCGCCATGGCCTTTAAGCCTGCCGTCCGCGCCGATGACGCGATGGCAGGGCACCATGATGAAAATGGGATTCCGGCCGTTGGCCAGTCCCACGGCCCGGCTTGCGGCCGGCTTGCCGATCCGGGCCGCCAGCTGCCCGTACGTCACTGTCTGCCCATAAGGAACGTCGCGCAATGCCATCCAGACCTGACGCTGGAACGGGGTGCCTTCCGGCGCGAGTGGCAAGTCGAAGTGGGTAAGCTCTCCGGCGAAATAGGCGGTCAGCTGGCATGCTGCCGCGGCGAACGGCGGTGCCGCGCTGTCACCGCGGACGCCGAGGGCTGCCGCGCCCGGACCATGGCGATGCGCGTCCGGGTACAGGCCCGTCAAACAGCCGTCCGACGCCACCATGGTCAGCGGGCCTATCGGGCTGACGATCGTGACATGGCTGCGAGTTGTAGCCGGGACCGGGGCAGAGAGCCGGATCAACGCGGTCACGGACATTTCCTCCGCGTTCGGGAAATGGTCGCTCAGCGGGTTCCGCACGGCGGACTGCCGGCGGCCACGGCATGAGTGCACCATCATCCTGTCAGGCTGGCGCCGTCCCTGGCCAGGCACCGTCGCGCTGTGCTGCCCAGTCGGAGTCGCCCCGACCAGGAAATAGCTCACCACCGGCCAGCAACTCGCGGGACAGGTCGCCCGGCTACCCCGCTACCCGGCATCGGAAAGTTCGGCTAGCTGCGAGACCAGGGAATCCGCGGCTATGTAGATTTGGGCGCTCTCTGTCCGCACAGCAGATCCTGCTGGTCATGACGCTCACCGCGGCCCGCATCAGGGGCTGACGCGCCGCCGTTTTATCCAGAATATCCTGAACAAGTCTGAAGGGCGGGGAGGACCACGATGCCGTCGCCGTCAAGCCGGGTTGCGGCGGAGCCGGACGCCGGCCTGCTCTTCCATCATGGCGATGGGCAATAGTTCCCCGTTGGCGGCCCCATAGCGGGCTAGCGCCTGCCGGTATATCTGTTCCACCTGCCCGGACATCCGGAAGGGCGTGCCCGCCTCGCGGGCCGTGGCGGTGACCGCTGCTAGTTCCTCGCAGCAGCGGTCCAGTCCGAATGTAGTCAGGTAGTCGCCGCTCAGCACCGCGCTGACGCCATCGTCCATGAAGCTGCTGGCAGCAGCGCTTCCGAGGACCGCGCCCTGGAGGACGTCCAGGTTGATTCCCTCCCGGCGCGCCAGGATCAGCGCCTCAGCCGCGGTCACGGCCTGGCTGAACCACAGCAGATTAACTAGGAGCTTGACCGTGTACCCGGCACCCGCGCCGCCCGCATGCGTGATCCGGGCCGGATCAGCTATGACCTCGAGGAGAGGATGGTGACGCTCCAGCAGCGTGGCATCTCCCCCCGCGAAGAGCTGCAGCGTCCCGGCCGCAGCAGCCGCGGGACCGCCGCCGGCCGGTGCTTCCAGCATGCCAATTCCGCGGGCTAGCGCCTCGCGGGCCAGTGCCTTGCCGGCGGCCGGGGAGGCACTGGTCATGTCGATCCAGGTCACCCCCGGCCGCAATGCAGCCAGCAGGCCACTCGGTCCGGACATCAGCTCCAGCAGCTCACGAGTTCCCGGCAGCACGGTTATCACCACGTCAGCCCCCGCGGCTGCCCCAGCGGCCAGGCCTCCCCATCGAGCCCCGCAGGCCAGCACCGCCTTGTGTGCCTCCGGGCGGACATCCGCCGCGGTCACGGTGTAGCCGCCGCGCACCAGGTTCGCGCAGATCGGCAGGCCCATTCTGCCTACGCCCACGATCCCCACCACATCCATGGCCCCGGCCCTCCCCGCCTGCTGACATCCCAACCACAACGGGCGTTACCGGCTGAGTGCGGAGATCGACACCATGATCGCTGGCTGGTTACCGCTGAGATCCTCGCGGCCCGGTGGCGCGTTGCCGACACGGCCCTCCGGCGTCTGCTCGGTGATCGCATCGGGTCGCCCGATACCGCGCAGGCGGACGTTCTCATAAGACGGGCCACCGACGGGCTGAGCGTCAGCGGCGCGGCTTGCTGGCGGACGGCCCAGGCGCCGCTGCTGCCCGGCGCGGACGTGCTCGCGTTCATTGACATCGACTGGATGCAGAAAAGGATCTACGGCCACGCCAAGCAGGGTGCGGGGTTCGGCCACACGAAGATCCAGGGAAAGCCGGTGCTGATCCGGGGGCCTGAACGCGCTCGCCGCGACCATCAGCACGCCGATCGCGGCGCCGGTGATCGCCGCCTCCCGGCTGCGCGGCGGGAACGCCGTCTCCACCCGCGGCGCGGCCAGCCTCGCGGTGCGGGCTATCGGCGGCGCGGCGCGGGACTGGGTCGGGCGCGGCACGGGGCTCGATGATGCGGG
>CAXUJF010000667.1:0-3244 GCA_964250865.1 uncultured Streptosporangiaceae bacterium
GGGCCGTCGGTGGCCGCGGCCGCGACCGCGCCGCCGTCCGGGGCCGCGGCCAGGTTGACCACGCTGCCCAGCTTGCCGTCGGCCACCCGGGCCGGCTGCGGGGTCTCCGGGGAGAGTACGAACTCACATGCATCCTGGCCGGTAGCGTCGGTGATCCAGGCGGCACCGCCGGCCGCGCCCAGCACCACCGGCCGCCGGGCCCGCGCGTCCGGCTGGACGGACAGGGCCCGGGCCGGGCCGTCCCGGTGGGTGAGCCAGTGCACGGTGCCGCGGACCTCGACCACGCTGGCTTGCCCGGTCTGGTCGCAGCTGAGGCCGCCGAGGTGGTCGTGAGCCGAGATCAGCCGGGGCACCCGGGCCGTGGACGGCGAGCCGATGGCCAGTTCCAGCGGGTGGGACTGCGCGTCCAGGTCCGCCAGGACCCAGATCTCGCCGCCCACGTGGTAGACGATGCGGCCGCCGTCGCTGCTGGGGTTGCGGGCGTACCAGCCGTCGTGGTCGGTGTGACGGCGCAGCCCGGTGCCGTCCAGCGCGCACGAGTAGAGGTTGCCGGTGCCTTCGTGGTCGGACAGGAACACCAGCCGGCCGCCGACCAGCATGGGGCTGCTGACCTGGCCGCCCAGGCCGGCCAGCACGCGGGTGAAGGCCGGGTCGCCGTTGGCCTTGACCCAGAGCCGGCCCGAGGTGCCGCCGCGGTACCGCTTCCAGTGGGCGGGCTCGTGCTGGGAGCTGGTCAGCAGCGCGGTGGCGTCCTTGCGGACCGCGATGTCGCTGGCCGGGCCCAGCTCCAGACGGCGGGGGGGCGCGCCGGTCACCGGGATGACGTGGGCCCAGGTGGCGAACGCGGCGGGTTGCCCGGCCGCGCTGACCGCGAGGATCTCGCCGTCGGAGTTCCAGCCGGTCACGCGGGTCCGGCGGTCTCCCCACCAGGTCAGGCGGCGGTAGCCGGTGCCGTCCAGCCCGGCCACGTAGACCTCGCTGGCCTGATCGCGGCTGGTGGTCCAGGCCACGTAGCGCCCGTCCGGGGAGAGCCGGGGGTAGCTGACGGCGGCGCCTTCCGCGGATAGCCGCCAGGCCTGACCGCCAGCCGCCGGGGCCAGCCACACATCATCGTCGGCCACAAAGGTGAGGAGCTCGTCGTTCAGATGCGGGTAGCGCAGATAACCGGCAGACGTCACCACGTCATGTTAGAGGCCGACCTGGTCAGGGCTAGCCGGTCAGTGCTGGCCCCGTTCAGAGCCAGCCGCGCTCCTCGGCGATGTGCAGCGCCTCGGAGCGGTTCCGGGCCCCGGTCTTCTGGATACAGGCCGACAGGTAGTTGCGGACCGTGCCCTCGGACAGGTAGAGCTTCCCGGCGATCTCGGAGATGAGCGAGCCGTCGGCCGAGGCCGCGAGCACATCGCACTCGCGCGGGGTCAGCGGGTTGATGCCCTCGGCCAGGGCGGCCGCGGCCAGGTCGGGGTCGATGACCCGCTCCCCGGCCAGCGCCTTGCGCACCGCGGTGGCCAGCCGGTCCGGCGGTGAGTCCTTGACGATGAACGCGGACACCCCGGACTGCATCGCCCGGCGCAGGAACCCGGGTCGGCCGAACGTGGTCAGGATCACGATCTTGACGCCGGGCTGAGCCTCGTGCAGCTGCCCGGCCGCGGCCAGGCCGTCCATGCCCGGCATCTCGATGTCGAGCAGGGCCACGTCGACGTGGTGCTCGGCCGCGGCCTTGACCACCTCGTCGCCCCGGCCGACCTGGGCCACGACCTCCATGTCCGGCTCGAACGACAGCAGCGCCGCCAGCGCCTGGCGGATCAGCGCCTGGTCGTCAGCGAGCAGGATGCGGATGGGCCGGGTCTCGCCGGGAGTCTCGCTCGAGGTCACGACCGAACGCTAGCGTCCATGGCCCGTCCGGCGGGAGTCATAGGCGCCGTTTCTGCGGGCCCGGCCGGGGCGATGGGCACCGTGGCCACCAGCCGGAAGCCGCGGCCGTCCCGGCCCGGGCCGGCCGAGAACCGGCCGCCGACCGCGGACAGGCGCTCGGACATGTTGTGCAGCCCGCTGCCGCTGGCTGCGGTACCGCCCGCGCCGTCGGCGTGGTCGGTGCCGGGCAGGCCGCGGCCGTCGTCGGTGATCTCCAGGGCCAGCTCGCCCCGGCGTTCGGTGAGCTGGATCCGGCACTGCTGGGCCCCGGAGTGCCGGATCACGTTAGTGGTCCCCTCGCGCAGGCACCAGGCCAGCGCGGCCTCGGCGTCCGGGTCGAACGTCCCGGACCGGGTCATCAGGCCCGCGTCGTCGTCCAGCTGGATGCCGGCCGCCTCCAGCGAGGTGCGGGCGGTGATAATCTCCACCGCCAGCGTCGGGCGCCGGTACCCGCTGACCGCCTCCCGGATGTCCTGCAGGGTCTGGCGGCTGACCCGGCCGATGTCGCCCAGTTCGGAGGCCACCGCGTCGACTTCGGGCGAGGCGGGCAGCCGGGCCAGCCGCTTGATGGCCAGCTCCGACTTGAGCGTGATCAGCGACAGCGACTGGCCGGTCAGGTCGTGCATGTCGCGGGCCAGCCGCAGCCGCTCCTCGTTGGCGGCCAGCTTGGCCACGGCGCCCCGAGCCTGCCGCAGCTGCTGGTTCAGCACGATCTGCATCTTGAAGCCGATCATGGCCAAGCCGATCAGCGCCACCGGCAGCAGCTCGGCCCACAGCTCACCGGGCTTGGTGTGCACGATCTCCGACAGCACCACGTATCCGGCCGTGCAGGCGCCCACCGCGAGCATGGCCCGGCGCCGGTCCCAGATGATGAAGCCTGCGGCCGCGGACACGTAGATGAAGATCGACGTCCACTCGGGCCCATAGACCAGGCTGATGGCCACGGCCAGCCCGGCCAGTACGCCCAGCATGACCCGGCCGCGAGTCGCGTTCTGCCACCAGGTCCCGAGGAGGAAGACGTAGAGCACGCAGAACGCCGCGACCAGCGCGATCGCGCCGGCCTGGTAGAGCGCGCTGTGCGGGTGCTTGGCGTTGAACAGGTCGGCCACCGGCTGGACCAGGTAGATCAGCCAGATCCCGGAGAAGAACCAGCGCAGGACCACCCCGACCTTGCCGCCGGCCAGCTTGGCGTCCTGAGCCGGGGACAGGCCGACGCGGTCCTCGACGTCCGCGTACGGCCCGGCGCACTCTTCTGCCGCCATGATCGTCTCCTTACCTGCTCTTCTCATGCTGTCATGCCCCTGTCATACCCAGCGGAGCGGCGGGGCCCCCG
>CAXUJF010000668.1:0-3239 GCA_964250865.1 uncultured Streptosporangiaceae bacterium
GCCATGGCCCCGGGCTGGTGAACGGCTCGGTCTCCGCGTGCACCAGGTCCCGGTAGATCTCGTCGGAGATGATGATCAGGTCGTGCTCGTCCGCGACCCGGCACAGCGCCCGGATGGTGTCCGGGCTGGCCAGCGTGCCGGTCGGATTGTCCGGCAGCGTGAGGATGACCGACCGCAGCTCGCGCCCGGCCCGCCGGGCGGCCCGGACCGCGTCGCCGAGGCGATCGGGGTCGGGCACGCCGCCCTCGCCGGGCCGGATGTCCACGAAGTGCGGCTGCGCCCCGATCAGGCTGGCCTGCGCGGCGTAGCTGACCCAGCTCGGCCGGGGGACCGCGACATCCCCGCCGATGGCCAGCATCAGCCCGAACAGCAGCGCCTTGCTGCCCGGCCCGCACACGATCGCCGCCGGGTCGGTGTCCAGCCCGCGGCGCTGCCAGTATCCGGCCGCGGCCTCCCGCAGCCCCACCTGCCCGGCCACCGGTCCGTAGCCGGTCCGGCCGGTGGCCTCGGCCAGCGCCAGCCGCAGGGCCGGGTGCGCGGGCAGTCCTGCTTCGCCGAACGCCATCGGCAGCACCGGCTCGCCGCGCTGTTTCCTGGCCGCCATCAGCTCGTTCGCGGCCAGCGTCGGGGACAGGGCGATCGGCACCGGGGGAGTGGCGGACAGGGTGGCGACCGTACCGGGCGGCTCCTCGGAATCATGATCGTCGACGGGCAGGGCAGTGTTATCGGCGGGCAGGACGGGGCGCATGGCGGTTGAGGCCATGAAGGATGGCTCCTCGCTGCGGGAGAAAACCGGAGACGGGCACGGGCGGCCAAGGTCTGGCGGCGCTGCCGGCGATGAAGGCCCACGATGACCGTTACGTCACGATTAACCAGCTTCGCTGGTGGTAACCATTAGGGCAAGCTCCGATTACTGAGGCAGAGCATAAGGTTTTCTTATGCTTGACCTGCATCGCCTGCGTCTGCTGAAGGAGTTCGCGGCCCGTGGCAGCATCGCCGCCACCGCGGCCTCGCTCGGCTACACCGCGTCGGCCGTGTCCCAGCAGCTGGCCGCGCTGGAACGCGAGGCCGGGGCGGCGCTGCTGGACCGGACCGCGCGGCGGGCCGAGCTGACCGACACCGGCCGGCGGCTCGCGGACTACGCCGAACGCATCCTGACCCTGGTCGAAGAGGCCGAGGCCGACGTCTCGGCCCGCGCCCAGGACGCGTCCGGCCGGGTCGTGGTCAGCGCTTTCCCGTCCGCGGCGGTCGCGTTCGCCCCGGTGCTGGCCAACCGGCTGCGCGCCCACCCCGGCCTGACCCTGCTGCTCCGGCAGGCGGCTGGGGAGGTGGGCCTGCGTCAGGTCCGCTCGGGCGAGGTCGATGTGGCCATCGTGGACGACTGGAGCGGCCGCCTGCCCGCCACCCGCGACAGCATCCTGTCCTACTACCACCTGGTCAGTGACCCGCTGGTGCTGGTCATCCCGCGCTCCCACCCGGCCGCCGCGGGCCCGGGGCCGGGCGGCCTGTCCGACCTGCGCGACGCGGCCTGGATGGCTGCCCCCGAGGGTGAGCCGTCCCGCCGGGCCGTCGACCGGCTGCTCACCGAGGCGGGCGTGGCCCCTCCGGTGCCGTGGGAGTTCGAAGGCCTGGGCACGATCTTGTCCCTGGTCGCCCGGGGCATCGGCGTGGCCATCGTCCCGCGCCTGGTCCTGGCCACCGGCGAGCGCCGCGTCGTGGTCCGCCCGCTGCCCGGCCCCGGCCCCAGCCGCGAGGTCTACGCCGTGGCCCGCACGGCCAGCGTCCGCCGTCCCTCGGTCTCCGCCGTCCTGACCGCCCTGCGCGGCGCCGTGGCCGCCCTCGCCCCGGCCAGCTAGTCTGCCCGGGTGGAACTGGACCTGTCCGCCGATGCGGCGGCGCTCACCGCGGCCATCGTCGACACCCCGTCGGTCAGCGGGGACGAGGAACAGCTGGCCGGCGCGATCGAGGCGGCCCTGACGGCGCTGCCGCACCTGAGCGTGGCGCGGTTCGGGAACTCGATCGTGGCCCGGACCAGCCTGGGACGGCCCGAGCGGGTCGTGCTGGCCGGGCACATCGACACCGT
The DNA here is from genome assembly GCA_964250865.1 of uncultured Streptosporangiaceae bacterium. GTDB lineage: Bacteria > Actinomycetota > Actinomycetes > Streptosporangiales > Streptosporangiaceae > Bog-532. Next base: position 2,084 of record CAXUJF010000668.1, read on the forward strand.
GCCGCTGGCGGGCAACCTGCCCTCGCACGTCGCCGGTGACCGGCTCTATGGCTGCGGGACCAGCGACATGAAGTCGGGGGTCGCGGTGCAGCTGCGGCTGGCGGCCGGGCTGCCGGAGCCGGCCCGCGACGTGACCTACGTGTTCTACGACTGCGAGGAGATCGAGGCCGAGAAGAACGGTCTCGGGCGCCTCAGCCGGAGTCACCCCGACCTGCTGGCCGGGGATTTCGCGGTGCTCATGGAGCCCAGCGGGTGCGAGATCGAGGGCGGCTGCCAGGGGACGATGCGGGCCGAGGTCACCGCGACCGGGCAGCGCGCGCACAGTGCCCGGTCCTGGATGGGGCGCAACGCGATCCACGAGGCCGGCGGCATCCTCGACGTGCTGCGCCGCTACGAGCCCCGGGAGCCCGAGGTGGATGGCCTGCGGTACCACGAGGGGCTGAACAGTGTCGGCATCAGCGGCGGCGTGGCCGGGAACGTGATCCCGGACCGGTGCGTGGTCACGGTCAACTACCGGTTCGCGCCGGACCGGGACATCGCGGCCGCCGAGCAGCACCTGCGCGAGGTGTTCGGCCGCTGGGACGTGGCCATCGTGGATGCTGCCCCGAGCGCGCGGCCCGGGCGGGGCCGCGGGCCGGCCGCGGCGTTCGCCGCCGCGGTGGGCGGGGCGCCGCGGGCCAAGCTGGGCTGGACCGACGTGGCCCGGTTCGCGGAGCTGGGCATCCCGGCGGTCAACTACGGGCCCGGTATCTCCGAGCTGGCCCACACCGAGGACGAATACGTGGAGCTGGCCAGCATCGGCGACTGCGAGACCCGCATGCGCCGCTGGCTGGCCAGCCCCTGACGATCGTTACCTGGCCGGACCGTCGACCAGCTTCACCGAAGCGGTCTGCGAGGTGCCGGAGGTGTTCTGGTAGGTGATCTTGATCGTCTGACCCGGCTTGAACCCGGCCATGATGGTGGTCAGCGCGTTCTCGGTGGCCACCTTGGTGCCGTTGACCGCCGTGATCACGTCGCCCACGGCCAGCCCGGACGAAGCCGCCGGGGTGCTCTGGTAGACGTCGCAGATCAGCGCGCCGGACGAGGTGGTCGAGCCGGACCCCGATCCGATGCTGCCGCTCCCGCCGGTGCCGCCGCTCCCGCCGGTGCCGCCGCT
>CAXUJF010000669.1:0-3226 GCA_964250865.1 uncultured Streptosporangiaceae bacterium
GCGGGCCGGGCGGGAGGCCGGCGGGCGGAGGGCCGGCGGACGGGCGGCCCGGCTGGCTCGGCTGGACCAACTGGCTCGGCTGGCTCGGAGGCGGCGGTCATGGCTTCATACTAGACAGTTTTGTTAACGATCGTTAACCTGTGGGAAGAACTTTTCCGGGAGGACGGGCGGCATGACGGAGACCTTGCAGGCGGCCCCACCGCTGAAGGACCAGTCACTGAAGGCACTGACCGACGAGCTGCGCCAACGGCTGGCCCAGGTGCGGCTGGGCGGAGACGAGAAGGCCCGGGCCCGCCACGTCGCGCGGGGCAAGCTGCTGGTCCGCGACCGGGTCGACCGGCTGCTCGATCCGGGGTCACCGTTCCTGGAGCTGGCCCCGCTCGCGGGCTGGGAGCTCTACGAGGACCCGGTCCCGTCCGGTGGCCTGGTCGCAGCCATCGGCCGGATCGAGGGCCGGGACTGCATGGTGGTGGCCAACGACGCCACGGTCAAGGGCGGCAGCTACTACCCGATCACGGTCAAGAAGCACCTGCGGGCCCAGGCCGTGGCGGCCGCCCACCGGCTGCCCTGCCTGTACCTGGTCGACTCGGGCGGGGCTTTCCTGCCCCGGCAGGACGAGATCTTCCCCGACCGGGAACACTTCGGCCGGATCTTCTTCAACCAGGCCACGATGTCGAAGGCCGGCCTCCCCCAGCTGGCCGCGGTGATGGGATCGTGCACCGCGGGCGGCGCCTACGTGCCCGCGATGAGCGACGAGAACGTCATCGTGCGCGAAGAGGGCACGATCTTCCTGGGCGGCCCGCCGCTGGTCAAGGCGGCCACCGGTGAGGTGGTCACGGCCGAGGAACTGGGCGGCGGCGACGTGCACGCCCGCAAGTCCGGGGTGGTGGACCACCTGGCCGACGACGACGAGCACGCGCTAGCCATCCTGCGCTCGATCGTCGCCACCCTGTCGCCGCCGTCGCAGCCGTGGCTGGAGCAGGCCACCCCGGAGGAGCCGGCCGAGTCCCCGGACGAGCTGTACGACATCGTGCCCGCCGACCTGCGCCAGCCGTACGACGTGCGCGAGGTGATCCGCCGCATCGTGGACGGCTCGCGCTTCAATGAGTTCAAAGCCCTGTACGGCGAGACCCTGGTATGCGGCTTCGCCCACCTGTGGGGCTATCCCGTGGGGATCGTGGCCAACAACGGCATCCTGTTCTCGCCGTCCGCGCTCAAGGGCGCGCACTTCATCGAGCTGTGCGACCAGCGGCACATCCCGCTGTTGTTCCTGCAGAACATCACCGGGTTCATGGTGGGGCGCGAGTACGAGCAGGGTGGCATCGCCAAGGACGGGGCCAAGCTGGTGACCGCCGTGTCCTGCGCCTCGGTGCCCAAGCTGACCGTGGTGATCGGCGGTTCCTACGGGGCCGGCAACTACGGGATGTGCGGGCGGGCCTACGACCCCCGCTTCCTGTGGATGTGGCCCAACGCCCGCATCTCGGTCATGGGCGGTGAGCAGGCGGCCGCGGTCCTGGCCACCGTGCGCCGGGACGCGGTCGAAGCCCGGGGCGGTAGCTGGCCGGCCGCGGACGAGGAAGAGTTCAAGCGACCCGTCCGCGAGCAGTACGAGCACCAGGGCTCGCCCTACTACTCGACCGCGCGGCTGTGGGACGACGGCGTCATCGACCCGGTGGACACCCGGCGGGTGCTGGGCATGGCCCTGTCGGTGGCCGCGCGCGCCCCGCTGCCGTCGCCCGGCTTCGGCGTCTTCCGGATGTGAACATGCGATGACCTGTGTTGATGTGAGCCTGCGATGACCTTTGGATCAGTTCTGGTAGCCAACCGGGGCGAGATCGCCGTCCGGGTGCTGCGCTCGGCCCGGGACGCGGGCCTGCGTACGGTCGCGGTCTACTCCGACGCCGACCTGGGCGCCCCGCACGTCCGGATGGCCGACACCGCCGTCCGTATCGGCCCGGCCCCGGCGGCCGAGTCCTACCTGTCGATTCCGGCGTTGCTCGAGGCGGCGCGGCGGACCGGCGCGGAGGCGGTCCATCCGGGATACGGGTTCTTGTCCGAGCGGGCCGCGTTCGCGCGCGCCTGCGAAGAGGCGGGGCTGGTGTTCATCGGACCGCCGGCCGACGTGATCGAAGTGATGGGGCGCAAGGACCGGGCCCGGCGGATCGCGGTGGAAGCCGGCGTCCCGGTGGTGCCCGCGGTCGAGGAAGCGGCCTCGGGTGAGGCGGGCGGCCCGGGTGGCGATGCGGAGCTGGTCCGCCGGGCGGTGGCCGAGGTGGGCTTCCCGTTGCTGGTCAAGGCGGCCGCCGGGGGTGGCGGCAAGGGCATGCGCATCGTGCGCGAGGCCGGGGCGCTGCCCGCGGCCCTGGCCGCGGCGCGGCGCGAAGCCCGGGCCGCCTTCGGCGACGGCACGCTGCTGATGGAGCGGTACGTCGAGCGCGGCCGGCACGTCGAGGTGCAGATCCTGGCCGACCAGCACGGCCACGTGGTGCACCTGTTCGAGCGCGACTGCTCGGTTCAGCGCCGGCACCAGAAGGTACTGGAGGAGGCACCCGCCCCGACCATCTCGGCCGCGGTGCGGGACCGGCTGACCTCGGCCGCCGTACGGCTGGCCGCGGCCGTCGGCTACGTCAACGCCGGCACGGTGGAGTTCCTGGTCGCGGGCGAGGACGTCTACCTGCTGGAGATGAACACCCGGCTGCAGGTGGAGCATCCGGTCACCGAGCTGGTCACCGGCCAGGACCTGGTCGCGCTGCAGCTGCAGGTCGCCCAGGGTGAGGCGCTGCCGTTCGGCCAGGAAGACCTGACGCGGTCGGGGCACGCGATCGAGGCCCGGGTCTACGCCGAGGATCCCGCCCAGGGCTTCCTGCCCCAGGCCGGGACGGCTTCGGTGGTCCGGTGGCCGTCCCGGGCCCGGGTCGACGCCGCCCTGGAGCCGGGCAGCGAGGTCGGGACCTGGTACGACCCCATGCTGGCCAAGATCATCGTGGCCGGGCCGACCCGCGAGGCGGCCAGGGGTGCGCTGGTCGACGCGCTCGACGACACGACCATCCTGGGCCTGACCACGAACGTCGGGTTCCTGCGGCGGCTGGCCGATTCGGCCGTGTACCGGGACGCGGCGGTCGATACGGCCTGGCTGGACCGGAACCCCGGATCGTTCCCGGCCGACGGCGGCGAGATGGCGCGGGTGGCCGCGGCCTGGCTGGTGGCGACTGAGGCGGCTGGGTCC
>CAXUJF010000670.1:0-3225 GCA_964250865.1 uncultured Streptosporangiaceae bacterium
ACCTCGGACGGCGCGGGCCACCGGAACCACGGTGCGTCCTGCTCCCGCACCGCGACCAGCACGGACCGGGGGCGGAGCTGGGGGACGCCGAAGTCGGACGCGTGCAGCAGCTGCCAGCCGGGCACGTAGCCCAGCTCGCGCAGCCGGTCCAGTACGTGCTGCCGGTAGGCGCCGAACCGGTTCAGGCTGAGCCCGCGCACGTTCTCCAGCAGCAGCGCGCGGGGCCGGACCCGGCCGCACAGCTCGACCGCCCAGGCGAACAGGTCCCGCTCGTCGGTGGCGCCGAGCTGCCGTCCGGCCACCGTGAACGGGGGACAGGGCACGCCCCCCGCGACCAGGTCCACCCCCGCGTACGCCTCCGGCTCCCACACCTCCGGGTCGGCCACGTCGCCCTGGGCCACCTTCCAGCCGGGCCGGTTGGCTCGCAGCGTGGCGCAGGCCGAACCGTCCAGCTCGACGGCCAGCGCATGCTCGAAGCCGGCTCGCTCCAGGCCCAGCGCCTGGCCGCCCGCTCCCGCGCAGATCTCGACCACCTCAAGATCCGTCACGTCGGCCCTCCTCCTGCTGCTGTGCCCTGCCCTATCTTGGCGCAAAGGCGTCCCCGTCAGCGGCCAACCGCGCGTGGCCGCGGCTGCGTGTCCTGCCGGACGCTAGCGCCTGCCAGTGACAGTCGAGGCGGATGTGACCGTCAGCTGACCGGGCGGGACCGGCGCGCGGCCCGGATGTGCGCCCGCGGTTCCGGCTTGCGCTCGAGTTCCTCGGGCAGCCGCAGCAGCGAGTTCGAGGTGCTGTCGACGACCTCTTCGGCGATGTCGATGACCCGGCGGCCACGGGTCCGCGCCGCGTTACGCAGCAGATCGAACGCGTCCCGGGTCCGCAGGCGGTGCCGTTCGGCCAGGACCCCGATGGCCTGCTCGACCCGGACCCGGGCGGTCAGCGCGTGCTCCAGCTGCTGCACGGTCACCGCGAGCCGGGCCGCTTCGCTCTGCTCGGCCGCCGCACCCAGCGGCCGGGCGTGCCGCGGCGACGGCTTACGTGCCGCGCTGGATTCGCCGGGCCCCCCGGTCTTTCCGGCCAGGTCGGCCGCGAGCAGATCGGCCAGCACCATGGCACTGGTCAGATCCGGCGCCTGCTCGTCCCCGACGATCCAGCCCTGTCCGGATCGGCGGACGACCGTTTCGTCCGGCGTGGTCCCGCTCATCTGCGGCTACCTTCCTGACCCCTTCCCGAACAACTGGCCTGCGCCTTTCGCGCACGCCAATCTGGGGTGATTAATTGCGAAGCCCCCGGTGGCAGAAATCAATATAGCGGAACAAAAGATAAATCCCCGGAGCCCAGCGAAAGGCTCGGGGATGATCTGGGCCGAACGGTCATCGGCATCGGGGCGATCCGGAAACTACCAGGTCAAACCCAGCGCCGGGCAAACCGTCCAACAGGCCCAGTACGCCCGGGCCAAATCGGCCCAAACGGAATTGCGTCAGCTAGCGGGCAGTCCCGCCATGCGCTTTTTGACCTGAATTGCGGAGGGATTCACCATGACACTTCCGTCGGGGAAAACGACGGTGGGGACGGTCTGGTTGCCCCCGTTGACGCTCATCACGTAGTCAGCGGCGGCCGGGTCGCGCTCGATGTCGACCTCGGTCATCTCGATTCCGTCGCGCGCGAGCTGGGCCTTGAGCCGCTTGCAGAACGCGCACCACTGAGTCGTGTACATAGTCAGCGGAGCCGACACCTGCTGTCTCCTTCGTCCGTATTGGACCCCCGTACGAGCAGTTGCAACACCAAACCACGTCCATGCCTTCCCGTGTCGCCGCCGGCCCTACCATGACCGGTGTGGCTCTCGATCTGACGCACCGGCTGGTCTCCGTCCCCGGGGGCCGGATTCACCTCGTCGAACAGGGCACCGGCCCGCTGGTGCTGCTGGTGCACGGGTTCCCCGAATCGTGGTACTCGTGGCGGCACCAGCTGCCGCCCCTGGCCGAGGCGGGCTACCGGGCCGTCGCCATCGACGTGCGCGGGTACGGCCGCTCGTCCAAGCCCGCCGACGCGGCGGCGTACCGGATGCTCGATCACGTGGCCGACAACGTGGGTGTGGTGCACGCGCTGGGGGAACAGCAGGCCATCGTGATCGGCCACGACTGGGGCTCCCCGATCGCGGCCAACTCGGCCCTGCTGCGGCCCGACGTGTTCAGCGCGGTGGCCCTGCTGAGCGTGCCGTACTCGCCGCGCGGCACCCGGCGCCCGACCGACGCCCTGGCCGGCCTGGACGACGGCCATGGCGGCGAGTTCTACATCAGCTACTTCCAGGCCCCGGGCCGGGCCGAGGCCGAGATCGAGCCGGACGTCCGGGCCTGGCTGACCGGCATCTACGCCCTGCTGACCGGCGGTGTGCTGGCCAAGGGCGAGATCCTGTCCCGGATGTTCGTGCCGCGCGGCGGCCGGATGGCTGACCAGTTCCCCGCGGGCCTGACCCGGCCGGACTGGCTGTCCGAAGCCGACCTGGACTTCTTCGCGGGCGAGTTCGAGCGCACCGGGCTGACCGGCCCGCTGAACCGGTACCGCAACGTGGACCGGGACTGGGCCGACCTGGCCGCCTGGCACCAGGCCCCGATCATCCAGCCGTCGCTGTTCATCGGGGGCGAGCTGGACGGGCCCACGCTCTGGCAGGCTCGCTCGATCAAAACCTTCGCCACCACCATGCCCGGGCTGGCCGCCGCGCACCTGCTGGACGGCTGCGGGCACTGGGTCCAGCAGGAGCGCCCGGCCGAGGTGAACCGCCTGCTGACCGACTGGCTGAGCACCCTGCCCCGTGAGACGAGCGACACGAGCCTGCCCACGCCGCCCCGGCCGGTCGTGCACGCGCCCCCGCGCACGGCTCGCTGAGCATGGCCGACGCGGACGCGGTGCTGGCGGCCCTGGACCCCGAGCAGCGCGAGGTGGCCCTGGCCACCCGCGGGCCGGTGTGCGTCCTGGCCGGCGCGGGCACCGGGAAGACCCGGGCCATCACCCACCGGATCGCCTACGCCGCGCTGACCGGGGTGGCCGATCCGGCCCGGGTCCTCGCGCTCACGTTCACCGTCCGGGCCGCGGGCGAGCTGCGGGCCACCCTGGACGAGCTGTCCCGCTCCCGGGCCCGGGACGGGTTCACGCCGAGCGAGACCGCGCTGGCGGTGTTCACCCTCAAGGAAGCCGTCTACGAGCAGATGGCCGACGCGGCCGACCTCG
>CAXUJF010000671.1:0-3221 GCA_964250865.1 uncultured Streptosporangiaceae bacterium
AACTGAACGTGAGTGGGGCCAAGCTGGGGGCTTTTGCCGCCAGCAACTCGGTCCTGGCGCTGGGCGGCCCGAAGGTGGGCGAAGTGTCGATGCCCTGGTTTGCCACCAGTGGCGTGAGCGGTGGAGCGGGTCCCTTCGTCTATGCCGGTAGCGTGGCTTGCCCGGCGGAGGTGCTAGCAAGGAATGCGATGGCGTGCCTGAGCCGGGAGTGGCACTTCTTGAAGGCAGGCGCCCCGGTGGCCGGAGGGACGGATTCAGCCGGCATTTTCTCTCTTGCTTTCCGGCAGGACAGCAATGGCGATACGCATGCCGTGGCGGTGGGCGGGGATTTCAAGCATCCGGATTTGAACAACCGCACGGCCGCGTATCTGGATGTAAAGGCGGGAAGCTGGCTCCCCGCCACCAGACTGCCGCATGGGTATCGTTCGGCCGTGGCATGGGATGAAGCGGACGGCGCGTGGGTCGCGGTAGGACCGAATGGGTCGGATGTTTCCTATGACGACGGCAAGACGTGGTCGGCGCTGGGCAACGACGGGTATAACGCGATTAGCCTGCCGTGGGTGGTGGGCCCCGAAGGTAGTATTGGCAAGTTTATTGCATTGAAGGGAAAATGAGTCCCCAAAGGTAACGATGGCAGAGTTCGTAATCAAATTAGCCGATGAGCGGGGCCGGATGCAGGAGCAGGTGCAGATGGCATCCACGGCGGAGGAGTTGCGCAGCCGGTTCACGCAGGCGGGGTACTATGTGTACTCTGTGCGGGCGCGCGGACTGGCCGGTGGCGGCCTGGGTGGCCGCAAAAAGGTGAAGCTTGAGACGTTTCTGATCTTCAACCAGCAATTTATAACCCTGGTGCGCGCCGGCCTGCCCATTCTGGGCTCGCTGGATATGCTGGCCAAGGGGCAAAAGAATGCCCTCTTCCAGGCCCAACTGGAGAATGTGGCGGCGCGGGTCCGGACCGGCGAGTCGCTGTCCGAGGCCTTTGAGGCGCAGGGCGGTTTTCCGGTGATTTACACCACTACGCTGCTGGCCGGTGAACGGAGCGGCAATCTGGAGGAGGTGCTGACGCGCTACCTGGCCTTTCAGCGCATTTCGCTCACATTCAGCAAGAAGGTGAAGGCATCGCTGTTTTATCCCACGCTGCTGATTGTGATGGTGATTTCGCTGTTTATTTTTCTGATCAGCTTTGTGGTACCGCGGTTTGCGCAGTTGTACGACCAGATCGGTACGAAGCTGCCCGCGCTGACATTGTTCCTGCTGGCGCTGGGCAACAACTTTCAACATTACGTGCTTTACGCCATCCCGGTGCTGGCAGTGCTTGCCGTTCTGCTGATCCGGTGGAGCCGGACAGAGGGCGGGGCCGGGCGCATCCACCGGGGGTAACGGGCGAGATCCTCAGCCCGGCCCGCCCGTCCCGGGAGCTGGCCGCGGCGATCCGCGACCAGGTGGCCCGGATCCTGTCGCTGGACGTGGACGGGTCCGGCTTCGCCGCGGTGGGGGAGCGGGACCCGGTGGTGGGCGGCCTGCAGCGACGCTATCCCGGGCTACGCCCGGTCGGCTTCTGGTCGCCCTATGAGGCGGCGGCCTGGGCCATCATCGGCCAGCGCATCCGGATCCGGCAGGCCGCCGCGGTCAAGGCCCGGATGTCCGAGCAGCTGGGGGAGCCGGTCTCGTTCGGCGACCACGTCGTGCACGCCTTCCCGGCGCCGCAGCGGCTGGTCACCCTGGACGGGTTCGGCGGGCTGTCCGGCCGCAAGCCGGAATGGCTCCGGTCGCTGGCCCGGGCCGCCCTGGACGGCCGGCTGGACACGGCGCAGCTGCGGGCTCAGCCATACGAGGAGGCGCTGGCCGGGCTGACCCAGCTGCCCGGGATCGGGCCGTTCGCGGCCGAGCTGGTCATGCTGCGCGGCGCGGGCGAGCCGGATCGCATCCCCCGGCACGAGACGCGGCTGGCCCGCGCCGTCGCCCTGGCTTACGGCCTGCCCGAGCCGCCCTCCGACGCTGAACTCCTTGAGCTCAGCCAGCGCTGGCGGCCGTACCGCACCTGGGTCACGCTGCTGCTGCGGGCCCAGCTGGAGGACGAGACCGGCGAGATCAGCGGCCGGAATACCTGACGCCGCACCGCGCTATACGAGGGAACGAAAAACTCGCGCTCAAAGGTCCCCGAATGTACGACGGTTACTGTTTCCGGTGCGGCGCCTACACGGCCATCAACCAGGTGACCAAGCTGTGCCGCCCGTGTTTCGACCACTGGTGCGCGACCCCCCGGCGCCGCGCTTCCTGATCCCGCCTCCTGCAGGCGGATGGCGATCGTTGCCATCCGCCTTATTGCTGTCCGGGGTACGCGATACCGTCGGTGGTTTGAGTCCGGGGCGGAACGGCTGACGGGGGAGAGGACAGTGGTCGACGACGGCCGGGTACAGGACGTGCAGGGGGACCTGGACGACCTGGCGGGCGAGGCCGCGGTGCTGCGGGTCTACCGGCAGGCCTTCGCGGTCCTGGCCCGCGAGGCCGAGAAGATGATCTTGTCGCCGCAGCTGCTGGACGTGGACGAGGCCATCTTGTCCGCGTTCGCCGCCTCCGGTAGCGACGGACTGACCGAGGAGCAGGTCCGCAACGCCTGCCGGGCTTTCCCCGAGGCCGCCGTGAGCCGCCGGTTCGAGGTGCTCAAGGGCTACGGCGCGGTCAGCAAGGTGTTCGAGCGGCCCAACGAGCGCTTCTACCGGGCCGCCTTCGCCCCGTACATCATGCTGCTGTTCCTGCGCCGGATCGCCGAGCGCGGCGGCCAGTCCGAGCTGCACCAGCTGCTGTCCACGGAGCACGAGAGCGTGTCCGCGCCCGCGGCCACCGACGCCGACGGCCGGGCTTCGGTGGAACGGCTGACCCAGGTGTTCCGGCTCATCGCCAACGAGCTGTCGATCATGTCGCTCGGCGCCGACGTGGCCCAGCTGCGGGAGAACGCCCAGCTGCTGTGGGGCAACGAGGCGCTGATCAGCCGGGCCGAGAGCGTGAACGCGACCGTGCTGGAACGCTGGCCCGCCCTGGACCGGGAGTGCCAGTGGATGCGGGCCGCGCTGGCCGCCTACCGGGACGCGATCGACGCCGCGGCGGGCCGGCTGATCGAGCGGGCCGGCACCACCCGCGCGCTGGGCCTGCTGCCCGCGGAGGAGTGGCGCTCGTTCGCCCGTACCGCCGACACCGCCCGGCTCGGCGCGGTGCTGGAC
>CAXUJF010000672.1:0-3204 GCA_964250865.1 uncultured Streptosporangiaceae bacterium
TGCCGACCGCCTCCGTCCCGTCCTTGAGCGTCTCGATGCGCCGCACGTCGAGCCGGACCGACGCGTAGAACTTGAGCGCCTTGCCACCGGTCGTGGTCTCGGGCGAGCCGAACATCACGCCGACCTTCTCACGCAACTGGTTGATGAAGACCGCGGTCGTCTTGGTCGAGTTGAGCGCGCCGGTGATCTTGCGCAGGGCCTGGGACATGAGGCGGGCCTGGAGGCCGACGTGGCTGTCACCCATCTCGCCCTCGATCTCGGCTCGCGGCACCAGTGCGGCGACCGAGTCGACGACGACGATGTCGATGGCGCCGGACCGGATCAGCATGTCCATGATCTCCAGCGCCTGCTCACCGGTGTCCGGCTGGGACACGAGCAGGGCGTCGGTGTCGACGCCCAGCTTCTTGGCGTACTCGGGGTCGAGCGCGTGCTCGGCGTCGATGAACGCGGCGATGCCGCCGGCCTTCTGCGCGTTCGCGACTGCGTGCAGGGCCACGGTGGTCTTACCGCTGCTCTCCGGGCCGTAAATCTCCACGATGCGGCCGCGGGGCAGGCCGCCGATGCCGAGAGCAACGTCGAGCGAGATCGATCCGGTCGGGATGATCTCAACGGGGACGTACGAGTCCGCGCCCAGCCGCATGACCGAGCCCTTGCCGAACTGCCGCTCGATCTGCACGAGCGCAGCCTCGAGGGCCTTGTCCCGGTCGCCGGCCCGCTCGACGCTGGGCCTGCTATTCGATGCCATGGGAACTCCCTGTCGGGTTCGTTAGCTATCTCAGCCGCCGGCGTCCGCCTGCGGTGTCGGTGCCCGACGCTATGCGGGACCACTGACATTTCCGGTGCGCCCATTCGGTGCTGCCGTTCGGGGGCCTCCGGGCCCGCACCGCGCACGCGCCCCACTGTAGGCGAACTACTGTTCGATCGGCATCCGACACGCCGATTTCCCCCGCCGGGCCTGATTATGCGATCTTGTCGGGGGGCACCGTGACCCGGGACAGCAGCCGGAACAGAAGGAGAAACACCGATGGCACTCGACGAGGACACCGTCCGGCTGGCCAAGGCCGGGAACCTGGCCACCGTGGTGACCCTGATGCCGAACGGGCAGCCGCAGGCCCTGCCGCTCTGGATCGACACCGACGGCGAGAACATCCTGGTCAACACCGAGCCGCAGCGGCAGCGCGGGAAGAACCTGGCCCGTGACCCGCGGATCACCGTCCTCATCCAGAGCAGCGATGATCCGTGGGACTGGTCCGAGGTCCGCGGGCACGTGGCGCGGACCGTGACCGGCCCGGAAGCGAGCCAGCACATCGAGGAACTTCCTCAGCGCTACACCGGGGGTCCCTACCGCGCGCCCATCGGGCCCGAGGGGCGGATCATCTACGTGGTCGCCCCGGACAAGGTCAACACGCCCAAGCTGCTGGGCCGATAGGGCTGGGCCGCCAGATCCGGGCCGCCAGAGCGGGGCGGTCAGAACAGGGCGTCAGCGCAGGGAATCAGGCACGTTGAACGAGTCGCAGACGGCGCGCCAGACCCGCTTGACATCCTCGCCGTCGGCCAGGGCCCGGTTGATGGTCCGGCCGCCGAGCCCGGCCAGCACGTAGTCCTGAGCGACGCTGTGCGCGTACGCCTCGCCGAATTGTGCGTTCATTCGCTCCCAGAACGCCGTGAGCCGCATTCGGCCAGGCTACCGCCGGTCATCTTTTGGATTGACCGTGAGAAAATTCCAATCCGCTGGGTACATAAGCACCGCGAAGATCGTTGAGTAGGAAACTGCCGGTACCGAGCGCGGAACCCTTGCGTCCCGAGCGGGCACGGCACGAGGATGCGAGGCCGCTGGATGTCAGCTGGACGGGGCACGCACACACCGGCCGAACCGATGGCGGCCGCACCCGAACCCGGGCCGCCACCACGGCACCGGTGGTGGGTGACGGCCGGCCTGGGCGTGCTGATCATCATCGTGCTGGTCGCGGCGGGCACCGGGGTGGCCGCCCTGCTGACCCACGGGTTCCACAGCAAGACCACGGTCAAGTACCGGCAGGCCGCCATCTTCAGCGTGCGGGCTGGCGACTGCATCGACGTGCCGGCCAGCGGCACGGTGGTGCACGTGGTCGCCTGCGCCGACCCGCACGACGCGGAGATCTTCGGGACCTTCCGGCTGACCGGCGGCACCTGGCCCGGTGACAGCACGGCCCGCCAGCAGGCCGCGTCCGGCTGTGAGAGCCGGCTGAGCGGTTACCTGAACCCCCAGCTGGACACCTCGAACCTCACCCAGTCCTACGTCTATCCCGGCCAGCAGGCCTGGACGTCCGGTCAGCGCACGGTGGTGTGCGAGGTCCGTTCGGCCAGCGGCCAGCTCACCGGTTCCGTCCGCAAGGGCTGACGCAAGCCTGTCCGCTATGGGCTGAGCTGGGACCGAGCGCTACCGGACCGAACTGTCAGTGGTGCGGGGCAAGATGGAACCATGCCGGACAACCAGGATGTCATCGAGTCGCTGGAGAACTTCTCTCCCGCGACCAGAGCCTGGTTCACGGCCGTCTTCGCGGCACCGACGCAAGCGCAGGCGCAGGCGTGGACCGCGATCGGCAAGGGCGAGGACACGCTGGTCATCGCGCCGACCGGGTCGGGTAAGACGCTGGCCGCCTTCCTGTGGGCGCTGGACCGGCTGGCCGCCGCGCCGGTACCGGCCGACCCGAAGCGACGCTGCCGGGTGCTGTACGTCTCGCCGCTGAAGGCCCTGGCCACCGACATCGAGCGGAACCTGCGGGCGCCGCTGACCGGGATCCGGCATGCGGCCAGGAACCTGGGCCTGGAGGAGCCGGACATCACGGTCGCGGTGCGCACCGGGGATACGGCCGCGGACGAGCGGCGCAAGCTGGCCAGCAAGCCGCCGGACGTGCTGATCACCACCCCGGAGTCACTGTTCCTGCTGCTCACGTCCAAGGCGCGGGAGACGCTGCGGGGCGTCGAGACCGTGATCGTGGACGAGGTGCACGCGCTGGCGGGCAGCAAGCGCGGCGCGCACCTGGCGGTCTCGCTGGAGCGGCTGGACGCGCTCCGGATGGGGACGTCCGGGGTGGGTAGCGACGGAGGCGGCAAGGACGGCACCGGTAAGGCCGGTGCGAGCTCGCTGGCGACCGGGCCCGCGCAGCGGATCGGCCTGTCCGCCACGGTCCGGCCGGTGGCCGAGGTGGGCGGGTTCCTGGG
>CAXUJF010000673.1:0-3192 GCA_964250865.1 uncultured Streptosporangiaceae bacterium
GTTCGGTGGGGGCCGCCCAACATCCGGCGGATGAGGGCGAAGATCGCCAGCGCCAGGACGACCCCGAACGGGCGGCCCCCACCGAACAGGCCCCCGAACATGACCAGCGCCCAGACGCTGGCGATCGCGATCACCGCGACCAGGGGCGCCGTGAAGGCGGCCATCCGCTCGCGTGGCCCGTGCCAGCCGTCGTCTCGTGACCCCGCGCCCTGCGGCCCGACCGTCAGCTTCGAGCCGGCCGCGCCCGTCCCGGGCGTCCACCCGGCACTGTCGCGCGGCAGGTCGGTGGTCACCGCGCTGAGTTCGCTCGCCGTCTTCGCCGCGAAGGTCTGGTCCAGCCGCTCGTTCAGCTCGTCAAGCGTGAGCCTGCCGTCTCCGTAGTGATCGCGGAGCTGAGCGGCAACGGCCTCACGCTCAGCGTCGCTGACCCGGATGTTAGGTCCCGTAGTCATGATTGCCTCCCGTAGCCCAGACCTTGTCGGCCGGGTAATCAGCACGCTATGTCCTGCGCTGACCCGCGGCAACTGACAAAAGTCACGTCCTGGACGTGAATCCCCGGGGGTTAACCCCCCAAATATTGCTCCATGTAATTGGGGGAAACCCCATCGAAGCAATGGCCGCCGCCTTTGTACGGTAACGGCAACGCCTTTCACGACGCGGCCTGCCGCGGTCCAGGGGTCATCGAATTTGACCCCACCACTTCCGTTCCGTCCATTAACAGACGCCAAGTCGCCGACGTTGTCGCAGCTCGCGGCCGGTGTCGATCGTTCGTGCCCGCCAATCGTGCCCTGCGTGCCCGGCTGCCTGGAGAGGGTCCATAATGCGCCAGTCGTTGAGTTCAGTATTGCCCGAAAGCGAAAGTACCGCCGGTGGCCGACCCGGCCATAGACGGCCACGGAGCCGCCCGCCGATGGTCGAGTGGATCGCCGGCTGGAGCACCCGGCACCGCAAGATCGCCGTCTTCGGCTGGCTGGCGATGGTGCTGGCCATCGTCGCCCTCGGCCAGCTGATGGGCAGCCGGAACCTGCCGGTCTACGATCCGGGCCAAGCCGGCCAGGGCGAGCAGGCGCTGCACCATGTCGCGCCGGTCACCTTGAACCAGCTCTCCGAGTCCGTGCTCGTCCAGGGACGCCCCGGCGCCGCGGCCTTCCCCCACAACCAGGAGCTGCAGCAGGCCGCCCGCCAGGTCGTGGCTGTGCTGGCCGCGTTGCCCCGGGACGCTGGCACCATTCGGTCGCCGTTGACCACGGGTAACACCTCCCTGGTGTCGGCGGACGGCCGCAGCGCACTGGTCCGGTTCCAGGTGCCCAGCCACAACGGCAACAGCGACCAGGCGGTCGCGGCCGACCAGCGGGCCGTGGCCGCGGTGCAGGCCGAACACCCCGGCCTGACCATCAAGGAAGCCGGCGACGCCAGCGTGGGCAAGGCCATCGCCGACTCGCTGAACTTCCGCCAGGCCGAGGTGACGTCGATCCCGATCACCTTGGTTCTGTTGCTACTGGTGTTCGGGGCCCTGGTCGCGGCGGGCATCCCGGTACTGCTCGCGGTGTCCGCCGTCATGGCCGCGCTCGCCCTGGTCACGATCAGCAGCCACTGGCTGCCGGTAACCTCGGCCACCTCCGAGGTCGTGCTGATCGTCGGTATGGCCGTCGGCGTCGACTACTCCCTGTTCTACCTGCGCCGCGAACGCGAGGAACGAGCCCGGGGCCGGTCCTTCCCCGAGGCATTGCGGATCGCGGCCGGCACTTCCGGGCGGGCCATCCTGGTGTCCGGGATCACCGTGATGATCGCGATGGCTGGCCTGTTCCTGACCGGCATCGACGAGTTCGACGGCATCGCCCTGGGCACGATCGCCGTGGTCGGCATCGCCGTAGCGGGCTCGCTCACCGTGCTGCCCGCGCTGCTGTCCTGGCTCGGCCCGCGGGCTGACCGGGGGCGCCTGCCGTTCCTGGGCCGTAGCCGCGCCGCGGGCCAGCCGTCCCGGCTGTGGGCCGCGCTGGTCCGCCGGGTGGTCCGGCGTCCGTTGATCTGGGGCGGCGTCGCCACGGTCGCGCTGCTGGCCCTGGCTGCCCCGGCGCTGGGCATGCGGCTGGGGGAACCGGCCGTGGACGCCCCACCGGGCTCGCCCGTGGTCAAAACCCTGAACCAGATCCGGCACGCCTTCCCGCAAGCCCCCGCGCCCGCGATGGTCGTCGTCACCGGGGCCGACGTCACCTCACCCCGGCTGACGGCCGCGGTCACCGCGCTACAGGGGCGCGCGGCGGCCGGCGGCCCGATCCGGGAGCCGGTGACCACGGCTCTGGTCGGCGGCGGCTCCGCGGGCCGGGCACTGATCGTCAACGTCCCGCTGGCCGGCAGCGGCTCCGACACCCAGTCTTACCAGGCCCTGCAGACGCTACGGACGGACATCCTGCCCGCCACCATCGGCAAGGTCCCCGGCGCCACGTTCTCGGTCATGGGTGACACCGCCTCCAGCTACGACTTCACTCACCAGTTGCACAACCGGACGCCGCTGGTCCTGGGCTTGGTCGCCGTGCTGGCGTTCGTCCTGCTGCTGCTCGCGTTCCGGTCGCTGGCCATCCCGCTGGTGTCGATCGTGCTGAACCTGCTGTCCGTCGGCGCGGCCTACGGCCTAATCACGCTGATCTTCCAGGACGGCCACCTGCAGGGACCGCTCGGTTTCACCTCCTTCGGCGGGATCATCTCCTGGGTGCCGCTGTTCATGTTCGTGTTCCTGTTCGGGATCAGCATGGATTACCACGTCTTCATCTTGAGCCGCATCCGCGAGCTGCGGGCCCACGGCGTTACGACCCGCGACGCCACCACCCGAGGCATCGCCAGTAGCGCCGGCGTCGTCACCAGCGCCGCCCTGATCATGGTCGCGGTGTTCTCCACCTTCGCCACGCTGCCGCTGATCGACCTCAAGATCCTCGGCGTCGGCACCGCGTCCGCCGTCCTGATCGACGCGACGATCGTCCGCGGCATCCTGGTCCCGGCCGCACTCGCCCTCCTCGGCGAGCGCACCTGGTACCTACCTCGCTGGCTGAACCACGTCCTCCCATCTCGCGCCCCGAGCCTGCCTCCCGCCGACCCTCCGTCCCCGTCCGCCGACCAGCCCACGCTGACCTCGGCCTGACCCTCCTTTCCGCCGACTTACCCAGTCCCGCCGATCCCCGGGCGTGACCCCCACCA
>CAXUJF010000674.1:0-3191 GCA_964250865.1 uncultured Streptosporangiaceae bacterium
CCGAGGGCCCGCGCGGCCAGACCGACCAGCGCCCCGGCGGCCAGCTTGCGGTCGCGGGCCCCGTCGTTGACCGCGACCACTACCACCGGGCGGTCCGCGGGCACGCCCACCACCATCACCACGGCGGGCCGGTCGGCGGGCATCCGGCCCCGGATGTCCAGGGCCAGCTTGCGAATGTTGTCGGCGTCGGAGCCGTCCGGGGTGCGGTGCGCGACGAAGGCCACGCCGCCGACCTCTTCCGGCCGGGCGGCCAGGTCGCCGGCCACCTCGAGCAGCTGAGCCGACCGGACCCGCTGCAGCTCGCGCTCGGCCTCCCGGAGCCGGGTGACGAGTGAGGATATCCGTTCGGGCAGCTCCTCGCGCCGGGTCTTCAGCTGCTCGCTGATCTGGCTGACCAGGATGTTCTCCTTGGCCAGGAAGCGGAAGGCGTCGATGCCGACCAGCGCCTCGACGCGGCGGATGCCGGATCCGATCGAGGCTTCGCTGAGCAGCTTGATCAGCCCGAGCTGGCCGGAATGCGCCACGTGGGTGCCGCCGCACAGCTCACGGGAGTAGTCCCCCACCTCGACCACGCGCACCTCCTCGGGGTACTTCTCCCCGAACAGGGCCAGCGCGCCCATGGCCCGCGCCTCGTCGATCGAGGTGTGGAACGCCCGCACATCAAGGTCGTTGATCAAGACCTGGTTGACCTCGTCCTCGGTCTCGCTCAGCACCGAGCGGGGTACCGCGCCGGGGGCGGTGAAGTCGAACCGCAGCCGCCCGGGCGCGTTCTCCGAGCCGGCCTGCGCGGCCGCGTCGCCCAGCGCGCCCCGCAGAGCCCGGTGCACCAGGTGGGTCGCGGTGTGCGAGCGCGAGATGGCCCGCCGCCGCTCCACGTCGATCTCCGCCAGCGCAGGCGCGCCCACGCTGATCTCACCGCTGCTGACCTTGCCCCGGTGCACGATCAGGCCGCGCAGCGGGACCTGGACGTCGTACACCTCGACCTCGCTGTCCGGGCTGCCGCCAGAACCGGCCACCCGGATGACGCCGCCGTCCGGCAGCTGGCCGCCGCTCTCGGCGTAGAACGGGGTGCGGTCCAGCACGACCGAGACCGCCTCCCCCTGCCGGGCGGACTGGACCGGCAGGTCGTCGACCAGCAGGCCGACCACCGTGGCCTCGCCGGAGAACCGGTCGTAGCCGGTGAACTCGCTGGCGCCCGCGTGCTCGCGCAGGTCGGCCAGCACCGAGATGTCGGCGTTGCCGGTCTTCTTCTGGGCCGCGTCGGCCTTGGCCCGGTCACGCTGGACCGCCATCAGCCGCCGGAAGCCTTCCTCGTCGACCGACAGCCCCTGCTCCTGCGCCATCTCCAGGGTCAGCTCGATCGGGAACCCGTAGGTGTCGTGCAGCTGGAACGCCTGCTCGCCGGACAGCCGGATGGACTTCTTGCGCCGGGTCTCCTCCATCGCCGCGTCGAAGATCGCGGTGCCGGTGCGCAGGGTGCCGAGGAACGCCGCCTCCTCCGCGTCCAGCACGGTGTGGATGTTGGCCGCGTCGCGGGTCAGCTCCGGGTACAGCGGGGCCAAGGCCTCGATCGCGGTGGCGCCCAGCTCGTGCAGGAAGTGCTCGTCGCTGCTGGAGCCACGCCCGCCCCCGCCGCGCTGGCCGCCGGACAGCATGCGCAGGTTGCGGATGCTGCGGCGCAGGATCCGCCGCAGCACGTAGCCGCGGCCCTCGTTGCTGGGCAGCACCCCGTCCTCGACCAGCATGACCGAGGCGCGCACGTGGTCGGCCACGACCTTCAGCGCGACGTCGGAGCGTTCGTCGACGCCATACCGCTGCTCGGTGAGCTCGGCGGCGCGGTCGAGGATCTTGTAGGTGGTGTCGATCTCGTAGATGTTGTCGACGCCCTGCAGGATGGCCGCCATCCGCTCCAGGCCCATCCCGGTGTCCACGTTGCGGAACGGCAGCGGGCCCTCGATGTCGAAGTCGGTCTTGCTGCGGAACGCGCTCAGCTGGTCCTGCATGAAGACCAGGTTCCAGACCTCCAGGTAGCGGTCCTCGTCCGCCTCCGGGCCGCCCTCCTTACCGTACTCCGGGCCGCGGTCGTAGTAGATCTCCGAGCACGGGCCGCCCGGACCGGGTACGCCCATGCTCCAGTAGTTGTCGGCCAGGCCGCGGCGCTGGATGCGGTCCTCGGGCAGCTTGACCACGTCGCGCCAGATCGCGTAGGCCTCGTGGTCGTCGGGCAGCACGGTGGCCCACAGCTTGTCCTCGGGGAAGCCGAACCCGCCGTCGTGCTCGGAGCGGGTCAGCAGCTCCCAGGCGTACGGGATGGCCATGTCCTTGAAGTAGTCGCCGAAGGACCAGTTGCCCAGCATCTGGAAGAACGTGGCGTGCCGGGTGGTCTTACCGACCTCTTCGATGTCCCCGGTGCGGACGCACTTCTGGACGTCGGCGGCACGCCT
Source organism: uncultured Streptosporangiaceae bacterium (assembly GCA_964250865.1). Classification (GTDB taxonomy): domain Bacteria; phylum Actinomycetota; class Actinomycetes; order Streptosporangiales; family Streptosporangiaceae; genus Bog-532. The sequence goes on from CAXUJF010000674.1 coordinate 2,445, forward strand.
ATAGGGCGGCGTCTGCTGGCCGAGCAGATACGGCTTGAACGGCTGCATCCCGGCGATGACGAACAGCACCGTCGGGTCGTCGGCGACCAGCGAGGCCGACGGCACGATCGTGTGCCCGTGCTGTTCGAAATATCCCAGGAAGCGGCGCGCAATCTCTGCCGACTCCATCAGCGGCCATCCTTCACGTAATCGGGAATGGACCGCGGCCGCTCCGCGACGGCCAGCGGTTACCAGTTGTTCATGGCCAGGGTAGGGCCTGGCTAGTCGTCCTGCCGATTCATATACAGGTCCATGCCCTCGCGCACGTCGTGGGCGAACCGGCCCGCCGACCGCACGCCGGACACGGTGGCCTTCTGCGCCCGCCACGCGGCCCGCGAGGTGCGCCAGGCGGTCCGGGTGGCCGACCACGTTTGCGCCGGCCCCGCGGTACGGCGGGGCGCGTTAGACACCGCGGAGGCGGGAGTCTGTTGAACTGGATGGGCGGAAATGGGAGCGGACCCGGGCTCGAGCGCCCGCGGCGGCCAGAACGGGCCCGCCGTCGACACCTTGTGTTCGCCCGTCACGCGAACCTGGACGGCCCGGCCCACGGCAGTGGCCCGCCGGTACCCGGCGATCCCGGCCGCGGCCCCCATCGACAGCCAGAACGCCCGCCGGATCATCGCCGGCCTCCCGCCGCGGCCCGCGGGCGCTCCACGCCCGTGCTGGGCAGGTTGGGGCTGGGTGCCTCAGGGCTGGGCGCCTTGGGGC
>CAXUJF010000675.1:0-3189 GCA_964250865.1 uncultured Streptosporangiaceae bacterium
CCGCTGACCGACGCCACGCGCAGCATCATCAACGCCGCGGCGATCGCCAAGATGCACCGCGGCGAGCCGCTCACCGACGCCGACCGCCGGCCGTGGCTGCGGGCCATCGGAGCCTGGATGGACGAGCGGATCGCGGCGGGCGAGGCGGCCGTCGTCACCTGCTCGGCGCTGCGCCGCGAGTACCGCGACGCGCTGCTGGCCGGCCGGCCCGAGGCCCGGCTGGTCTACCTGGCCGAAGACCGGGACATGCTGGCCCGGCACCTGGCCGGCCGGGAGGGGCATTTCTTCCCGCCGGACCTGCTGGCCAGCCAGCTGGCCGCCCAGGAGGTCCCGCACGGGGAGCCGCAGGTCCTGGTGGTGACCCCGGGCGGGTCACCGGCGGACACGGTGGCCGCGATCGTGGCCCGGCTGTGGCCGGCCGGGCCGCCTGCGGCAGGCGCGCCCGGACCGGCCTGATTCAGGACTGGCGCTCGAGTACCACGACCGGGATCTGGCGGCTGGTCTTCTTCTGGTAGTCGTTGTAGGCAGGCCAGGTCTTGGCCATCACCTCCCACATGGCCGGCTTCTCCTGCTCGTTCGCCGTCCGCGCGTGGGCCGTGAACTTGTCCCCCAGGACCTGGACCTGTACCTCCGGGTTGGCCTCCAGGTTGAGGTACCAGGCCGGCGGCTCGTCGGCGCCGCCCTTGGACGCCACGACCAGGTAGTCGTCGCCGTACTTCTGGTAGATCAGCGGGCTCTTGCGCTGCTGGCCGGACTTGCGCCCGGTCGTGGCGAGGATGAGTGCGGTCGTCCCCTGCCACTCGTGCCCCTCGGCGCCGTCGGTTTCCTCGTAGCGCTTGACGTGCTCGTTCCCGAACAGCATTCGTTACCTCTCTACTGCCGATTGTCGTACCGTCGGATTATCCCGCGCGCCACCTCCGGGTCTGGCGCCGGCCGATCAAATAGCACAGGCAGACGGGACGCGCATGAAGCTGAAGCTGGACCTGCACGACATCTACAACCGGGGCGCCGACATCGACCGGGCGCTGCGGGACATCATCGCCGAGGCCGAGGCGAAGAAGGCCCCGCTGGTGGAGATCATCCCGGGCAAGGGCTCCGGCCAGCTGAAGAAGCATGTGATCCGGTTCCTGGAGCAGAAGGAGATCAAGGCCAAGTACCACCGGGTGGAAAAAGACTCCAAGAACTTCGGCCGTTTGTTCATCCACTTCAAGTGGAAATAACGAACAAAGGTTCATATACTGCGCATTGAGGGTGGCGGGTGCTTCCGCTGAGCTGGCGGACGTGTCATAATCCCCTTCCCCGCATGATTGCGCGCTCGCGTGATCAGGCGGCCTGAGTTCCCGCGCGGTCTGGACACTGGCGATTAGGGGGCGGCTTCCGGACCGCGCGGGTCTGGGCCCCCGGCCCGGATCAGGGGCCCCGGGCTCCCCGGGACCGAGCAAGATTCCCGGGGTGCCCGTCGCGTCGCCGGCCAGCTGGCCCGGCCACTGGCCCGCTCGCTCAGGCGTCGCCCGCTATCTTGCGCATCCGCTGGTCGACACCGAGTTCGCCGTACGGATAGTCCGCCGGGTGCGAGTCGCTGGCCTCGTTCAGCGTCTCGGTCTCGGTCTCGGTCAGGTGCAGCCCGGCCGCCCGCAGGTTGGCCTCCAGCTGCTCGGTGGTGCGGGCGCCGAGGATCGTCGAGGTGACCGCGGGCTGATCGGTGACCCAGGCCAGCGCCACCTCGGCCATGGACACGCCCCGGTCCTCGGCCACCTTCTGCACCGCGTCGATGACCCGCCAGGTTCGATCGGTGTTCTTCCGGTCGTAGGCCTCCATGCCCCGGTTCGGGTCATCGCCCAGCCGGGTCGCCCCGGTCGGCCGCTGGTCGCGCCGGTACTTGCCGGACAGCCAGCCGCCGCCCAGCGGGCTCCACGGCAGCAGCCCGAGCCCGGCGTCGACCGCGGCGGGCACGATCTCGAACTCGATGTCCCGGGCCAGCAGGTTGTACTGCGGCTGCAGGGTGATCGGGCCGGTCGCGTTCAGCTGCCGGGCCACGTACACCACCTTGGTCAGCTGCCAGCCGGTGAAGTTGGACAGCCCCCAGTAACGAATCTTGCCCGCCCGGACGAAACCGTCCAGGGTGGTCACGGTCTCTTCCAGCGGCGTCAGCGGGTCCCAGGCGTGCACCTGGTACAGGTCCACCGAGTCGCGGTCCAGGCGGCGCAGGGAGGCGTCCAGCGCGCGGGTCAGGTGCCTGGCGGACAGGCCAGCCCCGTTCGGGAACTTGTCCAGCGCGAACCGGCCCTTGGTCGCCAGCACCACCGGTTCGGTCACGTCGGCGGGACGGCTGGCGAACCAGCGGCCGATGATCTCCTCCGACCGGCCGTGCCCGTACACGTCGGCGGTGTCCACGAACGTGCCGCCCGCGGCCACGAACCGGTCAAGCTGCTGATGCGAGCCCGCGACGTCGGTCTCCACTCCGAACGTCATCGTGCCGAGGCACAGGTTCGATACGGCACACCCACTACGTCCCAGTCTTCGATAGTCCATGGGGCCAGCTTAAGAAATCGGTTGCCCCCGGCGCATCACCGGCCGGCCGGACCAGCATGACGGCCTTGTCTAACGTTGTTAGAGGAAGCCGTAGACTGCGGCCATGCCGGTCTCCCGGGGACAGATCGTCGCGGCCGCGCTCGACCTGGTCGACGAGGCCGGGCTGGACGGCCTTACTCTCCGGCAGCTGGCGGGGCGGCTCGGCATCCGTGCCCCCACGCTGTACTGGCACGTCCGGGACAAGCGCGAGCTGCTCGACCTGCTGGCGGCCGCGATCCTGGACGAGGCGCTGGCGGCCTGGCGGGAACCGCAGCCGGGACAGCCGTGGTGGGAGTGGCTCGCGGCCCGGGCCCGGGTCATGCGAGCGGCGCTGCTGGCCCACCGCGACAGCGCGCGGATCGTCGCGGGCAACCGGCCGCCCGAGTCCAGCCTGCCCGGTATCGAACGGCGGCTGCGGGCGCTGGCCGACGCCGGCGTTACCCCGCGCGACGGGCTGCTGGCCCTGCTGGCCCTGAACGCCTACGTGATCGGCGACGTCATCGACCAGCAGGCCGACGAAACCCGCCAGCGCCCGGCGCCCACGAAGCCACTGCCTGCGGCGGCGCCGCCGGCGGGTTCGGTGGCTCCGGACGGCCCGGCCGACGGCGCCGGGACACC
>CAXUJF010000676.1:0-478 GCA_964250865.1 uncultured Streptosporangiaceae bacterium
GTGGCGCCCGCGCACGGTGATCAGGCGGGGGGCGCCCGGGCGGCCGCCGACCAGGGCCACCCCGGACCGGGGCTGGCGGCCGCGCCGGGCGCCGACGGTGCCGGACCGCAAGCCGGTCACGATCGCGTCGCGCAGGCCGGCGCTGTGCCTCGGGTCGCCGCTGAGCACGCCGACCTGGACGTCGCCGGCCAGCCCGGAGGCCGGCGTCCACACCTGCGAGCGCTGGGCGTCGTCGGCCCGGATGGACCAGATCCGGTGCTGCTCGGCTTCGGCCACGATGGCCTCGTTGGCGGCTGGGTCGTTGGTGCAGGCGCAGACCAGCCAGGCGCCGGCCGTGTCGCCGGGCTGGAAGGGCCGGCGGGCCCAGTGGATCCGGCCGGACTGGGCCAGGTCCTCCAGCGAGCCGGTGACCTCGGGCGAGACCAGGAACACGGCCGCGCCCGCGCTGTCGTCGGGCTCGCCCAGGCGGCGCAGCGGG
>CAXUJF010000676.1:488-3176 GCA_964250865.1 uncultured Streptosporangiaceae bacterium
CCGCCGCCGCCGGCCACGAGCACGCGCCGGCCGGCCAGCCTCAGCCCCAGCAGGTACGGACGGCCGTCAGCCATCGTCATGGCTCCCGGTCAGCACCTGTCCCGCTCCTTGATGGTTACGATTTGTCGCTGACGCCGGCCGAGTCGAACGTCGCCACGTCGCGCAGGGCCCGAGCCGCGCTCTGGACCAGAGGCAACGCCAGCACGGCGCCGGTGCCCTCACCCAGCCGCAGATCGAGGTCCACCAGTGGCCGCAGCCTCAAGTGACCAAGCGTAGCGGCATGCCCGGGCTCGGAACTGCGATGGCCCGCCAGGCACGCGCCCACCGCGTCCGGTGCGATCGCGACCGCGGCCAGCGCGGCCGCCCCGGCGATCACCCCGTCCAGGATGACCGGCACCCGCAGCGCCGCGGCGGCCAGGATGAACCCGGCCAGGGCGGCGTGCTCGAAGCCGCCGAACGCGGTCAGCACGCCGACCGGATCGGCCGGGTCGGGCTGGTGCCGGGCCAGCCCCTGCCGGATGGCGGCCACCTTCCTGGCCTGCCCGTCCGCGTCCGAGCCGGCCCCCGCACCGGTGACCATGGTGGGGTCGAGCCCGGTGAAAGCGCAGATCAGGGCGGCCGAGGCGGTGGTGTTGGCGATACCCATGTCCCCGGTGACCAGGCACCGGTTGCCCGCCGCGACCAGGTCGCGGGCCACGTCGATGCCGGCTTCCAACCCCTGGTGGGCCTGCTCGCGGGTCATGGCCGGACCCTGAGTGAAGTCGGCGGTGCCCCGGCCCACCTTGCGGGGCAGCAGGCCCGGCGCGGGATCCAGGTCGGCCGCTACGCCGGCGTCGACCACCACGACCTCGGCCCCGGCCTGGGCCGCGAAGCTGTTGACCACCGCTCCCCCGGCCAGGAAGTTGGCCACCATCTGGGCCGTCACCTCCTGTGGCCAGGGACTGACGCCCTGGGCGTGCACCCCGTGGTCGCCGGCGAAGACCGCCACCGCGGCCGGCTCGGGCAGCGGCGGCGGGCACTGCCCGGCCAGGCCGGCCAGCCGGACCGAGACGTCCTCCAGCACGCCGAGCGAGCCGCGCGGCTTGGTCATCCGGTCCTGGCGTTCCCGGGCCGCGGCCATGGCGTCGGCATCCAGCGGGCCGATCGCGGCCACCACCTCGTCCAGCAGGCGCACCGGCCCGCTGCCCGGCAGCCCGCGGCGGCCGAACTCTCCCGCGTGCACGGCCCAGGACACCGGGCGGCGCCGGGCCCAGCCGGTGGCGGCGAGCTCCGGTTCGGACCCGAACTCGCGCACGTAGCCCAGGCACAGGTAGGCCACGACCTCCAGGTGCGCGGGCAGCCCCAGCTCGGCGGCCAGGTCCCGCGGGCCGAAGAAGCTGACCCAGCCGATGCCGAGGCCTTCGGCCCGGGCCGCCAGCCAGAGGTTGGAGATGGCCAGCACGCTGGAGAACCCGGCCGTCTCCGGCTGGCTGTGGCGTCCCAGCGTGTGCCGCCCACCCCGGGTCGGGTCGCAGGTGACGGCGAGGTTGACCGGGGTGTCGAGGATCGACTCGACCTTCAGGGCGCCGAAGGCGCGGGCCCGGGCGGCGGGCAGCCCGGCCGCGTACTGGTCCCGGTTGCGGCGGGCCAGCGCGGCGATGCGTTCGCGCTGGGCCCGGTCGGTGATGACGATGAAGTCCCAGGGCTGGGAGAAGCCCACCGAAGGGGCCTGGTGGGCCGCGGCCAGCAGCCGGGCCAGCACGTCGTCCGGTACCGGGTCGGGCAGGAAGCCCTGGCGCACGTCCCGGCGCTCGGCGATGACCCGGTAGACGGCGGCGCGCTGGTCGTCGGGGTACGGGAGGGCACGCTCGGGCTGATCGCCGTGGGAAGGGCTCATGGGGTCTCCTTGCTGATGGCATCGAGCACGCGGGCCAGGGCGGCCACGAACCGGTCGTTGGTGGCCCGGTCGCGGACCGCGATGCGGAGCCAGCCGGGGCCCAGGCCCGGGAACGTGTCGCCCCGGCGGACCGCGAAACCGGCCTGGCGCAGGCGCTCGCGGACGGTTGGGCCGCAGGCCGCTCCGGCCGTACGAGCTGTCCCGGGGAGAGAAGGTCGTGTTATCAAAATAAAAGAGGCTCGGGCACCTGGAGTTACCGTGAGGCCTGAGAGTTCCGATAGGCGGCGTACGAGGTGCTCGCGCTCTGAGGTCAGGTGGGCGGCCCAGGCGGCCGCTTCGGCGGTGGCGCGGGGGCCGCAGCAGGCGACGACGGCGGCCAGGGCGGGCAGGGCTCCGTCTCCGGCCCCGTCACGTCGGCCACCGTCACCCCGGAGGGTGATCACTGATGGCCCTGGCCGTGAACCCCGACATGAAGATGGGCTTCTGGGTCGGGCTCGGGGTCGTCGTCGCGATGATCGCTGTTTCATTCGTCCAGGCCCTTCTGGGCCGCGTCGCGAAGTGAGGTAGTGCCGTGGCCCTGGAAGATGGTCCGGGAACTGGTGAGGCGCTGGCCGCGTTGCTGATCCTGGAAGCGTCCCAGAACACCCTGGACGCCTACGGGAAGCTGAACGGCCTGCCGTGGGCCGGGTCCGGGACCGACTTCCAGGGCGCGGCGCTGAAGGAGTACATCTGGCAGTGCGTGGGCTACTCGATGGCCTACGCGATCATTGCCGGGTGCTTCGTCCGGCGGCAGCACGGTCTGCTGATCATCG
>CAXUJF010000677.1:0-3171 GCA_964250865.1 uncultured Streptosporangiaceae bacterium
GGCCCGAGGCGTTCCGTCCCCGGGCGCCACGGGAGGCCAACGGCCAGGCCCGGCGCCCCGGGGCGCCACCGTCCAGCGCGGGCGGCGCCAAGGCCGCCATCCGGCTCACCGGCCGCGGGGCGATCCTGTGCCTGTTCGTGCTGTGCTTCATGGGGATCCTGCTGTCCGGCTGGCTGGGGACCGGGATTGTGGCCGACGCGCTGTTCGTAGCGGGCTGCGGCGCGATGGCCTGGTACGCCAAGCCCAGCGACCTGCTGACCGTGGCGGTGGCCCCGCCGCTGGCGTTCTTCTTCGGCTGCGTGCTGGCTAAGCTGGCTTCGTCCTCGGGCGGGACCTCGGCCGCCGAAGGCACGCTGGTCACGCTGGCCACGTCGGCCCCCTGGCTGTTCATCGGGACCGCGCTGACCATCGTCATCGGCCTGCGCCGTGGCCTGCTCGGTAACATCCGCGAGTTGCGGCAGGGACTGCAGGGGAATCCCGGCGGGAAGGCAGCACGGGCCGATGAGCGAGCACGCCGCCGCTGACGACGCCCATCCGCCGTACCATCAGCACGAGCACCCAGTGCACCGCGATCACCATGAGCACCCTGAGCCCCACGAGCACCCTGGGCCGCACCAGCACCACGGGGACCACGAACCTCCTCCGCACCAGGAGCATCATGAGTCCCACGGGCATGAGCATGGGGCGCGGGCCGGGCGCGCGGCGGGCTGGGGACGGCTGCGGCACGAGCTGAGCCATCTGCTCCGGCCGCATTCGCACGACACGCAGGCCAAGGTGGACCGGGCCATGGAGGCATCGGCCCAGGGCATGCGGACGCTGTGGATCTCCCTGGCCGGGCTGGGCACGACGGCCGTGCTCCAGGCGATCGTGGTGGCGCTGTCCGGGTCGGTGGCCCTGCTCGGGGACAGCATCCACAACGCGGCCGACGCGCTGACCGCGGTCCCGCTCGGTATCGCGTTCGTGGCGGGGCGCCGGGCCGCGACCCGGCGGTTCACCTACGGCTTCGGCCGGGCCGAAGACCTGGCCGGGATCGCCATCGTGACGCTGATCGCGCTGTCGGCCGCGCTGGCCGCCGTGGCCGCGGTGGACCGGCTGCTGCACCCGGCGAAGGTGTCCTACCTGCCCTGGGTGGCCGTGGCCGCCGTGATCGGGTTCATCGGCAACGAGTGGGTGGCCCGGTACCGGATCCGGGTCGGCCGGTCGATCGGCTCGGCCGCGCTGGTCGCGGACGGGCTGCACGCCCGGACCGACGGCTTCACCTCGCTGGCCGTGCTGATCGGGGCGGCGGGCGCCGCGCTCGGCTGGCGCCTGGCCGACCCGATCGTCGGCCTGGTCATCACCGTGGCCATCCTGTTCGTGCTCAAGGACGCGGCGCAGGAGGTGTTCCGGCGGCTGATGGACTCGGTGGACCCGGCCCTGCTGGCCACGGCCGAGGACGCGCTGCGCCCGGTGGACGGGGTGCTCGAGGTGAGCCGGCTGCGGATGCGCTGGATCGGCCACCACCTGCACGCCGAGGTCACGATCGTGGTCAGCGACCAGCTCAGCGTCCTCGAAGCCCACCGGGTCGCGGTGCTGGCCGAGCACGCGCTACTGCACGCCGTGCCCCGGCTGACCTCGGCGATGGTGCACGCCGACCCGGTGCCCGGGCCGGACGATCCGCACGCGCTGCTGGCCCACCACCGGGGCGAGGACGAAGCTTAGGTCTGCGGGTTCCCAGCGCTCTCGGCGCGGCGGCGGGGCGGGCGGATCTCACGCGGCAGCGCGAACGACATACGCTCCTCGATCGCCTCCACCTCTTCGACGTCGGCGAAACCGTGCTCGGCCAGCCAGCCGAGCACCCCGGTCACCAGGTCCTCGGGGACGGAGGCGCCGCTGGTCACGCCGATCGTGGCCACGCCGTCGAGCCAGCGCTCGTCGACCTCGGAGGCGTCGTCGACCAGGTAGGCCGCGGTCGCGCCGAAGTCCTTGGCCACTTCGACCAGCCGGACCGAGTTGGAGGAGTTCTGCGAGCCGACCACGATGACCAGGTCGGAGGCGGCAGCGATCTGCTTGACCGCGGCCTGCCGGTTCTGGGTGGCATAGCAGATGTCGTCGCTGGGCGGGTTCATCAGGGTTGGGAACCGCTCGCGCAGCGCCGACACCGTCTCCACGGTCTCATCGACCGACAGCGTGGTCTGGGACAGCCAGACCACCTTGCTGGGGTCCCGGACCTCGACCGAATCAGCGCCCTCAGGACCGTCCACGAGCCGGACGCGGGTGGGCGCCTCGCCGGTGGTGCCGACGACCTCTTCGTGACCCTCGTGGCCGATGAGCAGGATGTCGTAATCCTGGGCCGCGAACCGGCGGGCCTCGTTGTGCACCTTGGTCACCAGCGGGCAGGTGGCGTCGATCACCTGCAGATCGCGGGCCTGGGCTTCCTCACGGACCGAAGGGGCTATCCCGTGGGCGGAGAACACCACCACCGAGCCCGGCGGGATCTCGTCGGTCTCGTCCACGAAGATGGCGCCGCGCTTCTCCAGCGTCCGCACCACGTGCAGGTTGTGCACGATCTGCTTGCGGACGTAGACCGGGGCGCCGTAGCGCTCGAGCGCCATCTCGACGCTCTGCACAGCCCGGTCGACACCGGCGCAGTAGCCGCGCGGTTTGGCGAGGAGGACACGCCTGGTGGTCGCAGACATGTTCCCCATGTTAGGCGAGGCTCAGGGCCGCCTTCCCGTGCCCCGGCCGGAGCGGCGCGACCAAGGCGGCCAGGCTTGTTGCAAGGGCCTAGCACAGCCGGCAAGATACCGGCAAGGAACCCGCGCCGGCAAAGAGCCCGGGCCCATCGCGTACGTATGAAATCCTTTACTTATCCGTCCCCTTTCAGGGAGAGATCAGATATGCGAATCCCGCAGGTCAGCGAGAAAGTTAAGGAGGCGCCGGCGAACGCGTTGCGGTCCGCATTCGCGAGAGTCGGCCAGCTTCTGCTCGTTACCGACCGAATGAAGAACAAGTCCGGCGATAGTAAGCAGACCGCGCCGGAAGACGCGGCCACGGCTACGACGAGCGAGGCAGCGCCCGCTGTGACCGCCGAGGCGCCCGGGGCCGCTGGGTCTGCTGTGGCTGATGTTGCGGCTGGGCCCGGTGAGGCTGGCACGGACGCTGGTGCTGGTGGGGCAGCTGGGCCTGGTG
>CAXUJF010000678.1:0-1050 GCA_964250865.1 uncultured Streptosporangiaceae bacterium
GTGAAACACGCCCGGCCGACATCCCCGCGCGATTATCCACAGCTGGCCGCCTCGCGCCGCCGCTGTCCACAGCCCTCGATTCCCCCTGTCACCCCGGCCTCCACCCCGGTGATTGTGGGAACCGGAGGTGGTGACCATGCGGGCCACAGAAGTCCTCGGCCAGCGAGGCGAACAGGCGGCAGCCGAGTACCTCGCCGCGGCAGGCTTCCGTATCCTCGCGCGGAACTGGCGCTGCGCTGAGGGTGAGATCGACATCGTCGCGGTGGAGCGGCACACGTTAGTCGTCTGTGAGGTGAAGACCCGCTCCAGCGACCGGCGGGGCACACCCTTGGAGTCGGTCAGCCGGGTCAAGCGCAACCGGCTCCGGCGGCTGGCCATCCGCTGGCTGACCGCCCACGGCGTGCGGTTCGACCAGGTGCGGATCGACATCGTGGGTGTGACCCCCGACCCGGCCGGCGGGTTCGCCGTGGAGCACGTCCGGGGGGTGGGCTAGATGACGCTGGCCCGGACCCACTCGGTCGCCCTGGTCGGGGTCGAGGGGCACGTCGTCGAGTGCGAGGCCGACATCGCCAACGGGCTGGTCGGCATGATCCTGGTCGGCCTACCCGACACCGCGCTGCGCGAGGCCAGAGACCGGATCCGCTCGGCCATCATCAACAGCGGCGAGCAGTGGCCGCAGCGCCGGATCACCGTCGGCCTGTCCCCGGCCAGCCTGCCCAAGCGCGGCAGCGGGTTCGACCTGCCGATCGCGTGCGCCCTGCTCGCCGCGGCAGGCGTCCTGCCGGCCGCCATGCTCGCCGGGATGGTGTTCCTCGGTGAGCTCGGCCTCGACGGCCAGCTGCGCCCGGTACGGGGTGTACTGCCCGCCACCGTGACGGCGGCCGCCGCAGGCTTCCGCTGTGTGGTGGTGGCCCGGGCCAACGCCCAGGAGGCCGCGCTCGTGCCCGGCCTGCGGGTGGTATCCGCGCCTACGCTCGCCGCGCTGCTGGCGTGGCTGCGGGGCGCGCCGCCAGCCGGGGGGGGCGGGGGCGGGGGGGGGGGGCCGGGGGG
>CAXUJF010000678.1:1060-3169 GCA_964250865.1 uncultured Streptosporangiaceae bacterium
GGGGGGGCACCCCCCCCTCCGCCCCCCGCGGGGCGGGGGGGGCGGCGCGCCGAGCCTCCAGCCGGGGGAGCGGCCGTCGAGGAGCTGGCCAGTGGCAATGCCCCGGTCGCCCCTCCGGCCGCTCCCCAGGTGCCTGGCGCGGATGATGCGCTGCCCGCACCGGATCTGTCCGACGTGCTCGGCCAGCCCGTCGCCCGGCGGGCGGCCGAGATCTGCGCGGCCGGCGGTCACCACCTGTCCCTGCTCGGGCCGCCCGGTGCGGGCAAGACCATGCTGGCCGAGCGGCTGCCGACGATCCTGCCCCGGCTCGACCCGGGGGCGGCCCTGGAGGTGACTGCGATCCACTCGGTCGCGGGCACGCTGCCCCGGGACTGCCCGTTGCTGACCCGCCCGCCGTTCTGCGGGCCGCACCACACCGCCAGCAAGGCGGCCATCGTGGGCGGCGGCAGCGGGATCATCCATCCCGGCGCGGCCTCGCTGGCCCACCAGGGAGTGCTGTTCCTGGACGAGGCACCGGAGTTCGGCCGGGACGTGCTGGACGCGCTGCGCCAGCCTCTCGAATCAGGCGAGGTGGTGATCGCCCGGTCCGGGGCCACGGCGCGGCCCCCGCCCGGGTCCCCCGGGGGGCGGGCGCCCCCCCCGGGCCCGGGCCCCGGGGCCCCCGCCTCACCCCGGTCGACATGCTCGTGCAGCCCGGCGACCAGGCGGCGGTACCTGGGCCGCCTGTCCGGGCCGCTGCTGGACCGGGTGGACGTCAAGGTCGAGCTGCTCCCGGTCGGCCGGGCCGAGCTGCTCAGCGACCGGAAGTTCGCCGAGAGCAGCGCCACCGTGGCCGCCCGGGTCGCCCAGGCCCGGGAGCGGGCCGCCCGCCGCTTCCGCGGTACACCATGGCGGGTCAACGCGGCCGTGCCCGGCTCGGAGCTGCGGCGCTCGTTCGCACCCGAGCGCAGCGCCATGGCCCCGCTGGAGCGGGCCATGGAGATCGGCGAGGTCAGCGCGCGCGGCATCGACAAGATCGTCCGGGTCTCCTGGACGCTGAGTGACCTGGCCGGTAAGGACCGGCCGACCATCGACGAGTGCGGCTACGCCCTCGGTCTCTGGCTAGGGGTAGTCAAATGATCACCACCGTTGACCGGCAGCGCGTCGCGCGGGCCTTGCTCACGTACCTGGCCGAGCCGGGTGACCCGGTGCTGGCTGCCTGGCTGGAGATCGCCACGCCCGGTGACGCGGTCGCCGCGATCACCGCGGGCCGTCCGCCGCTGCTGCCCACCACGGGGCCGCACGGGCTTGGCGACCTGCGGGCCGAGAAGGTCGAGCACGCCTTCGGGCTGTGGCGGCAGCGGCTCGGCGACCTGCCCGCCGAGCTGGACCTGGACGCCTTCCGCCGGGAAGGGATCCGGCTGGTCTGCCCGGGTGACAGCGAGTGGCCGACCCAGCTCGACACGCTCGGCGTGGCCCGCCCCTACGCCCTGTGGCTGCGCGGGGAGGCCGACCTGCGGTACTGCTGCCTGCAGTCGGTGTCCATGGTCGGGGCCCGGGCCTCATCGGCCTACGGGGAGCATGTCGGCACCGAGATGGCCGCGGCCCTGGCCGAGCGGGGCTGGACTGTGGTGTCGGGTGGTGCCTACGGCATCGACGGCTGTGCGCACCGGGGCGCGCTGGCCGCCGACGGGGTCACGATCGCCGTGCTGGCGTGCGGGGTGGACCATGCCTCCCCGGCGGGTCACCAGGATCTGCTGGCCGCCGTGGCCGCCCAGGGTGTCCTGGTCAGCGAGTGGCCACCGGGCCGCACACCAAACAAGCTGCGTTTCCTCATCCGGAACCGCGTGATCGGCGCGCTGACCCGGGGGACCGTGGTCGTCGAGGCCGGACTGCGCAGCGGCGCCCTGAACACCGCGCGCCACGCCCGGGATCTGCGGCGGCCCGTGATGGCCGTGCCCGGGCCGGTGACGTCGGAGGTCTCCGCCGGCTGTCACAAGATCATCCGCGAGTGGGGTGCCGTCTGCGTCACGGACGCCCACGACGTGCTGGAGCTGGTCACCCCGCTGGCCGGGCTCCCGGCCTACGCGGCCCGGCCACCCGACCCCGCCCGGCCGCTCCTCACGCACC
>CAXUJF010000679.1:0-3168 GCA_964250865.1 uncultured Streptosporangiaceae bacterium
GCGGCAGATCATCCTGACCCACTTTCACCAGGACCACGTGGGCTCGGCGGCCGACCTCGCGGCCCGCAGTGGCGCCCGCGTGCTGGCTCACCCGGCCGACGCGCCGGTCATCCGGGGCGAGATGCCCGGACCGCCGCCGGCCGTTACCCCGGCCGAGCAGGCGCTGTACCAGCAGGTCGGGGCCGCGGCCAGCGGCCTGCCATCGGCGCCGCCGTGCCGGGTCGACCAGGAACTGGTCAGCGGGGACCTCATCGACCTGGGCGGCGGGGCCGCGGTGATCGGGGCCCCGGGTCACACCGACGGCAGCATCGCCATCCACATCCCGGCTCAGCGCCTGCTGTTCACCGGCGACAGCGTGGCCACGAACCGGGCCGGCCAGGTCATCCTCGGCCCGTTCAACGTCGACCGGGATCAGGCCATCGCGACGTTCCGCGCCCTGGCCGAACTGGACATGGACACCGCCTGCTTCGGGCACGGCGGTCCGGTCCGCACCGACGCGTCGGCCGCCCTGCGCGCCGCCGTTCGCGAGGAGCGCTTCTCGTTCGCGCCCTGACAGCGCCGTCCGGGGGGACGACCGAGTGGGGCCGGCCGAATGGGCAACCTGATCCTGCCCGGTAGAGCCGGGTTCTGATGCCTGGGTGTGGTCGGCGCGGGTTCGTCGAGGAGGTCGTTGACGGCTTGGATGGTGCCGTCGGTGATGGTGGCGCGGACGGTGAGCTGGTGCTTGTCGCGGTTGTAGACGGCGCGCAGGTCGAACAGGGCCAGGAGCCGTTCGATCAGGGCGGGCGGGCGCCGGTGAGGATGTCGCCGAGGGTGGTTCGGCGGTGGTGGTCTCTAGGGCGGCGAGGTCGGTGTTGATGCGGGTGCGTTCGGCGCAGAGCTCGGTGAACCGGGCGCGGATGCGGTTGCGGAGGGTCACCCGCCGTTACCCATGCGGCTGTGAACGCTGACATGGGCGGGTAGCTCAGTGGCAGGCGGGTTTCGGGGTCGCCGAGGCTGGTGCTGCTAGGACGGTCGGTGCACGCCGTTAGGCCGGTCGGTGCGCACCCGTCGGCTGTTTCACGGACGGCCACGGACGGGCCGCGCTAGCGGCACGTCCGGCTTGACCAGCGCCGCACAGTAGGGCTCGTGCGCGCTTCGGCGACGCCGAACTGAACGACCTGCTCCGCCAGGCGTCATAAGCGCGTGATATCCAGCCGGACCGCAGGCTCCCGGCAGAAATCATGCAGATCGTATGACGGCGGCTCATTTAGCCGGACGAGAGGCTCACAAACAGCAAGCACCATGCTTCTGCAACCGGAACAGGAGATCAGCTTCCAATGACATCGCTCAGCCAACCCAAGGCGCCACCGCTGTACACGCCCCGCGCGAAAAATCTCGCGCTCGTGCTGCTGGCGATGACCCAGTTCGTGATCGTGATCGATGCCTCGATCGTCAACGTCGCGTTGCCGTCGATCGGCGGCGCCCTGCACTTTGCGCCGGCGGACCTGTCGTGGGTCGTGAACGCGTACGTACTCACCTTCGGCGGGTTTCTCCTGCTCGGTGGGCGCGTGGCCGACCTGCTCGGGCGCCGGCGCATGTTCATGCTCGGCCTGGTGGTGTTCTCGCTCGCCTCGTTCGCCGGCGGGATCGCCCAGTCCGCAGGCTGGCTGATCGCCGCCCGCGCGGTCCAGGGCTTGGGCGCGGCAATGGTCGCGCCGGCCGCGCTGTCGATCCTCACCGTCACGTTCAGTGAGGGCGCCGAGCGCAACCGCGCTCTCGGGATCTGGGGCGCGGTCGCCGGCGCCGGCGGCGCGGCCGGCGTGCTGCTCGGCGGAATCCTGACCAGCGGCCTGAGCTGGCGCTGGGTGTTGTTCGTCAACGTCCCGATCGGACTCATCGCGGCGCTGCTCGCTCCGCGGACGCTCGTCGAGAGCCGCGCCGAGGACGGGACAACGACGTTTGACCTGCCGGGAGCGGTGACCGTCACCGCCGGCCTGTCGCTGCTCGTCTACAGCGTCGTTGACACCGTCAACGACGGCTGGGGATCGACGACCACGCTGGCGCGTCTCGCCGGGGCCGCGGTCCTGCTGATCGTGTTCGTGGTGATCGAGCTGCGCCAGCGTCACCCCTTGATGCCATTCTCGATCTTCCGCCTGCGGACGCTGCGGGGAGCGAACATCGTCGGGCTGCTGATCGGCATGGCCCTGTTCTCGATGTTCTTCTTCATCTCTCTCTACCTCCAAGACGTTCTGCACTACTCGCCGATCAAGACCGGGATCGCCTACCTGCCGCTCGCGGTCGGGATCATCGTTTCCGCCGCCGCCGCCTCCCAGCTCGTCACCCGCGTCGGCTTCAAACCACCCCTGATCGTCGGCATACTGCTTGTCGCCGGCGGCCTGCTGTGGTTCTCGCAGGTACCAGCGACAGGCGGCTCGTTCGCTGCGGACGTCCTCGGCCCATCGCTGCTGGCCGGAGCCGGGTTCGGACCGGCGTTCGTGTCCGTGACGATCGCCGCCGTGACCGGAACCGAGCCACACGAGGCGGGCCTGGCCTCCGGTCTGGTCAACACATCCCAGCAGGTCGGCGGCGCGCTCGGGCTCGCGATCCTCGCGACCGTCGCCAACAGCCGCACCCAAAGCCTGTTCCACGCCGGCGTCCACAGCTCGGCCGTGGCACTGACCAAGGACTTTGACCAGGCGTTCCTCGTCGGCGCCGGCTTCGCCGTCGCCGGAGCGATCCTCGCCGCCGTGCTGATCTCCTCGCGCGACAGCCACGAACACTCAAAGGCGGCCCGCAGCGGTGAGGCCGCCGGCGCCGTCTCCGATGCCGCAGCCGTTCCCGTCGCCGCGGACCCGACCCCTTCAGCGCGCGGGGTGCACCGCCTCTGATCGGCATCCGAACCGTCGTCCGGTCTTCGGCACGTCCGGCGGGTCTGCAGGCATCATGCGACTCGCTGCACACTGAGGTATGGGCGCTGCCGGGGGTTCGCGCGATGATGCTGCCGGGGGTTCGTGTGATGATAGAGCGATGGGGCCTGCCGGGAGGCCGGAGTCCGGTGCCATTGCTGCTGTCTCCCCCGGTGCGGGAGGAGTCGTTCCGCGTACTGGGCTGTTCGGGCGGCTTGAAGCGCGGGCGCGGGTGACGATGGTGTCGGCGCCGCCGGGAAGCGGGAAGACGGTCCTGCTG
>CAXUJF010000680.1:0-3156 GCA_964250865.1 uncultured Streptosporangiaceae bacterium
GGGTAGGCGCCCCAGTCCGGCCGGGCTCGCAGCCGCTGTCGCCGCGCCGCCGCGGGGGCGTCGACCCAGATCCGGGCCGCGTAGACGCCGGCCAGCGCGGACCGGATGCTGCCGCAGCCTTCGAGCAGTACGACCTCGGCGGCCTCGGTGCTGTGCCATTCGGCGTAACTCATCGAGTCCCAGTCGAAGCGGCGCCAGTGGGCCGGTTCCCCGCGGGCCAGCGGCTCGATGACCCAGTCGGCCAGCACGCCGGCCGCGGGGCCGGGCCCGTCCCAGCCCGGGTAGAGGTCGTCCAGGTGGATCACTGGGGCGCCTAGGGGCGGGGCCCGCTGGTCGGTCAGCCAGGTCTTGCCCGAGCCGGGGCGGCCGTCCCCGGCAATCAGCCGGGTCCGGCCCAGCCGCGGCTCGGTCTTGGCCAGCCGGGCGCCCAGTTCGGCCACCGTCATGACGGTCAGCGGGACGGCCCGGGGGTGTTGGCCGCGACCAGGGCCTGGGCCGCGGGCTCGGCTGACGGCTTGCGGATGGCGCGCTCGGTGACCAGGGCGCGGACCAGGCTGGTCTGGCCGGACCGGGCCGCCGCCGCGATCAGGGTCAGGTCGATGACGTCGCGCTGGGCGTGGCTGCCGCCCACCGCGTCGGCCCGCGGCCGGACGTCGATCATCAGGTCGAGGGCCCGGGCGGGATCCCCGGCCGCGAACGCGCTGAATCCGGCCAGCAGGTCCAGCCCGGCCCGCTCGGCTGCCCGCTGGTTGGTGCCCGCCGGCAGCTGCTGGTTGGCGGCGATGATGGCCTGATTGCGATCCTGCTCACCGGCCAGGCCGAACACCATCACCGCATGCCAGTCGTTGAACAGGTAGATGGGCGCGCCACCGAAAGGGGCCACGAACGGGCTGATGTCGGCCGCGAGCTGCCGGGCCCGGCCGGTGACGTCGACCCCGGCCAGGGACAGCCGCCACAGCAGCGCCGCGGCGTCGACGATGTTTAGCCACTCGGTGGACCGCTGGCCGCGGATCGGCCCGTCGTACAGTGCGAGCCCCTGGGCCAGCCCCTGGTCGAGCCCCTGGGCCAGCCCCTGGTCGAGCGGGCCGAGCTCCAGGTGATAGAGGGCCTGGTGCCACCAGTTGTGCACCGCGAAGAAGCTGCCCGACCAGTCGCTGGCCGTCCCGGCCAGGAAGTCCACGCCCGAGCGCTGGCGGCCCTCCATCTCCAGCACGTGGGCCAGGGCGTGGACGGACCACACGTCCCGGGGGTTGTCGGCCAGCGCCTGCCGGGCCCGGGTCTCGGCGTCGCGGTAGGCCGCGTTCTCCTCCAGGCCGAAGGCGTAGATGCCCTGGACGTAGCCCCAGCCCGGCTCGCCCGCGGGCCAGGCCGGGAGCACCCGCGCGGCCACGTCCCGCAGGTCCAGCCGACGGCCGAGGAAGAAGTACAGGTCCTGGGCGACCTTGAGCGCCAGCAGGTCGCGTGGGTGAGCCAGCAGGGCCCGTTCCAGGGCGCGGGTGGCCTGTTCCCAGTGCCCGGCGGCCCAGACCCGGGCGGCGGCCAGATGGTGGGTCTCCCGCTCGGCCAGCCCGCTGCCCGGCTGGCCGAGCCCGTCGAGGAACTGGCCGGCCAGGACCAGGCCCTCCGGCGTGGTCCCGTACAGGGCCAGGTAGGCCTGGTAGATGCGGCTCAGCACCAGCCGGTCGTCGGCGGCACTGGCCGCCTCGGCCGTCGCCACCGGGTCACCGGCCAGCGCGGCCAGCGACTCGATCGCCTCGTCCAGCAGGGCCACGCCCTTTTCGCTGGAGGCCTGGACCGGGACGCCCCACCGGTCCGCGAACGTGGTCGCCACCCCTGCTCCTCTATGGCCCGTCATCGCTGGCCCGCAGACCCTGCCTACGCTAGCAAAACGGGACAATATTAAAAATATTGGTAGGCATTATCAATTCCGAAACGGGTCCCCACTCCGGCTGGTTCCGGGAATGCATCAGGCTTTGCCTCCGGTCAGTGACGGTATTAATTCCCTCCGGTAAATAGTCGCCCGCGCTCCGACCCGGCCCGTGGCCGCCGCCGGAACCGGACCGGGAGGCGATCCGGCGATCGCCCGGCAGCTCCGCCGGGGTGGCCGCGGCCAAGATCGCCGTCGGCCCGAGGCACGGGCCGGTTCGCCGTCCACCGCACTCGCCACCTGGCCTGGCCGATCGGCGCCCGCGGTGAGGCCGCCCCAGAGGTCATCCGGCCCGGTGGCTCCGTGGGCTGATGATTCGGTCGCGGCGCGCCGTTAGCTCCAGAATGCCTCGCTAGGGCCTTTGGTCCCAACTTCCGCAGAAGGGTTTATTTGGACACAGTTTATTTGCTTATTAATAACGTTCTATCTGGTCGGCGTGAGTCTGACCTGCGGAGATCAAGTGTGATACGTGTCACGACGATTGCGTTAAAGGCCTCCTAGCGCGATTCCGGTATGTAATGTGGCCTGTCGCAACACTGCCCATTGATGTGCATACGTTGCCTATATATTTACCGCTGGGGCGCCGGTTCCGCCGTCCGCCGTTCAGTGGGGCCTGCCACTGACGTAGACGCCGGAAGGGGACCGCCGATGGTTGGGCTTGCCCTGGATGCGGCGCGGGCCGCATCCGTCACTCTGCCCCCGGTCGGTTCCTGGTGGCACCAGGTGCATCACCTGATCCCGATCGGTTTCGTCGGGGCCATCTCCTGGTCGGTGTGGCTGGTGCGCTTCACCCTGTCCCGGCTGTACCGCCCGGTCCCGGTGGGTTACTTCGCCACCACCTCGGTGATCGTCCCCGCCTACCGTGAGGACCCCGGCATCCTCTCCGAATGCCTCGACTCCTGGCTCGCGGAGAACCCGACCGAAGTCATCGTGGTCCCCGACTTTGAGGACACGGAGGTCATCGCCCGGCTCGACGCGCGGGCGGCAAGGGACCGGCGGCTGCGGGTCCTGCCGTTCGCCCACCACGGCAAGCGGTCCGCGCTCGGGGTTGGGATCCGGCGGGCGGCGGGCGAGATCGTGATCCTGGCCGACTCCGACACCCGCTGGGAGCCCGGCCTGCTCGCCGCCGTGCTGGCCCCCTTCACCGACCCCAAGGTGGGCGGGGTCGGGACCAGGCAGAATGCCTACCTGCCGCGCACCAGCGCGTGGCGGCGGGTGGCCGACTGGAT
>CAXUJF010000681.1:0-3151 GCA_964250865.1 uncultured Streptosporangiaceae bacterium
GCGGTGGCCCCGGCCGGAGGCGGGGTGCCGTCGGGGGCGGTCAGCAGGGGCACGCCCCGCTCGCGAGCCCGGGCCCGGGCCGCGATCTTGTCGCCGAACAGCGCGAGCGCGTCTGGTCCCGGACCGGCGAACCGCACCCCGGCCTGGGCACAGCGCCGGGCCAGCGCCGGTCGCTCGGACAGGAAGCCGTACCCGGGGTGCAGCATGTCGCAGCCGGTGCTGGCGGCCGCGGCCAGGATGGCGTCCACGTCGAGGTAGGCCGCCGGACCCGCGCCGGGCAGTTCGACCGCGGCGCCAGCCCGGCTGACGTGGGCGCAGGCGGCGTCGTCGGCCGGGTAGACCGCGACCGTCTCGAGGCCGAGCACGGCGGCCGTCGCCATGACGCGGACGGCAATCTCACCCCGGTTGGCCACCAGCAGCCGCTTGATCACGCCTGGCTCCGGATCACTGGGCCGCCCGGCGGAGCACGATCCCGGCCGCCTCACGGTCCCAGACGTCCGGTCCGGCTCCACGGTCCCGCAGCAGATGTTTGTGCACCTTCTGGGTTGGCGTCTTCGGCAGCTCGGCCGCGTCCTTCATCCGGTCGGCGTAGCCGTCGTCGATGACGATCAGCCCGGCGCCGGAGTCGTTGAGCACGTGGATGAGGAAGCGCCCCTTGTAGGCGGTGTTCACCGGCACTTCCACCATGCCGCCGAGCCCCAGGCCGGACCAGACGTGCGCGGCATCCAGGGAGTTGTCCAGCAGGAGGGCGGCCGGCTGGCGCGGGCCGATCCCGGCGGCGGCGAAGCCCGCGGCCAGGCGCAGCGACCGCTCGTAGCTGCCCGCGAACGTCACCGACGCGGCCTCGTCGGCCTGGCCGGTCGCGTCCGGCGTGCGGGCCAGGACCCGCTGGTAGGCGGCGAGCAGGGTGCGATCGCTGACCGGCGGCAGGCCACGTCTCATGCCAGTAACTTACTGAGTGCTGACCTAGGTCATGAGCTTGGTGCAGCCGCGTTTCTGCATATTCTGACCGTCAGTGATCATGAGGACGATCACCTTTAACTCGCTGAGGAGCCAAATGAGCAGCACCGACTCGACGACGATCGCCGTCCACCGCGCTCTGCACGAGGCGCTCAACTCGGCCCGGGAAGCCAGGCATCACCTGGAAAACGGGGAAGACGGGGACGCTACCCCTGACCTGGACGATCTTGTCGAGCTGGGGACACTGCTGGCGGGGCTGTCCGAGGCGCTTACGGCGGTCAACTCCGGGATGCTGGCGAAGGCGCGCGCCGCGCAAGACGCCAAGAAGTAAGCCAGGAAGTAAGCCAGGAAGTAAGCGGTGCCTGGCTGACGATGCGGGCGCCGCCGCGGTCTGCGCCGCGACGCTGATCCGGCCACGGCTGCTCCCGGCTCGGTGGCCCAGCGTCTGGGCCGCCGATGTGGCTAGGTGGTTACCGGGCGCGGACTTGTGAATTTCTGCACGAGCAGCTCCGGCTTGCAGCGTCAACGTTACGAAAATCACGTCGTCCCAGGTCACGTGCTTTGGCCTAGACCATAGGGAACCCGCGCCGCCGCCACCTTGGCGGACTCCTGCCGGGTACGTCCTGATTACTATCTGTCACGAAAAGCGTGACGAGCGTGATCGATCCTCTAGTGCAATATCTATGGACCTTCAGTCAGTATGAATAAAGCGTTAAATTCTCAAGCCCGGGGGCTTGACGATCGAGAGGACCAAGTACGTGGCCGACGTTGATGCCATCCTGGAAGCCGCCGACCTGAAAAACGATCGCGTACGTGATTACGTTCGCTACTGGGCCGGGCTTACTGGCGCGGACAACGTCGAGGTCGTGCGGGCCGACGACGACGCCCGGCTGATTCAGGAGGCGCTGGACGCCGGTGAGATCCAGCCGGCCGGCCAGGATCTGTACTATTCACGCAGCTACTACAAGGACACCGCGCGCTCGGAGGAGCGCACGATCGTCGCGACGGCCGATCCGGCCGATAAGGGCGTCTACGACAACTGGTACCCCTCAGACGAGATGAAGTCCAAGCTCATCGGGCTGATGACCGGGGCGTCCCAGGGCAAGACCATGTACGTCATTCCGTACCTGATGTCTGCCCCCGGGTCACCGCTGGAGCAGTTCGCGGCGGGCGTCGAGCTGACCGACAACCGCACGGTCGCGCTGCACATGAACCGGATGGCCCGGGTGGGGGTCGAGTACATCAACAACCTGGCCGACCAGGACAGCTTCGTGCGGGCCGTGCACGTCACCGGCGACCTGGAAAATCTCGGCCAGGGGACCCCCGAGGACAAGCGCTATTTCGTCACTGTGGCCGACGAGCGGACCATCCTCCACTTCGGCTCCTCTTACGGCGGCAACGCGCTGCTCGGCAAGATCGCTCACGGCCTGCGCCAGGCCAGCTACGACGGCTGGGCGTCCAGGAAATTCCTGGCTGAGCAGTTCATGCTGCTCAGCATCTCCGACAAGGTGACCGGCAAGAAGTGGCACATCGCCGGCGGCTTCCCGAGTGCCTCGGGCAAGACCAACCTGGCCATGACGCTCTCCCCCGGCGCGCTCGGCGACCGCTACCACGTTGAGTTCTACGGCGACGACATCGCCTGGATGTGGGTCGGCGAGGACGGCCGCCTGTGGGGCATGAACCCCGAATTCGGCGTGTTCGGCGTGGCCAAGGACACCAACGAGAAGACCAACCCGACCGCGCTCGACGCCATCGCGCCGGGCACCCGGGCCATCTTCACCAACGTCGCCTACAACGAGAAGACCCAGGAAGTCTGGTTCGAAGGTAAGACCCCCAACCCGCCCGAGGACCTCGAGGGCTGGCTGGACTGGAAGGGCCAGCCGATCGCGGGCCGCGCCGAGACGGAGAAGGACGACCCCTGGGCCCACCCAAACAGCCGGTTCACCACCACCTTGACCAACGTGCCCAACATCGCGGCCGACTTCGACAAGGCCGCCGGCGTGCCGATCGACGGCATCATTTTCGGCGGCCGCACCCGGGACCGCGAGCCGCTGATCCGGGCGATCACCGACGTCGCCGAGGGGGTCTACGACGGGCTCACGCTGGGGGCCGAGGCCACCTTCGCCGCCGACGGCCTCGACGGGCAGCTTCGCTACGACCCGATGTCCATGCGCCCGTTCATGTCCTACCC
>CAXUJF010000682.1:0-3146 GCA_964250865.1 uncultured Streptosporangiaceae bacterium
GTGTTTTGCCTGGTGGAGCTTAGGGGACTCGAACCCCTGACCCCCTGCTTGCAAAGCAGGTGCTCTTCCAACTGAGCTAAAGCCCCGAGCGCCACCCCAGATTACCTGTTACAGGAGGGCGGCGGGCAGTTCGGCGATGGAGTTGATGAGGTGGGTGGCGCCGGCGGTGCGCAGGCGCCGGGCGGGCCGCTCGCCAGGGATCCCGATCAGGGTCTGGGCGCCGGCGCGGCGGCCCGCGGTGATGACGTTCTCGCTGTCACCGGCGACGGCGACGGACGCGACATCGTCGATGCCGAGGCGCATGACCGCGGTCAGCACCAGGTCGGGCCAGGGAAAACCGCGGGGCGCGTCGTCCAGGCAGAGCGTGAGGTCGGCGTGACGGCTGATGCCGGTCCGCTCCAGCACCAGCCGCGATGTGGGCCGCGAGAAGCCGGAGATGACGCAGACCTTGAGGTCAGCGGCGGACAACGCGGCCAGGGCGTCCTCGACCCCCGGCACGGCACTGAGACCGAACCGCTCCGCCACCGTACGGTACGAGCGCTCAAAGGAGAGGTAAGCCGCCTGCGCCTGGGCTTCATCGTCGGCGAACAGGGTGTGCATGACATCCCGCGGTGGCAGGCCGCTCGACCGGTCGACGACGACCATCGACCGTGCGTACGCGGCGGTGCCCGGAACGACACCCTGGGTCGCGATGGCCTCGGCGAACGCCTTCTCCAGCACACTGCCGTCGGAGACGATCGCCCCCGCGAGGTCACAGCACACCAGCGCCACGGACACCGAACCGCTCACGGCATGCCCTTCTCCACCGGGGCCGGGCCCGGTGCGCGCTGGTCTGGTCCCGCTGCGAGCTGGGTTAGTTCAGCTCACCCGTGGTGGCTTCGGTCCACAGGTCGATCTCGGCCCGGTCAGCCTGCACCTTCCGCCAGACGGCGAATCCGCCGAGACCCAGCAGGGCAAGGACGAGCAGCTTCTTCACAGTGAGACCTTCCAACGGTTGATGACGGTAACACCAGCACCGGGCAGCCGCCGTGCGGCTTCCTGAGTATCAGGCAGCCTAGCAACTCGGGCGGCGCTAGACCGTCAGCCCACGATCAGGAATCGGGCCATCAGCACGTCGTCCACGTACCGCCCGCCGAGGTAGAACTCGTCGCGCAGTACACCCTCAACCTGGAAACCGCAGGACTCATAGAGCCGACGGGCACCGTCATTGTCCCCGAGCACCCGCAGCGTGAGCTTGCGGGCCCCGCGACTGCGCGCCTGCTCAGCACACGCCTCCACGAGCTGGCGCCCAACCCCGTGGCCCTGATGAGCCGGGTCGACGGCCAGCCCGTTGATCTCCAGGACGTCCCGGTGGGAGGGAATGGGCATGTACTGCCGGACGATGGCGTAGCCGACCACCTGGCCGTCGCCGTCCGCCACCAGCACGTCGGCCAGCTGGTTCCGCTCACCGAAGAACGGCTGGTCCGGTGGTGCGGGCGGCGCCGGCGAATTGTCCGCCGTCCACGTGTACGCGTCGATCTGCTTGATCGCGGTTTCGTCCGTTAGCCGGGCTGGGCGGATCTCCACCGGACCAGCATGCCAGCGAATCGGCCTCAGACCGATGATCCTATTACCCCCTGGGGGTATATGAGTTACGGTAGCGACATGGATGATCAAGCAGACCGCGATGGGCTGGGTGCAGAACAGCAGCGGGTGCTTCAGCACCTCGACCGGATGGTGTCGACGGGGCGGGTGACCGCGGAGGAGGCCGAGCGGTTGCGCGGGGCCGGGGATGTGGCCGCCTTCGACGCCACCCTGGCCGAGATCCGGGCTCGCCACGCCGGCCCTGATCTGGACGCCGCCGTGACCGACGGCCAGCTGACCCAGCCCGAAGCCGACGAACTCCTGGACCGGCTGCGCCGCGGCGACCACTCTCGAGCCCTCCACCAGCGCGTCCGGCCCTGGCGGAAACTGCACCGCCGCCCGCCGGGCGACCGCCCAGCGCCGCAAGATTAGAGCGGCCAGGTCAGAGCCCGAGTTGGCACGGTTACGTTAGGTCGCTGTCTTAACGGGCAGGAGATAGGATCAGACGAAAAGTGGTGATCCATATGTGGATCGACATCGTCATGCCGGTCTTGTTCGCGCTGGCGATCTGGGGCTTCCTCTCCTGGACCGGCGTCAACAAACGCTTCCTGACCCGGAAGACCGACCGTACCGCCGAGAGCATGTACGACGGGTACGCGCGGGGCGATCGTCCGCCCAAGGCTTAGCCGCCGCTGCGTTCCTTCGGCAGGCCGCTCCAGCGGTACTGGTGCAGGATGACCGGCAGGCCGCCCGGCGCAGTCCAGTCGGCTGGCTTCGTACCCAATCGGCGGAACCCGGCTCGCTCATAGAGGGCCCGGGCCGCCTGAAGGTGATCCGTCACCTCTAGGACAAGGTCCTGCCCGTTGGCCGCCGCCCAGTGCATGGCCTGGCCCAGCAGCGCCTGCGCTACCCCCTGCCGCCGCGCCGCCGGAGCCACAAACAGCCGGCTAACCTCCGCCACCGGCCGCCTTGCCGAGCTCTCAGCCACCGGCCGCACCACCACATGGCCCGCAATCGGCAGCTCGTGAGCGCTGGCGATCCATGCGCGGACGATGCCGGGTGGCGTGAGCCACTGGGCTGGATCGGCGGGCCAATTCGTGGGGTAGCCGCTCGTCTGGTGAACTTCCGCCAGCACCTGCACGCACAAGCCGACGTCGCCAGCTTCCCGGTCACGGATGCGGATCACTGGTCCGGGCATCTCCTGTCGTCGGTCACTGGTCCCGGCCCTCTCGGTTGGTTGCGTGACTCCGGGCCGAGCTGCCAGCTTGGGACACGCGGGCGAGAGCCGGACTGACTTTGGCGGATGGTGGGCGTGGCTGGTCTTGAGATACAGGTGGCCGAGCGTGGAGATGGGCCGAGATCGCTCAGATGCTCGCTCGCGCCTTCTATGACGACCCCCGTGTTCGGCTGGTTCTTGCCCGCTGAGGGCGCGCGGCATCGGCGACTGCGACGTTTTTTCGTGACCGAACTGCACCATGAGTGGCGATGGTGTCGGCCCCGCTGACGGTCCAGTACATGCCGGACTGCTTGAGGCGCAGGCTGATCACTTACTGTCCGCTCGCTCGGCTGCCAGCCATCCAGCC
>CAXUJF010000683.1:0-3144 GCA_964250865.1 uncultured Streptosporangiaceae bacterium
CACCTCGGTGAACCGGGCCGGCCTGGGTCATCCCGCCGCTGCGCTGGCTGCATGAGATCGAACGGCTCTGCCCGCTGAGCGGGACCGGGCTGGCCACGGGCGACCACGCCCCGCCGCTCGACTTCGATCTGCCGGGACTGCCGGACTGGCCCGGGATCCGGGTGGGTCAGCGCATCCGGGCGCTGCGGCGGCATCCGCTGTCGGTGACCCTGGCCGATAACCGGCAGGTGGCCTGGACCGCCCTGCTCGGCGCGCCGGGCCCGGAACCGTTCGCCGATGACCTGGCCCAGGTCCTGCCGGGGGTGGACGCCGCGCAGGCGCTGCGGCACACGGCCGGGCTGCTCGAAGTCTCCGGCGGCATCAGCGCGGGCCCGGGCTGGCTGGAGGTGGTGCTGTCCTGGCCGCGCCGTTTTGTGGCCTTTGCGGGCAATCGGCTCCGGCCAGCCGATGCTGCTGACGGCTTGCCCGGGTGACGGATAGCATCGGCCGCAATGAACAAGCTTCCCCTGCGAGCCCGGCTGGCGACCACCGTCGGCGGCGCCGCGAGCAAGGTTTCCCGGCTGGCTGGCCGGGGCGACGGCTCGGTCATCGGCGGGGTGATCGGGCTCCGGCTCGAGCCCGGCCTGCTGACCATGCTGGCCCAGGACCGGCAGGTGGTGCTGGTCACCGGCACCAACGGTAAGACCACCACCACCCGGCTGATCACGGCCGCGCTGGCGCCGCTCGGTCACCAGATCGCGTCCAACGCTTTCGGGGCCAACATGGAGGCCGGGATGGCGTCTGCCCTCGGCCAGGCCCCGGACGCGCAACTGGCCGTGCTGGAGTGTGACGAGAAGTACATCCCGGCCGTGCTGAAGGCGACCAGGGCCCGGGTGCTGGTGCTGCTCAACCTGAGCCGGGACCAGATGGACCGTGCGGCCGAGATCTGGCTGCTGGCCCGGCGCTGGCGCGAAGCTCTGGCCCAGGCGCCCGACACTGAGGTGGTGGCCAACGCGGACGACCCGCTCATCGCCTGGGCCGCCGCCGAGGCGCCCCACGTCACCTGGGTGGCGGCGGGCCAGCGCTGGCACGACGACTCGTGGTGCTGCCCGCGCTGCGGCTCGCACCTCAAGCGGGACGGCGCCGAGTGGAAGTGCGGGGAGTGCGGGTTCGAGCGCCCGCCGATCCGGTGGTCGCTGTCCGGGGATGACGTCATCGACCCGGCGGGCCGGGTCCGCCCGCTGGATCTGGCCCTGCCCGGGCGGGCCAACCGCTCCAACGCCGTCGTGGCGCTGGCCGTGGCCGAGATCTTCGGCGTGGACGTGGTGCACGCGCTGCGTGGGCTGCGCGATGTCACCTCGGTGGCGGGCCGTTACACCACCGTGGTGCGCCGGGGCGTGTCGATCCGGCTGCTGCTGGCCAAGAACCCGGCCGGCTGGCTGGAGGCGCTGGACGTGCTGCGGCCGGCTCCGGAGCCGGTCCTGCTCGCGGTCAACGCGCAGATCCCGGACGGCCGGGACACCTCCTGGCTGTGGGACGTCGACTATCGGCGGCTGCGTGGCCGCCGGGTGTTCGTCGGCGGGGAACGGCGGACCGACCTGGCGGTCCGCCTGGAGGCCGACGGGGTGGCCTTCGAGCTGGTGTCCGGCATCGACGAGGCCGTGGACCGGGTCGGTCACGGGCAGCTCGAAGTGATCGGCAACTACACCGCGTTCCAGCAGATCCGCACCGTACTGGGGAGGGCGGCATGACCGACGCTGTGCGCCTGGTCTGGGTCTACCCCGACCTGCTGAGCACCTACGGGGACAAGGGGAACCTGCTGGTACTGGAGCGCCGGGCCCGGCTGCGCGGCATCGAGGCCGAGCCGGTGTTCGTCAACGCCGACCAGGCGGTGCCCCGGGACGGCGACATCTACCTGCTGGGTGGGGGCGAGGACCTGCCTCAGGTGCTGGCCGCGCGACGGCTGCACGCCGACGGCGGACTGACCGAGGCCGCGGCCCGCGGTGCGGTGGTGTTCGCGGTGTGCGCGGGTTACCAGCTGCTCGGCCACGAGTTCGGCGGGGCCGACGGCGAGCCCACCGAGGGTCTGGGGATCCTGGACATCCGCTCCAGCCGGGGCGAGCGCCGCGCGGTCGGCGAGGTCGTGGCCGACGTGGACCCGGCCCTGGGCCTGCCCCCGCTGACCGGCTTCGAGAACCACCAGGGCGTCACCCGGCTCGGCGCGCGCGCCATCCCGCTGGCCAAGGTTACGCAGGGCATCGGCAACGGCGGCGGCGACGGCACCGAGGGCGCACACGCGGGCCGGGTCCTCGGCACCTATCTGCACGGTCCGGCGCTGGTCCGCAACCCGGCCCTGGCCGACCTGCTGCTGGGCTGGGTCGCGGGCCCGCTGCCCCCGATCTCCCACGACGACGACGAACTGGCTCAGACCCTCCGCCGCGAACGTCTCGCCGCCGTCTCCGCCAGCTGACGCCCCAGGCACCGCGCCAGCCACTCAGCCAGGCGGCCTCAGTAGACGAGGGCCTGCACGC
Organism: uncultured Streptosporangiaceae bacterium; assembly: GCA_964250865.1. Taxonomy (GTDB): domain Bacteria; phylum Actinomycetota; class Actinomycetes; order Streptosporangiales; family Streptosporangiaceae; genus Bog-532. The sequence goes on from CAXUJF010000683.1 coordinate 2,511, forward strand.
CTTCCTCGGTGACTTCGGCCACGAACGTGGCCGCGCCGGAGATGCGGATGCCGTCGATCACGTCCTCGGGGGCGATTTCGCGGCGGGCGGCGCACTGACTGCACAGGGTGACCGTGCCCGCGGCCAGCACGCCGGCCAGCAGGTCGGCCAGCGGAGCGGCGAGCGGGAGGCTGAAGTCCTCGGCTCGTCCCGGCAGCGCGAACCAGGATGATTCACCGCTCAGCCAGAGGGAGACCTGTACGCCGCTGGCGACCGCCGCCCCGGCTACGGTGAACGCTTGGTTACAGCGCTCGGGATCGTCCTTACCCGCTGTGACCTTGATGACGAGAGACCGGGCTGCCACCCCAGCACTCTAACGGCCGGCGCGCCGCCCGGCTACGCGATGGCACGGACCATACACTCCCGTTCATGCACGGCATGCTCAGCGCTGCGATCATTTTGATCGCATTTGCCTTGGTCGCAGCGGCCGGCGGGGGGTCCATAGTGTGGCTGTACCGCGCCGCGTCCGGTCCTCCACGCCGTTCCCGGTCGTCGCGCGCGACCGCGGAGACGACCCCGGCGGCGACCCCGGCCGAGGCGCCGGAAACAGCACCCGATGCGCCCCCCGTCGCGGTCCCGCAGGGTCTGACGGTGC
>CAXUJF010000684.1:0-3139 GCA_964250865.1 uncultured Streptosporangiaceae bacterium
GTCCTGGACCATCGCCACCGACGGCACCATCCGCACCCTCGGCAAGTGCCTGGACGTCTTCGGCGCCGGCACCACCAACGGCACCAAGGCCGACCTCTACACCTGCAACGGCGGCGCCAACCAGCAGTGGACCACCGGGGCCAGTGGCTCTTTGGTCAACCCCTCGTCCGGGCTGTGCCTGGACGACCCGGGCGGCACCACCACGCCAGGCACCCAGCTCGAGATGTGGACCTGCAACGGCGGCAGCAACCAGAACTGGACGCTGCCGGCTGCCCCCCCGGCCCAGGCCGGTGCCATCACCTCGGGCATGTCCGGGCTGTGCGCCGACGACAACGCCGCCAGTACCGCCAACGGCACCCACATCCAGATCTGGACCTGTAACAGCTCCCCGGCCCAGGACTGGACGGTGGAGCCCGACGGCACCCTGCGCGTCCTGGGCGGCTGCATGGACGTCAGCGGCGGCGGCACCGCCAACGGCACCGCGATCCAGCTGTACGGCTGCAACGGCACCGGCGCCCAGCAATGGCGCTTCACCAGCTCCGGCCAGATCATCAACCCCCAGTCCGGCCGGTGCCTCGACGACCCCAACTCCAGTACCACCAACGGCACCCAGCTCGAAATCTGGGACTGCAACGGCGGCGTCAACCAGAAATGGACCCTCCCTGCCTAGGCGGTCCGACCCATCATCGAACTCTGACACCACAGCTTCTTTGTCGTACCTGGAACGATGCGCGTCACGGGCGTCACGGGATTGCCCGTTGACCCGTTCGCGATCTTCTGACGTGAACCACTGGCCGAACATAACCAAATGCTGACGCCTCTTTACCGCCCGGCCTGAACGGCCTACCATACGGCCATGACTGAACAATCTCGCTCAAGTACAGTCGTCTCACAACACACACCAACACGATCATCGTCCCGTCGGCGCAGGCGGCGGGCACGGCCCCCGGTGATCGTTGCCCTCGCCGGCGCGACGTCACTAATCTCCGCAAGCTTGCTGACCGGGACCGGCTACGCCAGCGCCGCGGCTCACCCCGGCTCAACGCCAGCTGCCCCCGTTTCGGCCAGCGCTGCCTCCGCCAGCGCCTGGACGGTTTATCACGGTGATCCGGCCGGCGACGGCAACGCCGCCCCGGTGGGCTCGGTGAACACCTCGGCCCGGGCATGGACCTCGCCCGCCCTCGACGGGAAGCTGTACGGCGAGCCCCTGGTATCGGGGGGCATGGTGTACGTGGCCACCGAGAACGACACGGTGTACGCGCTGTCGGCCAGCACCGGCGCGGTGGCCTGGTCGGCGCATCTTGCCACCCCGGTGCCGGCGAGCTCGCTGCCGTGCGGCAACATCACGCCGTCGGTCGGGATCACCGGGACCCCGGTCATCGACACGTCCCGCGGTGAAATTTTCGTCGTGGCCGACGAACTGGTCAACGGCAGCCCGGAACACATCCTGGCCGGCCTGTCCACCGCCTCGGGCGCGGTCGAGGTCACCCAGGATGTGGACCCGCCGGGCCAGAATCCGGCGAACATCCTGCAGCGCACCGGGCTGACCCTGGATAACGGCCGGGTGGTGTTCGGGTACGGCGGCAACAACGACGACTGCGCCACCTACCACGGCTATGTCGTGTCGGGAGCGGAGACGGGCGGGACCCCGTCGGTTTTCACCGTGGACTCCGGCTCTGGTGAATCACACGGCGCGGTCTGGATGGGCGGCGGCGCACCGGCCGTCGACAGCAGCGGAAATGTCTGGGTCACTAGCGGGAACGGCTCGGTGACCTCGGCTTCGGGCCCCTATGACTACAGCGACGGCGCGCTCGACCTGTCGCCGTCAATGACCCTCAATCAGTTCTTCGCGCCGACGACCTGGCCCTCAGACAATGCCGGGGACGCCGACCTCTCCACTGCACCGGCCTTGCTGCCCGACGGCCAGGTGGTCGTGTCCGGCAAGTCCCGAATGGTCTACCTGCTCAACGGCGCCGACCTCGGCGGTATCGGCGGCCAGCAGGCGGAACTCAAGGCGGGCTGCGGCGACGACATCGACGGCGGCATGGCGGTGAGCGGCAGCACTGTCTACCTGCCCTGCCTCAGCGGCATCACCGCGGTGCAGACCACCCAGTCACCCGCCACGCTGAAGGTGCTGTGGCAGGGGACCGCGGGCGGCGGCCCGCCCATCCTCGCCGCGGGCCTGGTCTGGACCATCGGGCAGAACGGGACGCTGTACGGGATCAACCCCGCTAACGGCGCGGTGAGCCAGCAAGCGTCGATCGGCGCCCCGGCCAACCATTTCCCGACGCCGAGCGTGGCCGATGGCCTCCTGCTGGCTCCCGCCGCGAACCAGGTCGTCGCCTTCACCGCGAGCACTCCCAGCGGTACCGGTGAGATCCACGCAGTAGGGGCTGGCAAGTGCCTGGACGTGCCCAACCTCACGCACACCGAGGGCACCCAGGTGGATATCTGGGACTGCAACGGCGGTTCCAACCAGGAGTGGACCGCCACTTCCTCGGGCCAGCTGACGGTGTATGCGGGCGGCGACTGCCTGGACGCCTTCGGGCTGGGCACCACGCCGGGCACCGCGGTCGACATCTGGCCCTGCAACGGCGGCTCGAACCAGCAGTGGTCGCTGAACTCCAACGGCACCATCACCGGGGTGCAATCGGGGCTGTGCCTGGACGTCACCCACGCCAGCACCGCTGACGGTGCCCTGGGCGAGCTGTGGACCTGCAACGGTGGCAGTAACCAGCAATGGACCGGCCCGTAACCGGCAGGCCCGTACAGCCATGGCCGTGCGCGGGCGGGGGGGGGGCCCCCCCCCCCGCCCTCGCCGCGCCGCGCGCGCGGCGCGCCCCCGCCCCGCCCCCGCCGCCCCCCGCCCCAATTGGTGGCACGTCCTCCCGTCCGGGCTGGGGCCCGAACGCGACCGTCGCAGCTACGTTTCAGCTGGCGGCCGAGCCGGGCTGGCCGCTCACCGCAGTTCCGGCCGGCTTACCCCGAAAGCAGAATTCTCAATGCGGAGAACCGATGTCCGTACGCGCACGCGCGCAGTGCGAGCGGGGGCGGGCGCGCTCGTTCTCGCCGCCGCCGCGCTGACCTTCACCCAGGCGGCGCCTGCCCAGCGGTCCCAGTGCCGGCGACCGGGCGGTCC
>CAXUJF010000685.1:0-3138 GCA_964250865.1 uncultured Streptosporangiaceae bacterium
GGGTGGCTCAGGTGGGAGTGCGTTCGCGGGCTTGGAAGGTGGCTAGGTAGGCGGCGAACCACTCTTGGAAGCCGGGGCAAGCAAGCAAGTCGTCGTGGTGGCAGGTCGAGGCGTGGGACAGCAGGTCGCGGGCGTGCTCCAGGGCGGCTATCTGGCGCTCGACGTCCGTAAGCTTGTCGGCCACGAGCGTGTGCCAGGACCGGGGAGTGATCGCGCGTTCCTCGCGGAAGCGGCGGATGTCGGCCAGGGTCAGACCCACCTCTTGCAACAGGCGCAACATGGCCACCCCACGGACGGCGGCCGGGGTGTAGCGGCGCTGGCCGGACCGGCGGTGATCCGGGGTCAGCAGGCCCTTGCGCTCCCAGAACCTGATCGTCGAGGTGGGGACGCCGGTCTCGGCTGACAGCTGCCCGATCGTCAGCAACGCCGGGGACGGCGGCTCGGCCGGGGACGCCGGGGACGCCGGGGACGCCGGGGAATCAGTCTCGGTTACGCTCATCGTCACTCCATTAAGACCGCTTGACTTGAACCAAGGTTCAAGTTGGAGCCTAGGGCCATGACCACGACGGAGCAGAATCTCCTCAGCCAGCTCGGCGACCCGGCCGTGGTGGCCAATCCTTATCCGGTGCTGGCCGCGCTGCGGGAGGCCTCACCGTACGCCACGTTCGGCGGCGCCCTGATCGTCCTGGGCCGGCACGCCGACTGTTCGCGCATCCTCCGCGACAGCCGGGTCAGCAGTGAACGCGGCACCTCCCGGCTGGCCCCGCCGGACGCGCCCCGGCGGTCCGGCATGTCATTCCTGTCCATGGACCCGCCGGACCACACCCGGCTGCGGCGGCTGGTATCCAAGGCGTTCACCCCGCGTATGGTGGCCCGGCTGGCCCCCAGGATCCAGACCGTCACCGACGAGCTGCTGTCGGCCGCGGCTGAGCAGAGCCCGCACGAGCTGGAACTCGTGGAGCAGCTGGCCTACCCGCTGCCGGTCCGGATCATCTGCGAGCTGCTCGGCGTGCCCGCCGGGGACCACGCCCGGTTCGCGGGCTGGTCGGCCCGGCTGGCTCACTCCCTGCAGCCCCAGTTCGTCGCGCCCGAGGAGGGTGCGGCCGACGCCAGCGCGGCTCGGGAAGAGTTCACCGCCTACTTCCGTGAGCTCATCGCCGAACGCCGCGCCGACCCCGGTGACGACCTGCTCACCGAGCTGATCAGGGCCGAAGACGAGGGCAGCCGGCTGACCGAGGCCGAGCTGATCTCCACCGCCATCCTGCTGCTGGTGGCCGGGCACGAAACCACGGTCGGGCTGATCTCGAACGCGGTCCTGGCCCTGCTCCGGCACCCGGACCAGCTGGCCGCGCTGCGGGCCGATCCGGGCCTGGCCGCCGGAGCGGTCGAAGAGACCCTGCGCTACGACCCGCCCGTGCAGCTGACCGCCCGGGTGGCCCGGGGGACGATTCAGCTCGGCGACCTCGAGGCGACCGACGGCACGCTGATCCTGGTCCTGCTGGCCGCGACCGGCCGGGATCCCGGGGCCTTCACCGACCCGGACCGGTTCGACATCACCCGCGATGCCCCCGGTCACCTGGCCTTCGCGGCGGGGCCGCACTTCTGCCTGGGGGCACCGCTGGCCCGGCTGGAGGCGACCACCGCGCTGACCGCGTTCGCGCGCCGGGTGGCCGCCCCGGAGCTGGCCGCCGACGGGCTGCAGTACAAGCCCAACTTCAACCTGCGTGGCCCGGACCACCTGCTTATCCGGACCGCGGGCACCATTCCCGCCGCCCAGCCCTAGCCTCCCGGGCAGCCGGAGTACGGTACGGCGCCCAGGTCCTGGAAGCCGGGGAACTGGGCCGAGCCGATCTTTCCGTACTGTTCATAGCTGACCACGAACTGGACCGGCAGCGGGGTGGGGCAGGTGACCACCACCGTGACCTCGACGTTGATCCAGCCGTTGGCGCCCGGGGTCAGATACTGGTCGGGCCCCGCACCCTGCGGATCGCCGCCGTTGTGCGGGCCGGCGTTCAGCTCGCCGCAGGGACCCCAGGTCCACCCGGTCTCCCGCAAACCGCCCATGGGCAGTATCGCCCGCACCTGACCCAGCGTCAGCGGCGCGGCGGAGTCGTTGGCCACCTGGATACCGAGCTGGAGCGTATGCCCCTGCTGAGCTGAGCACACGTTGCCGGTCTGGGCCAGCGTGGGACCGCCTACCACCTCGGCTGCGGCTGAGCTGTCACCAGCCGAGACCGCCGCGCCCGGCCGGCCAGCCTGACGGGAGCCGGTTGCATGCCCCACCCCGAAACCCACGGCCAGGCCGAGGACGAGCGTGGCCGCGGCCAGCACCACGGCGAATCGTGGTAGCTGCGGGGGCCACCAGGACGGCCCCAGCCTGCGGCGAGGGCGATCATCGCCCAGCTCGAGCACGTCGTCCGCTGACTCCCGGGGAAATCCCATCCAGGGGTCGTCATCCTGTTGGCCGGTCACACTGCCACGATAGACGGCCCGATCACGACAGCCCGATCACGCAGCCCGATCACGGATGGCCGCTCGGCGACGGGCAGCCGCCCACCGGTTCGCCGCCCAGGTCGGCGAAGCCCGGCAGTATCACGGTGTACGTAAGACCCAGCTGGTCGTAGCTGGCCACGTACTGCACCGGCAGCCCCTGCGGGCACTTGGCCAGCGTGGTGACGGTCACGCTCAGCCAGGTGCTGGCCCCGCTGGCCAGCACGCTGTTCACCGCCGCATGGGCGTAAGGCAACGTGCCGCACGGACCCCACGACGCGACCGTGAGCTTCAGCCCGCCGCTCGGGAACCGGGCCGTGAGCTGCCCGAGCGAAATGTCCACCGGCGACCCGTTCACCACCTCGACCCCGAGCTGCATGCTGTGCCCCAGCACGGTCGAGCACTGGCTGCCCGTCTCGGCCAGCCCGATGGAGACACCCGGCGCGGCGGGCCGCGACGGCCGGGCCGCGACCGCTCGATGACGACCGTGGGCATCCCCGGCCAGGTAACCGCCCAGCAGCCCCGCGAGCAGCGCCAATACCACCAACCCGACGATCAGCGGACCGCCTCGGGGGGACCACCGGAACCGCCTGGGCCAGTTCCCGCCTGGCCAGCCACCGCCGAGCCAGTCCCGCCCCGGCTCTCCCC
>CAXUJF010000686.1:0-3130 GCA_964250865.1 uncultured Streptosporangiaceae bacterium
GGGGCGGGGGGGGAGGCCGACCTGCGCGTGGACGGCACCGTGATCACCTGCCGCCTGCCGGACCGGCCTGCGGCCGACGGCGGTGAGCTGGTCGTGACCGCGCTCGACCCGCCCTGCTTCGGCCCCGACGGCCGTAATCAGGCCACGGAGGCGGGCGAGCGGTCCGCGTAGCGGGCCACGAACCGCTGCAGCAGGACGGGCGGCTGGGTGACGTCGCTGCGCCGCGCCATGGCCTTTACCTCGTCCCCTTCCTCGGGCGGGAAGTAGCCCGCGTACTTGTAGGCGTCCACCCGGGTGCACATGCCGACGGCGTCCAGCTCGGCGTGGAACTGGGTGGCGTAGACGCAACGGCCGACCCGGAACGCCTGCACCGGGCAGGCCGCGTTGCTGGCCAGCCGGACCGCGTGCGGCGGCAGCGTCCGGACCGCCTCCTTGTGCCCGGTGAACGCGCTGAACGTGCCGGGCAGCGCCCCGAACAGCGGGTCCGCGCGGCCCTCCGGGGTGAGCGTGATCTCGACACAGCTCACCGGCTCGCTGTGATGGCGGTCCAGCACCGCGCCCTCGTGACGGCCCAGCGCCCCGATCCCGTAGCAGGCGCCCAGGAACGGGAAGTCCGCGCCGACCACCTCGTGCAGCAGCGTGTGCAGGTCGGCCTCGACCCGGCGCTGGACCGCCGACTTGCGCTCTTCCGGGTCGGTGTAGTTGAACGGACCGCCGCCCAGCATGATGCCGGACCAGTCCCGCAGGTCAATGGGGCCCAGTGGCCGCTGCTCCAGCCGGATCCGGTGCAGGCTGGCTTCGTCGAGCCCGGAGAAGGTCAGGAACGACTCGTACTCGTTGTCCGACGGCGCATCGTCGGCGCGGATGCCCAGCAGCAGGAACGGCTTCACCGGGTCAGCCTATTAAAATGCGCGAGTGGCACGAGTCCTGATCACCGGCTCCCGCTGGACGCGGTGATCCACAACGCGGGCGTCGGCTACCGTCAGCCGCGCCGGATCGAGACCCCGGACGGGCTGGCCGAAGTATTCGCCATCAACGTGCTGGCTCCCTACCTGCTGACCGCGCTGATCACCCGGCCCGCCCGGCTGGTCTACCTCAGCTCGGGCATGTCCGGTGGTGGTGACCCCAGCCTGGACGACCCGCAGTGGACCCGCCGGCGCTGGAACGGCGCCCAGGCCTACAGCGACAGCAAGCTCTACGACACCGTGCTGGCTCTGGCCGTGGCCCGGCGCCTGCCCGGGGTGCTGTCCAACGCGGTCGAACCGGGCTGGGTGGCGACCCGGATGGGCGGCGCCGGTGCCCCCGACGACCTGGCCCAGGACCCGGTTACCCAGGCCTGGCTCGCGGTCAGCGACGATCCCGCCGCCACCGTCACCGGCGGCTACTTCTACCACCAGCAACCCCGCGTTCCAAACCCGGCCGCCCGCGACTCCACCCTCCAGGACGCCCTGCTGGCCTACTGCGCCGACTTGACCGGCACTCCGTTGCCGCCGCCCGCATAGGCTAGCTGACATGCTTTTTCCCACTTCTCTGGTCGGCAGTTACCCCCAGCCGGACTGGCTCATTGACCGTGACCGGCTCAGCCACCGCCTGCCGCCCCGGGTCCGGGCCGCCGAGCTGTGGCGCGTGGATCCCGCCCACCTGGAGCAGGCCCAGCGGGACGCGACCCTGCTCGCGCTGCGCGACGAGGAGCGGGCCGGCCTGGACATCGTAACCGACGGTGAACAGGTCAGGGAGAGCTACTCCAACCGGTTCGCCACCGCGCTGGACGGCGTGGACCTGGATAACCCGGGCACGCTGCTGGGCCGCACCGGCATCCCGAACTCGGTGCCCCGGATCACCGGCCCGATCCACCGGCGGCACCCGGTCGAGGTGGACGACGTGGCGTTCCTGCGGGCCAACACCGACCGGACGGTGAAGATGACCGTGCCCGGACCGTTCACCATGGCCCAGCAGGCCGTGAACGACTACTACACCAGCCCCGAGGACCTGGCTCTGGCCTACGCCGAGGTGGTCAACGCGGAGGTGGCGGACCTGTTCGCGGCGGGCGCGGACGTGGTGCAGCTGGATGAGCCCTACCTGCAGTCCAACTCGGACGAGGCCCGCAAGTACGGGGTCAAGGCGATCAACCGGGCGCTGGACGGCATCACCGGCACTACCGCGGTGCACCTGTGCTTCGGCTACGCCGCGATCGTGGCCGACCGGCCCCAGGGCTACTCGTTCCTGCCTGAGCTGGCCGCCTGTGACTGCGACCAGGTCTCGATCGAGACCGCCCAGGCCAACCTGGACACCAAGGTCCTCACCGCGTTGGACGGCAAGACGATCATCCTGGGCGTCCTCAACCTCGGCGATGAGACCGTGGAGACGCCGGACGCGGTAGCCGGCCGGGTCCGCCGGGCCCTGGAGCACGTGCCTGCCGAGCGGCTGATCCTGGCCCCGGACTGCGGCATGAAGTACCTGCCCCGGGAGTCGGCCTACGGCAAGCTGAAGTCGATGACGGCGGCCGCGGCCCGGCTCCGCCAGGAGGCCTGACCCGGCCCAGCTGTATCAGAGCGGCCCATCCCCCCTCCGCCTCAGCAAGAGGCACGGGGAGGGGAACCGGTCATGGACGAGACACCCGACGGGACCGCTAGCGGTACCGCTGACTGGGCCATCTGCTGTTCCGGCGGCGGGATCCGGTCGGCGACCTACTGCCTGGGGGCACTGCAGAGACTGGCCGGCGGGCTCTACCCCAAGACCAGGTGGATCGTCGGGGTCTCGGGCGGCAGCTACATCGCCGCCTCGCTGAGCCTGGTCCGGCACAACCTCAGCCCGCAGGACACGCAGCCGGCCTACCGGCGCGGGTCGGCCGAGGAGCAGCACCTGCGCGACAACACCCGCTACATCGCCCCGGACGCCAAGACCGTCCTGGCCGGCGTGCTGTCGCTGCTGCTTGGTGTGGCCGTCACGTTCACACTGGTGATGGCCCCGGTCTACGCGCTCAGCCACACCTTCGGCTGGCTGCTGCGCACGAGGGGCATCCTCACCTGGACCCAGACCGGGGCGTCCGCGTCGGTCATGGCCTGGTCCTGGTGGCTGGCGCCCGCTGCAGCCGCCGGTCTCACGCTGATCTTGTTCATCTACTGGTGGG
>CAXUJF010000687.1:0-3126 GCA_964250865.1 uncultured Streptosporangiaceae bacterium
AGTTAGAGCTGGTAGGTGCGGCCCTCGGCGGCCACGATGACCTCCGGCTCCTGGCCAGGCTGGCTAGCGAGCCGGAGGCCCAGCCCGTCCAGGGCCTGGTCGGTCCGGTCCGGCTTGTGGTGGGCCAGCAGCACCCGCCGGGCGCCGGCCCGGCGTCCCAGCTCCACCGCGTAGTCGGCGGCCGCGTGCCCGAACGCCGCCTCGGCCGCGACCTCACGTGGCTCCATGAAGGCGTCGTGGATGAGCAGGTCCGTGCGGGCGGCCAGCGCCATGACGGCCGGGTGGTACTCGCCCCAGCCGTCCGGGCCGGGCCCGAGTGCCGTGGGGCAGTGATCCGGGATGTAGGTCAGCACCGACCGCCCGTCGCTGACCCGGTAGCCGAACGTCCGGCCACCCTTGTGCGGCACCTCCCGGGCCTCGATCAGGAAGCCCTCGGCCTTGAGCGGGCCGGGCCGGAGCGAGTCGAACGTCCACGCACCGCGCAGGCCGCGGGGCGTGATCGGGAAGTGCGGCGGGGACATCCCCCGGCCCAGGACCTCCTCCGCGTCCGCCCCGTCCTCCTGCTGGGGCAGCAGCAGCGCCACCCGCGCGTCCTCGCGGTCACCACCGCGGAAGAACGGCAGGCCGTGCACGTGGTCCCAGTGCAGGTGCGTGAGCACGATGGTTCCGTCGAACGGCCGGTCCCCGAGCAGGCCCGTCACCGCGCGCAGCCCGGTGCCGGCATCCAGGATCAGCGCGGGCACGGGGTCACCGTCGTGGGCCACGGCCACGCACGAGGTCTGACCGCCATAACGGAGGAAGTCGGCGCCCGGGGCCGGAGTGGACCCGCGGATACCGCACAGGTGGACGCGCATGATGCCATGTTCGGGCCCGGCGTGGGCGGGTGGCCAGTGTGCTAGCTGCCGTTTCCCGTGGTGGTAGCACCAGCAGCGGCCGGCGTGGCTGCTCTCTGGCCCGGCTCGGCCTACTATGCGACAACTGGAGATGTGGAGCATGGTGACGGATCAGCGCCCACGATCGGGGTCTTCCTGGCGGACGACAACCTGATCGTGCGAGAAGGCGTGCGCGCTCTGATCGAGCGGCAGCAGGACCTGCACGTGCTCGGGGTGGCAGGCGACTTTGACGGAGTGGTGTCCGGGGTGAGCGAGACCCGGCCCCAGGTGCTGGTGACCGACATCCGGATGCCGCCGTCGTTCCAGAGCGAGGGCATCGACGCGGCCAAGGAGGTCCGCAAGCGGCACCCTGGCACCGGGATCGTGGTGCTGTCCCAGTACGAGGACCCGGAGTACGCGGTCTCGCTGCTGGCCGAGGGATCGGCGGGCTACGGCTACCTGCTCAAGGACCACGTGGCCGGGGGCACCCAGCTGGCCGACGCGATCCGGGCGGTGGCCACCGGCGGCACCGCGCTGGACCCGGACATCGTGGCCGCGCTGGTCAACCCGGTGGTGACGCCGGGCACGCTGCGGCCCGCGGAGGAGGAGCTGCTGAGCCTGGTGGCCGAGGGCAAACCGGTCAAGGCCATCGCCGCGGCTCGCCACGTCCCGCCCGAGGCGGTCGACGACGAGGTGTCGGCGCTGTTCGTCCGGCTGGCCGAGGGGGTGTCGGCGGGTAACCAGGACGCACTGTCGCGGCTGCGCCTGCTGCACCAGGCCATCGTGGACCGCGAGGAGCAGGGCGAGACCCTCTCCCGGCTGCTGCCCGGCGGGCTGGCGGAGAAGCTCCGGCTGGAACGGCGCGGCATCGGTGAGACGGAAAGACTGGTGGTCACGGTCCTGATGAGCGACATTAGGTCATATTCGACCATCGCGGAGCGAGCCGACCCGAGCCAGCTGGCGGGCCAGCTCAACACCCACCGGGCCGCGATGAACCGGGCCATTCTGGGCGAAGGGGGGACGGTCATGCAGTTCGTCGGCGACGCGGTGATGGCCGTGTTCGGCGCCCCGTTCCCGCAGCCGGACCACGCCGACCGCGCCGTCGTAGCCGCGGCGGCCATGCACGAGCTGCAGGCCAAGATCAACAAAACCTGGACCGACAGCGGCCTGCCCGAGTTCGGGCTCGGGCTCGGCCTGTCCACCGGAGAGACGGCGGCGGCCCTGCTCGGGTCGGCTGAACGGCTCGAATACACGCTGGTCGGCGACACCGTGAACCTGTCCCAGCGGCTGCAGCAACTGGCGGCCAAGGGCGAGACGGTGATCTCCGACGCCACCATGCGGGCGCTGACCGTGCCGGTGCAGGCCACCGCGCTCGGCGCCCAGCTGGTGAAGGGGCGGGAAGCCCCGGTCATCGCTTACAAGATTGCTGCCAGGGGAGGACACGATGGGTGAGATTGACGCGGGGTCGGCGCTGGCCGTGCGGGGGGTGCGCAAGACCTTCGAATCGGAGAACGCGCCCGTCCGGGCACTGCGCGGGGTGGATCTCCAGGTGAGCCAGAACGACTTCGTCGCGCTGATGGGGCCGTCCGGCTGCGGCAAGTCGACGCTGCTGAACCTGGTGGCCGGGCTGGACCGGGCCGACGAGGGGCAGATCTGGGTGGCCGACGAGGAGGTCACCGGGCGCAGCGAGGACGACCTGGCCCGGCTCCGCCGCCGCCACATCGGGCTGGTGTTCCAGTTCTTCAACCTGCTCGAAGGCATGACCGTGCTGGAGAATGTGGCGTTGCCCGCGGTCATCGCCGGCCGCAAGCGCAAGATGGCCGAGACCCGGGCCCGTGACCTGCTCGACCTGCTCGGCATCGGCGACAAGGCCACCGCCGTGCCCGGGGTGCTGTCCGGTGGTCAGCGCCAGCGGCTGGCCATCGCCCGGGCCCTGGCCAACGAGCCCACCCTGCTGCTGGCCGACGAGCCCACCGGCGCTCTCGACTCCCAGGGCGGGGCGGAGGTCATCGAGCTGCTTCGGCGCCTGCACCGTGGCGGCCAGACCATCGTCATGGTCACCCACGACCCCGAGGTGGCGTCGGCCGCGAGCCGTATCGTCCGCATGCGGGACGGGCGCATCGAGGCCCAGGCCCGCGAGGAGTCCGCCGCGGCCCTGCCCTGATCCGGGGGTGGCCTAGGGCCATGCCAGGCGGACAGGGGATGTGGACGGCGGCCTGCGCGCGGCACCTTCTCCCGCGCCCCCGCGCGCCCC
>CAXUJF010000688.1:0-3126 GCA_964250865.1 uncultured Streptosporangiaceae bacterium
GGGGGGGGGGGGGGGCCGGCGGGGCCGGAGAAGCCTGGGGCCCCGTTGGGGCCGCCGGGCCGAACCGGGGCGCCGGCACCCGGGGTCCGGCTGCGGTTCGGCCAGCGGCGGGGGCGGGGCATAGCCGTAGGACTGCGGCGACGGCAGGCCGTAGTCGGTCAGCGCGTCGTCGGCAATCTCGTCGTCCGGGCCGTAGGGGGTGTAGGCCGGGTAGGGCGCGGCATTGCCATAACCGGGCCCGGCCGCCCGGCCGTCGTCGAACTCGTCGCTGAGCAGCGGCGGGTAGGGCGACACCCCGGGATGTGGCGGCGCAGGGGGCTCGGGCGTCTCACCCGCTCCACGCAGGTGTTCCGCCCCGTGCTTCCCCTCCGGCGCAGACCCGGCACCGGGCTCGCGCTCCCCGGCCGGCTCCGGTGGCGCGGGGGCCCGGTCGGCGGACCACGGGTCCCGGTCGAACGGCGGCGGATAAGCACCGTTGCCACTCAGCGGCCTATCACTCAGCGGCCCAGCGCCCAGCGATTCATCGTCGCCCCGCGGCCCGTCACTCCGCTGGGACCCATCGCGTCCCAGCGACCCGTTGCCGCCCAGCGGCCCAGCGCTGCCCAGCGACCCGTTGCCGCCCAGCGGCCGGTAGGGCGCGGGCGTGCCCTGTGGGTGAACGGAGGAGAACGGGTTGGGCCCGGGCGGCAGATACGGCTCGTAATCGTCCGCGTCGCCCACCTCGGCGCCCGCGCCACCCTCCGCGCCACCGTCCGCGCTGCCCTCCGCGCCGTTGGCCGTCCCGTTCAGCGGCCGCCCGTGGGTCTCGTTTTCGCTGGGCACCGTGCTTTCTGCGGCCAGGTTGTCACGCGCACCCGCCGCCGCGCCGGCAGAGTCTGCCACGTCAGCAGGCTTGTCGCGGTCATCTGTCGCCACAGGTCGAGCCCCCAATATCGGTGGTAAAAGCTCCCGGCCCGGCACCCACCGGGTCAGTTGTCATGCTTGGTCCGGTTTGTTACAGCGGAAGCCTAAGCCACTGATAGCTGTTGCCACAGGGCTAGTGCTTCATCACCCACCGTTCTGCCCAGGACGGGGAATGACAACACCGGGAGTTGATATGCGGGCCGTGGTCATCACTGAGCCAGGAGGACCGGAAGTTCTGCAGTGGGAGGAGGTCCCCGACCCCGAGCCCGGCCCCGGTGAGGTGCTGATCGACGTGGCCGCGGCCGGGGTGAACCGGGCCGACCTGCTCCAGCGCCAGGGTCACTACCCGCCGCCGCCGGGCGCCTCGGCCTACCCGGGGATGGAGGTTTCCGGGCGGATCGAAGCCGTCGGCGCGGACGTCACCGGCTGGCAGCCGGGCGACGAGGTCTGTGCGCTGATGGCCGGGGGCGGTTACGCCGAGAAGGTCGCGGTCCCGGCGGGCCAGCTGCTGCCGCTGCCGGCCGGCCTGACCTTGGTGGACGCGGCCGCGCTGCCCGAGACGACCTGCACCGTGTACTCCAACCTGGTCCAGGTAGGCCAGCTGCGCGCCGGGGAGGTCATGCTGGTGCACGGGGGCGCGAGCGGCATCGGCACGACCGCGATCCAGCTCGGCAAGGCCTTCGGGGCCCGGGTTATCTGCACCGCGGGGTCCCCGGACAAGCTGGACTTCTGCCGGGCCCTCGGCGCCGACGTGGCCATCTCCTATCGGGACGAGGACTTCGTCGAGGTGGTGAAGGACGTCACCGGCGGCCACGGCGCCGACGTCATCCTGGACATCATGGGGGCCAGCTACCTGGCCCGTAACCTGGCCGCGCTGGCCAGCGAGGGCCGGCTCGTGATCATCGGCCGTCAGGGCGGCAACCGGGCCGAGCTCGATCTCGGCCTGCTCCAGTCCAAGCGGGCCAGCATTCACGCCACCACCCTGCGCAACCAGCCAGTGGCGGAGAAGTCGGCCATCGTGGCCGCGGTCATCGACCAGGTGTGGCCGCTGGTCAGCGCGGGTACGGTGCGGCCGATCATCGAGGAGACGGTGCCCATGGCCGACGCGGCTAAGGCGCACCGGATCGTGGAGGCGGGGGGTCACACCGGCAAGGTCCTGCTGGTGAGGTGAAATGAACAGAGCACTCCCGAAGTCCGACACACTAGGAAGATGGACGGGATGAACGCAGACTCCGGAAACCGCCCCAACGTGGTGGTGGTCGGCCCGGACGGGGTACCCATCGAAGCCTCTCCGGTCGGCGAGAACGGCGAGCAGGAGATCAACGAGCGGTCGGTCGCCGAGATGGTGGAGCAGCCGGCCAAGGTCATGCGGATCGGCAGCATGATCCGCCAGCTGCTGGAAGAGGTCCGGTCCGCGCCGCTGGACGAGAAGAGCCGGGCCCGGCTGAGGGAAATTCACGAGAGCTCGATCAAGGAGCTGGAGGACGGGCTCGCGCCCGAGCTGGTCAACGAGCTGGAACGGCTGTCGCTGCCGTTCGCCGAGAACGAGGTACCCAGCGAGGCCGAGTTGCGGGTCGCGCAGGCTCAGCTGGTCGGCTGGCTGGAGGGGCTGTTCCACGGCATCCAGACCACGCTGTTCGCGCAGCAGATGGCGGCGCGGGCCCAGCTGGAGCAGATGCGGCGTGCGCTGCCGCCCGGGATGTCCTCGCAGATGATGCCCGGGACCGTCGAGGACCCGGGCCGTCCCGGGCCGCCCGGCCCCGGCGGCGCCTCCGGCCCCGATCTGTTAGCACGGCCCGGCGTAAGCGCACCCGGTTTGGGCCGGTATCCGGTTCCGCGGTGGTCAGTGATCACCGCGGAGCCGGGTCAGCCACCGCGGAGCCGGGTCAGCCACTGGGCGGCGGCGGCGAAGTCGTCGTCCGACGTACCCCGCGGCACCTCGGTCTGGCCGTTGTCGGCGCGCGGGTAGCTGCCCAGGAACCGGACGTCGGCGCAGACCCGGCGCAGGCCCATCAGGGCCTCGCCGACCCGGGCGTCGGCCACGTGGCCCTCGCAGTCGATGAAGAAGTAGTACCGGCCCAGGCGGTCGCCGGTGGGCCGGGACTGGATCGTGGTCAGGTTGACCCCGCGCACCACGAACTCGGTCAGGATCTCCGCCAGCGCGCCCGCGTGGTTGGTGGCCAGGAATGCGGCCAGCGTGGTCCGGTCGGCGCCGGTGGGGGC
>CAXUJF010000689.1:0-3123 GCA_964250865.1 uncultured Streptosporangiaceae bacterium
CGCCCGCACCCGGCCAGCGTTCCGGCGGCCAGCCCCGCCAGCACCGCCCGCCGGCCCACACTCGCGCGTTCCATCACCATCTCCAGGCCAGACAATGATATTCGAGGCATTCGCCCCCGGAACTCTATGGCCCGCGACCCCCGGCCGCCCGGGATTCCTCCGCCTCATCAGATCGATGGCGCGATGGCGACGAAACTGGTCCGGTTCGCCGACGGCTCGGCCGGCCGCCGGGCCCGGCTGCTCGGGACGGGCAAGGATGTGTCCGAGGTCATAGCGGTGGTCCGCGACAACGGTGGCGACGCGGCGGAGGCCGCACGCTATCTGGAGATACCGCTCGGCCTCATTCAGGCCGCGATTGCCTATTACGGCGCCTACACCGGCGAAATTGACCAGGACATCGAGGCTAACGAGCAAGGGACAGTAGAGGCGCACGCTGCTTACCTGGCCGGGCAGGCCGCGCTTCGGCGGTGAAACTATTGCTGGATGAGATGCTGAGCCCGGCGATCGCCAGAGACTTGCGGTCACGCGGACACGACGTGGAGCCGGTGGCTGGTCATCCTGATCGGGAAGCCTTGTCGGATCCCGAAGTCCTGGCGCTCGCCCGAGCCGAGCACCGTGCCATCGTCATCAACAACCTGCGCGATTTCCGGCCGCTACACCACGAAGCCATAACGCCCGGCGGTGCGGGCCATTCGGCATGATCTTCATGCCCAGCGCCTACCGCCGCACCCGGGCCGATACCGGCAGGATCATTGCCGCCTTCGAAGTCATCCTCGCCCGCTGCCCAGGGGATGAAGCCCTGGTCGACGGAGAAGAATGGCTCTAACCAGGATAAATGCGCCGACTGGCGACGCCTTCAGGGTCGTAGCTCCCGCCGGTGGATCACGACCGCGGTCGAGAACTCGCTGCGCCGGCTGCAGACCGACCACATCGACCTGTACCAGCTGCACCGGCCCGACCCCGATACCGACATCGAGGAGACGCTGTCGGCGCTGTCCGACCTGGTCCACAGCGGCAAGGTCCGGGCCATCGGAGCGTCCGGGTCGCCCGCGTCCAGCATCGTCGAGGCCCAGTGGGTCGCCGAGCGGCGCGGCCGGGAGGGGTTTCACACCGAGCAGCCGGCCTACTCGATCCTCAACCGCGGGATCGAGCGCGAGGTGCTGCCGGTGGCTCAGCGCTAGGGCTGGGCACGATGGTGTGGGGACCGCTGGCCCAGGGCCTGCTCACCGGCCGTGTCCGCAAGGGCCAGCAGAACGACCTGAGCCGGGCCCGCTTCTTCCGGCACCTCAACGACGCGCACCGCCTCGACGTCGTCGAGCAGCTCATCCCCGTCGCGGCAGAAGCGGGCCTGCCGATGACCCACCTGGCGATGGCGTTCACCATCGCCCACGCCGGCGTGACCAGCGCTCTGCTCGGGGCCCGGACCGAGGACCAGCTGGACGACCTGCTGGCCGGGGTCGACGTCGCCCTGACCGACGACATCCTCGACCGCATCGACGAGATCGTCCCGCCCGGCACCGACGTCGGTGCGCTCGACCAGGCCGACCTGCCGCCCGCCCTGCAGCACCCGGGCCTGCGCCGCCGCCCCGTCACCGACCGTTCCGCCGCCTAACCTGGCTGGCCAAACGCCGGGCCAAGGGCCGGGCGCGCCTCATTCCCGCCCAGCGTCCAAAGGACTGCTTGCTGGTCGGTGGCGCCCCGACTAAGCTGCAAGTATGTCTTTGGAGGTTGAGGGGCGCCAGGTCGCCGCGCTGCGTGCTCGCGCGCACCCGCTGCGGCTGCGGATGCTGTCCCTGCTCACCGGCGCGGCGATGTCCGCGGCCGAGCTGGGCCGCGAGCTCGGTGTCAGCCAGGCCCTGGCCAGCTATCACCTGCGGCAGCTGGCCGAGGCGGAGGTCGTGGAGCTGGCCGAGCAGCGGTCCCGGCGGGGTGGCCAGGAGCGCCGCTACCGCTACCGGGTGCCACCGCACACCGGGGACCAGCCGTCGGCCGACACCGAGGGGCACGCGCTGTTCGTCGAGGCCGTCATCGAGGAGCTGCGCCGCCGCGCCGGGCAGCGGTCACCGGAAACGCCGGTGCTGGCCGTCGACGCGGAGCTGTGGGTGGACCCGGACGACTGGGCGGAAGCCCGCACCGCCATCCGCGCGGCGGCCACGCTGCTCCACGAACGCGCCCGGCGGCCGCATGAACCGGGCGCCGTCCACGTCAACACCAGCCTGGTCATGTTCGTCATGGCCGATCCGGCCCCGGCTGCCGCTGAGTCTCAGTGACCGGGCCCGGCCGGCTCGGCCCGCTGGCCGAGCGGGACTTCCGGCTGTTCTTCACCGGCTACGCCACTTCCCTGGTCGGGGCGGCCATGGTGCCGGTCGCGCTGACCTTCGCCGTCCTTCAGCAAGGCCGCAGCGCCGAGGATGTCGGCTACGTGCTGGCCGCCGAGACCGTCCCGCTGGTGGTCCTGCTGCTGGCCGGCGGGGTGATCGCCGACCGGCTGTCCCGCCGGGCCGTGATGATCGGCTCCGACGTGGCCCGTTGCGCCAGCGAGCTGCTGCTGGCCGCGCTGCTGCTCACGGGAGCCCCGGCGCTGTGGGTGTTCATGGTCCTGGCCGGGGTGCTCGGCGCTGGGCAGGCTTTCTTCAACCCGGCGCTGACCGGGCTGCTCCCGTTCGTGGTCAGCCCCGGCCGCCTGCAACAGGCCAACGCGCTGCGCGGCGTCGCGTCCTCGACGGCCCAGATCGTCGGGCCGGCCGCCGCGGGGCTGATCGTGGCCGCGGGCGGGGCCGGCTGGGCCATCGCCATCGACGGCGCCACCTACGCGGTCAGCGCCCTGTGCCTGGCCCGGCTGCACCTGCCGGCCCAGGTCCCGCCCCCGCGCGAGTCGTTCGCCGCCCAGCTACGGACGGGCTGGACCGAATTCCGGTCCCGGACCTGGCTGTGGGTGATCGTCGTCCAGTTCGGCCTGTTCAGTCTGATCTCCTACGCGCCGTTCATGGTCCTCGGTGCGGTCATCGCTGACCGGACCCTCGGCGGCGCGACCGCGTGGGGGCTCATCCTCGCCGCCCAGGGCGGCGGCTCGATCGTCGGCGGCCTCGCGGTCCTGCGCGCCCCGCCCCCCCGGCCGCGGGG
>CAXUJF010000690.1:0-3118 GCA_964250865.1 uncultured Streptosporangiaceae bacterium
CGTACGCCAAGACGAGCCTGCGCAGGGAGAAGAAAGACCTGCGCGAGCAGATGCGCTCCATGGGCCTGGGCTACCGCGACATCGCCGCCGAGTTCGCCCGCCGCTACCGGCTGCGGCCCCGGGCCGCCTGGCGCGAGGCCTACGGCTGGTCCCTGCAGGAGACCGCCGACCGGATCAACACCTTCCGCGGCCAGACCGGCCTGGACCCCGGCGGGTTCGCCGGGATGACCGCCCCCCACCTGTCAGCGCACGAGAACTGGCCCGGCCACCGCCCGCGCCCCTCAGGCCGCCGTCCCACCCCCTACCTGCTAGCCGTCCTAGCCGCCGTCTACGACTGCGCCGTCACCGACCTCATCGACCTGCCCGACCGCCAGCACATGCCCCCCGCCGACCTCCTCATCCTCGACAAATACAGCCAGGCCGCTGAGCACCCGGCGCGCCCGGACTCAGCCCCGGTCTCAGGTGTTGCCGGGCATCCGGGCCAGGTGGATGCAGTGCAAGCGGATGCGGTTGTCGATGATGTCTGCCTGCATCTGCGCCATTCTGGCGGTCTGGTCCCGCGTAGCCTGGGAGCAGGCGAGACGCAGGAGGATCAGGATCCGGTGCGGCGGCGGAGCTTTGTCGGGCTGGCGGGCGCGTCGCTGGTTGCCGCGGTGCTGGCCGAGTCGGCTCCCTCCGCCGCTGCGGGCACGGAACCGTTCGCGGCTCTCCTGAGCGGCAACACCGCTGCTGCCCCGTACCCGATTGCGCCAGCTGGCGTTGGCGCGCTGGCTGCGGAAGTTGACGGTGCCCGGAGGGACTACCAGGGATGCCGGTACTCCGGCCTGGCCGGCTACCTGCCCGGCTTGCTGGCCCGCCTGGACGGGGCCTGCTCGGTGCTGACGGGTGACGCCCAGAGCAAGGCCCTGGAATTGGCCGCCGATGCCTACCACGTCGCGGCCGGGCTGCTGCTCAAGCTGGATGATCAGGGACTGGCCTGCCTGGCGGCGGACCGCAGCATGCGCGCAGCCCATGCCAGCGGTGAGCCGGTGACGGTCGGGGCCAGTGCCCGGATCATCACCCACACCCTGATGAGCGGCGGTCACCTGCCCGCCGCGGTTGCCACCGCCACTAGGTGCGCCGCTGAGCTGGACCACGCGACGGTTACTCCCACCCCGGGTTCGCTGTCGGTCTACGGGGCGCTACTGCTGCGCGGCTCGGTGGCCGCCGCCCAGCACGGCAAACGGGCCGCCGCGTACGAGCTGCTGGGCGAGGCCGACGAGGCGGCCCGCAGGCTCGGCGGCGGACCCGACCAGAACCTGCGCGGGACCGCGTTCGGTGCGGCCAACGCCATGCTGCACCGGGTCAACATCGCGGTGACGCTGGGCGATGCCGGCACGGCGGTCGACGTCGCCAGCCGGGTCGACCTCAGCCACGTCACCGTCACCGAGCGGAAGGCGACGCTGCTGCTGGACGTGTCCCGCGCGTACCTGCAGTGGGGACGGCACGAGAAGGCGTACGCCGCCCTGCGCGCGGCCGGTGCCGTCGCTCATGAGGAAGTCGCCCGCCGACCCTCGGTTCACCGGCTGCTGCGGGACCTGCACGCCACCGCGCCGGCCAGTATCCGCCGCGACGTCAGCCAGTTCGCGGCGCAGATCGGGGTGGCTTCCTGACTGAGCACGCGCCCGGCCGGGTGCTGTCCGTGGTGGTGTGCGGCGCGGGACCTGCCACTGATATCGCCGTCCTGGTTCAGCTGGCCCAGGACCGGGGCTGGGTGGTGCAGGTAGTTGCGACCCCGGCCGCGCTGGAGTTCTTTGATCAGCCCGCCATCGAGCAGCTGGCTGGCAGCCCGGTCCGCAGTGCTTACAGCAAGCCGGGCTCACTCCGGTCACGGGTTCCCGATGCGCTCATCGTCGCCCCGGCGACCTACAATACGGTCTGCAAGTGGGCGCACGGCACCAGCGACACCTACGCGCTGGGCATCCTGGCCGAGATGACCGGGATGGGCATGCCCGTGGTCGTGCTGCCGTTCGTGAACACCGCACTGGCCGGGCGGCTGGCGTTCCGCCGCAGCGTGGAGACGCTGCGCAGCGAGGGCGTGCAGGTTTTGCTCGGGCCCGGTGGGTTCGAGCCGCACCCGCCGCGCACCGGGGCCGGGCAGGCCGCCTCCTTCCCGTGGCACCTGGCGCTGGACGAGGCTGGCCGGCTGGCAAGTGCCGGCGGGTAGGCCAGTTCACTAACCCGGGAGCAGCTTGCTGGTGATGCCGAGCCGGGTGAGGCGGGCGGCGATCCACTCCACGCGCTCGCTGGTGGTCATGTTGGGCGGGATGTCGATGACGCGCTGCCCGGCGCTGGCGCAGGTGGCGCGCACGACGCGGTCGGCGGCGGTCTGCAGGTCCAGGACCTTGGCCCGGTAGGGGTCGCCGTGCTGGTGCTGGCCGAAGCGGTCGACGCAGTAGAACACGGCGTCGTAGGCGGGTGCCCAGGCCCGGCAGAACTGCCGCATGGCCTCCAGGACGGCGGCCTCCCGGCTGCCGGGCGGGGACGGCAGGACGAGCGCGGCGTAGGCCATCACGTTGGCGATGGTCTTGTCCGCGATGATCATGGTGTGCTGGCGGGCGGCGCGCAGCTGGGCCGACAGCATGGCGCCGAACAGGTCAGCCTCGGTAGCCAGGTCGAAGCTGCCCTTGCCGTGCACGACGATCTCCTCGATGAACGGGCTGTGCCGGGCGGGTTCTTCGACGGTGGCGACGTGGACGCCGCGCTCGCGGTAGTGAGCGGCCAGGGCGTAGGTCAGGGTGGTCTTGCCGGAGGCGTGGGTGCCCTCGACCGCGATCACGGTGCACTCACGCAGCACCCGGGTCTCCCAGCAGCGCGGTGAACTCGCGGCTGGAGGTCCAGCTGAGGGCGGTGCCAAGCTGGCGGGCCAGCAGCTGGTTGACGTTCAGGCCGGGCTGCCAGCGGGCCAGGCCGGCGGCGCGGGCCGCGATCAGCGCGGTGGACAGTGAGTGGCGCAGGTTGAGCACGGTGATCTTCTCCCGGGCGGTGACATCGTTCTGCTCTGTCCAGCGGCGGTGCAGCGCGGTCATGGACGTCCCGCGCAGCTCGGGCTGGGTGACGTCGAGGCCCAGCTCGGCGC
>CAXUJF010000691.1:0-3098 GCA_964250865.1 uncultured Streptosporangiaceae bacterium
ACGCCTGACCGCGCGGCCTGAGCTGGGCGGCCTGAGCTGGGTGGCCTGACTGGGCCCTCCCGGTGACGACCGGGAAATACCGCCGTAATGCCGGCTGGCCACACTGGGATGACCGCGATCCCGGGGAGGGCTCAGGACACGTGCTGGTCATCGACGGCTGCCACGTCGCGACGGTGGACGCGGCGGGCTCCGAATACCCCGGCGGTTACCTGGTGCTCGACGGCGACCGGATCGCGGCGGTCGGGGCCGGCCCGGTGCCGCCGCACTACGCCGCGGCGGAGCGGGTCGACGGCTCCGGCCTGCTGGCCACGCCCGGCCTGGTCAACACCCATCACCACCTGTACCAGTGGATCACCCGCGGCTACGCGACCGACGACACCCTGTTCGGCTGGCTGACCACGCTGTACCCGGTCTGGGCCGGCCTGGACGCGGACCTGGTCCAGGCGTCGGCCGCGGCCAACCTGGGCTGGCTGGCGCTGACCGGCTGCAGCACGACGACCGACCATCACTACGTGTTCCCGGCCGGCCGGGGTGACCTGCTCGCGGCCGAGATCCTCGCGGCCCAGCAGATCGGGCTGCGCTTCCACCCGGGGCGCGGGTCGATGAACCTCGGGGAGTCGGCCGGCGGCCTGCCGCCCGATTCGGTGGTCGAGAAGCACGACGACATCCTGGCCGCGACCCAGGCCGCCATCGACCGCTGGCACGACCCCTCGTTCGGCGCGATGACCCGGATTGCGGTCGCGCCGTGCTCACCGTTCTCGGTCACGGCGGAGCTCATGCGCGACTGCGCCGAGCTGGCCCGGCGGGCGGGTGTCCGGCTGCACACCCACCTGGCCGAGACCACCGACGAAGAGGACTTCTGCCGGGAAACCTACGGGCGGACCCCGGTGCAGTACGCCGAGGACCTCGGCTGGCTCGGTCCGGACGTGTGGCTGGCCCACTGCGTGCACCTGTCGGACGAGGCCATCGGGCGGTTCGCGGCCACCGGGACCGGCGTGGCCCACTGCCCCACCTCGAACGGGCGGCTGGGTTCCGGCATCGCGCCGGTCCGGGCCCTGCTGGACGCGGGCGCACCAATTGGCCTCGGGGTGGACGGAGCGGCGTCCAACGAGTCGGGCCGGATGATCGACGAACTGCATCAGGCCCTGCTGGCGGCCCGGTTCCGCGGCGGGCCGCTGGCCCTGTCGGCGCGGCAGTCGCTGCACATGGCCACGATGGGCGGGGCCCGCTGCCTGGGCCGCACCGACGA
Source organism: uncultured Streptosporangiaceae bacterium (assembly GCA_964250865.1). Taxonomy (GTDB): domain Bacteria; phylum Actinomycetota; class Actinomycetes; order Streptosporangiales; family Streptosporangiaceae; genus Bog-532. The sequence continues at coordinate 1,250 of CAXUJF010000691.1, forward strand.
GCTCGGCTCGCTGGAACCCGGCAAGCTGGCGGACGTGGCGCTGTGGCAGGTCGGTGGCCTGGCCGGGGCCGGTATCGCCGACCCGGTCACGACCCTGGTCTTCGGCGCCCCGGCCCTGGACCGCCTCTGGGTGGGCGGCCAGCCGGTGGTGAGCCAGGGTGCGCTGGTCACCGCCGATCCCGATGAGCTGGCGGCCGGGCAGGCCGCGGCCAGCGCCCGGATCGGGCGCGCGATCCGGGCCGGGACCTGAGCGGTGGATTTGCCCGGCATCAACGAGGTGGCGGATGCGCGACGGGAGACCTGGCGCCCCGGCGACGCCTGGCTGGCCGGTGGCACCTGGCTGTTCTCCGAGCCGCAACCCGGGTTGTCTCGCCTGCTGGACCTGCACGCCTATGGCTGGCCCGCGCTGCGGGTGCGGCCGGACGGCGTGGAGATCGCCGCGACCTGCACAGTGGCTGAGCTGGCCCGGGCCGAGCTGCCGCCGTGGCCGGCCGCACCGCTGATCGGCCGCTGCTGCGCCGCGTTGCTGGGCTCGTTCAAGGTGTGGAACGCGGCCACGGTCGGCGGGAACATCTGCCTGTCGCTGCCCGCCGGACCGATGATCTCGCTGACGGCGGCGCTGGATGGGATGGCCACGATCTGGGCCCCCGGCGGCGTGGAGCGCCAGGTCCCGGTGGCGGAGTTCGTGACCGGGCCCGGCCAGAACGTGCTGCGGCCTGGTGAGCTGCTGCGCTCGATATGGCTGCCCGCGACCGCGCTGGCGGCGGGCACGGCCTTCCGGCAACTGTCCCTGTCACCGCTGGGCCGCTCGGCGACGGTGGTGATCGGGCGCCGCTCCCCGGCGGGCGGTGACGTGGCGGGAGGCGCCCCGGCGCAGGACGCCCTGGTGGTCACGGTGACCGCGGCCACGCCCCGGCCGGTGCAGCTCCGGTTCGCCACGGTCCCGGGACCGGGCCGGCTGCTGGCCGCGCTGGCCGCGGCCGTCCCGGGCTACCACGACGACGTGCACGGCGCCCCGGCCTGGCGGGAGGAGATCACCCGGCAGCTCGCGCTGGAGGTGCTCGGGGAGCTGGTGCCGTCGTGATCGTCAACGGCGAGCCGGTGAACGCGGCGCCCGCGGCGGGCCAGTGCCTGCGCACGTTCCTGCGCGAGCAGGGCTGGTTCGGGGTCAAGAAGGGCTGCGACGCCGGCGACTGCGGCGCCTGCACCGTGCAGGTCGGCGACTTGGCCGTGCACAGCTGCATCTACCCGGCGGCTCGCGCAGTGAGCCAGCGGGTGACCACGATCGAGGGCCTGACCGGCCGGGACGGTGGCCTGCACCCGGCCCAGCAGGCGTTCCTGGACGCCCAGGGCTTTCAGTGCGGCTTCTGCACGGCCGGGATGATCATGACCGTGGCGGCCCTCGACGACACCCAGCAGGCCGATCCGGCCCGGGCCCTGAAGGGCAACCTGTGCCGTTGCACCGGCTACCGGGCGGTGGCCGACGCCGTGGCCAGGGCCGGCGGGTCAGATGTGGCTGATGGTGTGGGTGTCGCTGAGGGTGTGGATGGGTCTGGTGATGCGGGCGGGGTGGGCGAAAGTGCGCCGGTCGGGGCCAGCCTGCCCGCGCCCGCCGGCCTCGGGGTGGTCACCGGCCGGGAGCCGTACACCCTCGACCTGGCCGTGCCCGGGCTGACCCACATGGTGCTGGTCCGCTCTCCGCACGCCCACGCCGAGGTGATCTCGGTGGACGCCGCCGCGGCCCTGGCGGTTCCCGGGGTGCTGGCGGTGTTCAGCTATCCCGACGCGCCCGCGGTGGCCTACTCCAGCGCCCGGCACGAGCAGATCACCGACGACCCGTTCGACACCG
>CAXUJF010000692.1:0-3095 GCA_964250865.1 uncultured Streptosporangiaceae bacterium
CCGCGTGGCCGAGTCGGCCGACCCGGCGTGGGTGACGCCGGAGCAGGTCGGCGCGATGCCCACGCCCGGAGCCGCCATCGGCGGGATCTACGAGTTCCCCGGCCGCCGCGCGGGCGGCCTGAGCAAGCTGCAGATCAAGGCCGAATCGGCCCGGCACGCGCTGGCGGACGCCGGGTTGACCTGGTCCGACGTGGACGCGGTGGACGACGCCAGCGAAGCCGGGCCGGTGCAGGGGCTGACCATCGCGGAGTACTTCGGCGTCACGCCCCGGGTCATGGACACCACCGCGGTCGGCGGCAGTTCGTATGAGTTCCACGCCGCGCACGCCGCCCGGGATATCGCGGCCGGGAAGACCCGGGTGGCCCTGCTGACCTACGGGTCGAGCTGGCGTCCCCGTGTTCCGTCCCGCTCAGGACCAGCTCAGCGCCGGGTGAAGACCGCGTGCACGGTGATCGTGTTGTGCGTCGAGGACATGCCCAGCTGGTTCCAGTTCAGGCCGTAATCGGTCCGGTCCACCGGCACCTCGGCGTCGAGCCAGACCTCGCCGTCACCCTGGACGGCCGGCGTGACCGGGAAGGACAGCGGGCGCGTCTGGTCGCGCACGGTCAGACGGCCGGACACGGTGGCCTCCGGGCCCGAGGTCCGGACCTGGTCCACCGTGAACACGATGTGCGGGTAGGTATCGGCGGCGAAGAAGGCTCCGGACCGCAGGTGCTGGTCCCGCTTGCCCATCTTGGTGTCGACCGACGCGGCGTCCACGGTGATGGTGCCGCTGACCTCGCCTGCCGGTGACACCGTGCCTTCGCCGGAGACGGTGCCGAACGAGCCCTTGACCGGGACCAGGCCCCACATGCTCTTGCTGCGCAGCCGGACCGTGGACTTGGCCGGTTCCAATACCCAGGTCCCGGCGAGCGCGGCGCTATCCAGCTGGGCCGGGACGGAATCCCCGTTGGCCTGAGTCATTCCTGTCTCCTCCGTAGCCCCCCAGATCATTAAATACTTGACTGAACCCTAGGCCCCAGCCACTCCCAGAGCCAGGTAATAGCCGGCCCCTCCGGAAAGCACTGGCGAGGCGGCAGCAGCCGCGGCCATGGCTAGCTGGCCGCCGCTGCAGTCCGGATCGGTGCCGGTCTGCTCGGCCGAATCGCTGTCGTAGCCGTCCACCGGCGGGGCCATCGCCCTGCAGCTGGCCGTCGCCCAGCCCGCCGCGGTGGCCGGCCTGCTGCTGGTGGACACGGGCGGCGAGCACTCGATGCTGTTCACCGACCTGTTCACCGTGCTGCTGTCCGGCGACGAGACCGGGGGCCAGTTCGATCCCCGATTTCCCGCGCATGCAGGCTGCGGCCCAGGCCCACGACATGGAGTTCCTGCCCGACTTTGACTGGTCAGAGGACCAGGGCTGAGTATCGACCGCGGCCGGCCGCAACCCGGGTGGGCCGGCCACCCGGGTCCCAGCCTTGACACCGCCGCCGGTAACCGGTGTGCTGGAAACAGAATCGCATTCTGTTATTGGGAGGCTGACAACGATGACTGACCGCCCGAGCCCCACCGCGGTTCTGCGCGAAGGCCCCCGCGCGCTGAGCGACGAGCAGGTGCGCGCGATCGAGGAGTCGAACCTGGCCGACGTGCTCAAGGTGGACATCGACGACGTCATCGAGTACGTGCACAAGGACCTGAAGACGCTGCCCGACTTCACCACGCTCTACCGCCGGTACCTCAAGCAGCGCTGGGACGTCTACGACCTGGACTTCAGCCAGGACGTGATCGACTGGCAGCAGAAGATGACCGAGGACGAACGCCAGTCGTTCATCGCGGTCGCGTCCGGCTTCCACCACGGCGAGCGCCAGGTCGAGATCGAGCTGCCGGTGTTCATGATCGGGGCCAGCGAGGAAGAGAAGCTGCACATCGCGGCCCAGATCGAGGACGAGGCGCGGCACACGGTGTTCTTCGACCGGTTCTACCGGGAGGTCGTCGGCCTGCAGGGCGACGACATCATGGACATCCTGGACGCCTCGTTCCCCTGGGTGTCGGAGACGTTCGTCGGGCCGTTCGGCCTGCTCGCCTACCAGGCCGACGAGGTACGCCAGCGTCCCTACGACGAGCGGGCCCGGGTGCGCTACGCCACCAACTACTTCCTGTGGATCGAGGGCGTGCTGGCCCTGTCGGTCATGAAGGTGACGCTGTCCTACGCCCGCTGGCGCGGCTTCCTGCCCGCCTACTACACCGGCTTCACCGCGACCTGCCGGGACGAGTCGCGGCACGTCCAGGGAGGCATGCGGTACCTGCAGCAGGCCGTCCGCAAGGACCCGTCGATGATCAACGAGATCCACGCCACGCTGCGCACGATCCTGTCGCTGTCCGGGGTGAACAGCCGCCAGATCTACTACGAGCCGCTGGGCTGGACCCAGGACGAAGTGCGGGTCCTGTTCTTCCAGCAGCTGCGGCGCAAGCTGAACGACGTCGGCATCGACCTCTCGCCCGATCTGGAGGACCTGCTGACCAAGGTGCAGCCGGTGCTGGCGGGGGGCTGACCATGGCCGAGGTGGAGTTCTTCAGCCCGGAGTGGGCCGACGCGGTCCGGGACGCGCTGACCGCCGGCCCGCCGGAGCCGGTACGGGCGGGCAAGCTGCAGGAGTACTGGGACCTGTTCGACTTCATCAAGAGCGTGTACCCGGCGTCCTGGGCCCTCGGCTGCCGCGGGCCCGCCGCCGAACTGGGCGCAGAACCGGCCAGCGGGCCGGCCTACCTGTTCGTCCAGTGGAGCGGCGGCGCGGTCACCGACTGCCGGATCATCGGCCCGGACGAGCCGCTGGCGGCCAGCTACGTGCTGGCCATGGACTACGCCGACTGGCAGGCCCTGCACGACGGCTACGACGCCCAGCGCACGGTCATGTACCGCAAGATCCTGCTGGAAGAGGGCAACCTGCTCGAGTTCTTCAAGGCGATCTACTTCTTCGTGGAGTGCCTGTCCATCATCGGCGCGGCCCCGGCCCGCTATCCGGCCCTGGCCACGACCTAGGACCCGGGACGGGTGCGGGGGGGGGGGGGGGGGGGGCGGCCCGCCCCCCCGGGGGGGGGGGGGGGGGGGGGGGGGG
>CAXUJF010000693.1:0-3092 GCA_964250865.1 uncultured Streptosporangiaceae bacterium
CGACGGGTGTAGATCGAGACCCAGTGGTCGCGGTCCGGGTCGTGCAGCATTTCCGTGTCGAACTCGAGCCAGCCCTCAGCGGGGTGACGCAACCGCTTGATCCGTGACCGCTCCGAGCCGACCTCGCCGCGCTCCCAGTGCTCGAGGAACACCGCGCTGGTCGCCGCAAGCTCGGCCAGCAGGGACGCGAGGTAGGAGTCGTTGGGGTAGCGGCCGAGTGCAGCCCGAAGCTCGGCCGTGGCCGCGCGGGCGAGGTCCGCGGCCCCGTCCGGGCCCAAGGCGTCGCGCAGCGCCACGGAGGTAAGGCTCTGGTGAACGACGTTGCAACGGAACGGCCCATCACTGGGCATCGGACCGAACAGGTCGGCCGCGGCCGCGTTGCGGGCAAGCAAGACCAGCCGCCCGTCGTGGACCGTGACCGGGACCGCGTCGCCCAGCCCGCGCAGCATCCGCAGCAGCCCCGGGCGCACGTCGGCCTCGGGCGCGTCCGGCTCGGGCGGAATCTCTCCGGCGAGCCGGAACAGGTGGTCCTGCTCGGCGCCGGACAGCACGAGCGCCCCCGCGAGCGCAGTGAGCACCTCACGCGAGGGCCGCGGCGCGCGCCCCTGCTCCAGGCGGATGTAGTAATCGACCGAGATCCCGGCCACCTCGGAGAGTTCCTGGCGGCGCAGCCCCGGCACCCTGCGCCTCGAGGACCGACCGTTCCAGTCCTGGTCCGGCGGGGTCATCGCCGCTCGGCGACCGCGCAGGTACTTGCCGAAGCCGGGTGGCCCTTCGGTGTGCATGCAGACCATTGTGCTCCGACCCCCGAAGGCAAGTGGACGTAGGGCCGGGTCGCCGTGAACCCGTGCTTGGCCGCCGTCGCCGGGGTGTCACGGGGACCGACGTCCGCACTCCCGCTGACCGGCGCCAGACCCTCCACCCATTCGACTGAACAATCGATGACATTCAACAGAGCGAACTCCTGGTGGCCGGTGCCGGGGTTGGCAGCGGGCGGTGACCTTGCCGGTGGCGATGTTCAGCGCGGCGAACAGTGTCGCGGCCTGTGGGACGAACGGCAGCGGGTCAACCGCGAGGTCACGATCCCGATGGGTCGCACAAAGCTGGAGGCGGCGGGCAGTTTCGAGAACTTCAGAGCGGCTGCCGCCGGGTCGCACGGCGAGTATCACGGCCCGGTCTACCAGGACGGCGAGGTCTACAAGTGGCTGGAGGCGCTGGCCTGGGAGCAGGCCCGGGCTGAGGACCCGCAGCTTGCCGCCTGGCAGCGGGAGGTCACCGGCCTGATCCGGGACGCCCAAGATGCCGACGGCTACCTCAACACCTTCGAACAGGTCACCGCCACCGAGACCGACCGCTTCCGTAACCTCCCCGTCAACCACGAGATCTTCAACGTCGGGGCGCTGACCCAGGCTGCGATCGCCCAGGTGCGCACCGGCCACGACGACGGGCTGATCACCACCGCCCGGCGCGCCGTGGCCCAGCTGAATACGACGTTCGGCCCGGGTAAGCGGGACGGCGTGTGCGGGCATCCGCTGATCGAGCTGGCCCTGACCGAGCTGTACCGGCTCACCCGCGACGCGGCTGAACTGGCCCTGGCCCGCTACTTCGTCGACGCCCGTGGGTACGGCCTGCTGGCCTCGCTCGGCCTGGAGCCGTTCGCGGGCAGCACCTATTACTCGGACCGGACTCCGGTCCGCGACACCACCACGCCGGAGGGCCACGCAGTCCGGGCCGTCTACCTGGCCGCCGGCGCCACCGACGTGGCCACCGAGACCGGCGACGCCGAGCTGCTGGCCGCGCTGCACGGTCAGTGGCAGGAGATGACCGGGACGAAGATGTACGTGACCGGCGGGCTGGGGGCCCGCTGGGAGGGTGAGTCGTTCGGTGACCCGTTCGAGCTGCCCGCCGACCGCGCCTACGCCGAGACCTGCGCCGGAGTGGCCAGCGTGCAGTGGGCCTGGCGGCTGCTGCTGGCCACCGGGGAGGCGCGGTACGCCGACCTGATCGAGCGGACCCTGTACAACGCGGTGCTGCCCGGCATCTCGCTGTCGGGCGACCGGTTCTTCTACGTCAACGCGCTCCAGTTGCGGGCGGACGCCCCGGAAGCCGAGGACGAGCGGGTGGTGTCGAACGGCCGGCAGCCGTGGTTCGGCACGTCCTGCTGCCCGACCAACGCCATGCGCACGCTGTCGTCGCTGGAGCACTACTTCACCACCAGCTCGGCCGATGGCCTGCAGATCCACCAGTACGCGCCCACACGGGTGCGCACGTCGGTGGACGGCCAGCCCGTCGAGTTGGACGTGGCCACCGACTACCCGTGGGACGGGACGGTCGAGTTCGAGGTCCGCGCCACCGGCGAGGCGCCGTGGACCCTGGCCCTGCGCATCCCGGCCTGGGCGTCGGACGCTGATCTGGCCGTCAACGGCCAGCCGGTAGGGGAGAGGGCCCAGCCGGGCGAATACGCGACGATCCGCCGCCAGTGGACCCGCGGCGACGCGGTGACCCTGAAGCTGCCCATGCCACCCCGCCTGACCCGGCCCGACGAGCGCATCGACGCGGCCCGCGGCTGTGCGGCGATCGAACGGGGCCCGCTGGTCTACTGCCTGGAGCAGGTCGACCAGCCCCCCGGCGCACTGGTCGATCAGGTCCGGATCGACGACGGGCCGCTGACGGCGGCGGACCGGCCCGGTCTGCTGGGCGGCATCACGGTGGTGGAAGCGCCGGGCCGGGTGCCCGCGAGCGGCGCCGCGGTCACGCTTCGTGCCGTCCCCTACTTCATGTGGGCCAACCGGGGCTTGGGGGCCATGCGGGTCTGGATTCCGCTCGCCTGGCCGCTACGGTAAAGGCCGGAATGTAGCGACAGGAGCCAACATGGGCGTTGAGTTCCCGGTGTCCCCCGACGGCCGGCGCAGCACCTCGGCGCTGGGCCGATCGGTCGTCGCCGACGCGCTGCGTTCCATCGACCCGGAAGGTGCGGCCGCCGCCGAGCACGAGCGCGACTGGCGCCGCGGCTACCTACGGCATTTCCGCCGCCTGATCGAGGCTGGTCTCCCGTCGCCCGACGCGGCCCGGTCCGTAGCGCGCGAGGGGCT
>CAXUJF010000694.1:0-3087 GCA_964250865.1 uncultured Streptosporangiaceae bacterium
GCCCGGAGGGGTCGATCAGCGTGACCGTCGCGCCGGGCAGCGGCGTCCCACCCGGCTGGCGCACGTAACCGTGCACCGACGGGGCCTCCGAACCCGCTTCGGCCGTGGCCACCGGGTCCGCTTCGGCCATGGCCACGGGTGCACCCAGCGGGGTGGACTCGTTCGTTTCAGCGGGCGCGCCGACCGAGGCCAGGACCAGGTCCAGCGAGCCATGGTTGCGGTTGCCGTTGCTGTGACCGTTGCCGTTGGCCGCGGGCCGGGTCGCGGTGGCATCCAGGTAGGCGCTCGTAGCGCTACTCGCCGCGTCGACCGGTGCGGCCACCGCCGCGTGCTCCGGCCCGACCGTGGTGCGCAGCTTCTTCTCCTTCAAGAAGAAGGACAGCACCAACGCCGCGGCCAGCACCGGCACCAGGGCCAGGAAGATCGGCGGCAGCGCGTAGGCGTACGCCGTGATCAGGGCGTGGTGCACCGGGGCCGGCAGCGCGTCGAGTTCCTTGGGTGTCAAGGCCTGCACGTTCGGCAGGTGAGCGCTGGACCCCGGTGGCAGCAGGTGCGAGATCTTGCTGGTCAGCCGGGTCGTGAACGCGGCGCCGACGATGCCGCTGCCCACCGTGCCGCCGATCTGGCGGAAGTAGTTGTTGGCCGCGGTGGCTGAGCCGAGGTCCGCCCGCGGCGCCGCGTTCTGCACCACCAGGACCAGGATTTGCATGACCAGGCCGATGCCGAAACCGAGCACGGCCATGTAGATGCCGTTCTCCACCCGGGTCGAGGTCGGGCTCAGCCGGGACAGCAGGCCCATGCCGACGGTGCCGATGGCCGTGCCCAGGATGGGGAAGATCTTGTACCGGCCGGTGGCGGACACGATCCGGCCCGACCCGATCGACGACACCAGCAGGCCGCCCACGAACGGCAGCATCAGCAGGCCGGACACGGTGGCGCTCACGCCGTCCACCGTCTGCAGGAAGAAGCCGATGTAGGACACCGCGCCGAACAGCGCCACCCCGACGACCAGGCCGATCAGCCCGGCGATGTTGAAGATGCTGCTGCGGAACAGCCGCAGCGGCAGGATCGGCTCGGCCGCGCGCCGCTCTGCCAGCAGGAACAGCGCGGTCAGCACCACGAAACCCGCACCGAGGCCGATGATCTCGGCCGAGTCCCAGGCGTACTTGGTGCCGCCCCACACGCCGAACAGCACGATGCAGGTGGAGGCGGCGGCGATCAGGAACATGCCCAGGATGTCGAGCTTGGGCCGGTTGTTCTGCTTGGCCAGGTGCAGCGTGAAGATCACCACGGCCAGCGCGATGATCCCGATCGGCACGTTGACGTAGAACACCCACCGCCAGCTCACGTCGTCGGTGAGGTAACCCCCGATCAGCGGCCCGGCCACGGTGGCGATGCCGAACACCGCGCCGATGAAGCCCATGTACTTGCCCCGCTCACGCGGCGGCACCACGTCCCCGATGATGGCCTGGGCCCCGATCATCAGACCGCCGGCCCCGACCCCCTGCAGGGCCCGGAAGCCGATCAGCTCACCCATGTTCTGCGACAGCCCGGACAGGATCGAGCCGACCAGGAACACGCCGATGGCGAAGATGAACAGGCCCTTGCGCCCGAACAGGTCGCCGAGCTTGCCGTAGATCGGCAGCCCGATGGTGGAGGTCAGCAGGTAGGCCGTGGTCACCCAGGTCAGCTGGCTCACGCCGTGCAGGTCACCGACGATGGTCGGCAGGGCGGTGGCCACGATGGTCTGGTCCAGCGCGGCCAGGAAAACCGCCAGCATCAACGCGATGAAGATGACCACCACGTTGTTGGTGACCGTCCGCCCGCCGTCCGTCCGCCCGCCGTCCGTCCGCCCGCCGTCCGGCCGCCCGCCGTCCGGCCGCCCGCCGTCCGGCTGCGCGGGCCCCTGGTCTCCCGTGGGCCGCTCGTGGGCCGGGGCGGCGTGTTGCCGCAGGGCTGACTCGCTCAACTGACTCCTCCTCGCGGGCCGTCTCCCGTCGTCCCGCGGGGGCCCTCATTAATTCCGTGTAGCGCCGCGAGCTCGCCCTTGAGCAGGCCGAAGACCTCGGCCATGTGGCGCTCCAGTGGTTCGTCCCCGTGCCCGGTCGTCCATCGCTGGACGGCCACCCGGATCCCCGTGGTGGTCATGGCCGCCATGAGCTGCGGATAGGCGTCGTCCGGGGCACATCCCAGGCGCGCCGCCACGGCGCAGGCCACGATCGTGTTGAATTCCTCGAGCCGGGCGAACATCCGGGTGATCAGCGCAGGGTAGCGCGTGATCACCTGCCAGCGAAGCTGCACCTGTTCCCGGCGCGTCGCCACGGTGGCGGCCAGGTCGAGCGCAATAGCCCCCATGCCGTCGAGCACGCTGGCGGCACCGGCCATGATCTCGCTGACCTGCCGCGCGTCGGCCGCGAACAGGTCGTCACCGATGATCGCCTGTTCCTTGCCCGGGAAGTAGTTGAAGAACGTCCGGGGTGACACGTCGGCCGCGGCGCTGATCTCCTCCACGGTCAGGTGCTCCAGCCCATGCTCCAGCGTGAGCCGTAGCGCGGCATCGTGTAGCGCCTCCCGGGTCGCCCGCTTCTTGCGTTCGCGCAGGCCTCCCTGGTCACTTTGAGTCACGACACTATCCGTCACAGGCATCATTGTTGCACCACCTGCAAAGTTTCACAAACTGCAAGGTCAGGCGGTCAGTGCAGATAGACCGAGGTCACCGGCACGCGACGTCGTTGAAGCTGCACTCGGCGGGCGTACGGACGGGTCCTGACGCATAGATCGAGACCGTCACATCGTTACCGGGAGCGACGGACAGGTCGTACGGTGCGGGGGTCATGAACAGCACGCTCGCGTCCTCGGTGAACTCGGCGTTCTGCACGGCCGAGACGGTATCCCCGGGGAGCGCCACCACCAGCCGCCAGCCGGAGATCGCGGTTGAGCCCCGGTTGGCCACCGTGACCTGGCCGATGAACCCGCCGGCGGCGGGGATCGCGGTGTAGCTCACCTCGAGAGCGGGCGACGGCGCGCTCCCGGTCGCCGTGGCCGGTGGCGGGACCGCCCCTGGTACGGCCGGGGCCGTGGCCGGTG
>CAXUJF010000695.1:0-3082 GCA_964250865.1 uncultured Streptosporangiaceae bacterium
CAGCAGCACCGGCCGGCCCTCGGGCCCCGGATCTTCCGGCCGCCCGTTCCGCAGCGACCGTCCCGGGCGCCCAGACCGCCCGTTCCGCAGCGACCGCCCCGACCGTCCGTACCGTCCCCGGGACAACGGCCCGGGCGCCGGTCGCCCGCAGGGACGCTCTCCGGGCCCGGACCGCCGCGACCGGAGTGACCGCAACGACCGGAGCGGCTACCCCCCGCTGCCGGATCAGGCCACCGCGGATCTGCTGCAGGCCGAGGCGCGGACCGAGCTGAAGACGCTGCCGTCCGATCTGGCCGAGGTGGTAGCGCGCCGCCTGGTCGCGGCCGAGCTCGAGGATGACCCCGAACGGGCCTACGCCCAGGCTCAGGTCGCGCGCGAGCTGGCGGCGCGGGTCGGGGTGGTGCGTGAGGTCACCGGCCTGGCCGCATACCGCGCGGGCAAGTGGGCCGAGGCCCTGGCCGAGCTGCGCGCCGCGCGCCGGCTGACCGGGCGGGAGACGTACCTGCCGGTCATGGCCGACTCCGAGCGGGCCCTGGGGCGGCTCGATCGCGCGCTGGCCCTGGTGCACAGCCCGGAGGCGGGCAAGCTGACCCGGGCCAGTCAGATCGAGCTGCTGATCGTGGAGTCCGGGATCCGCCGGGACGAGGGACGCCCGGACGCCGCGGTCATCGTGCTCCAGGTGCCCGAGCTCACCGACGGCAAGGTCCGGGCCTTTTCCGCTCCGCTGTACTACGCCTATGCCGACGCGCTGCTGGCCGCCGGGCGCGACGAACAGGCCCGTGAGTGGTTCGAGCAGGCCGCCGCGGCCGACCCGGACGGCGAGACCGACGCCGCCGACCGGGTACACGAGCTCGGCGGCGTGGTGCTGGAGGACCTGGAAGAGTTCGAGGACGACGACCCAGGTGACCTGGAGGACCCGGCGGACCCGGCGGACCCGGCGGACTAACCGACTCCGCGCCGGATGACGCGGTAGAGGTACTCCTCGCGGTTGAGCGGGTTGTCGTCGGTTCGCGGCCGGGACGGGGCCGCCCCCCGGACCGGCTGGTAGTGGCCGAACGACGTTTCCAGCACGCCTTCGCCCCGGGTGAGCGGCGACAGCTGCTGGCGCAGCTCGTTCAGCCGGGCCGCCGGGATGTCTCCCTCTAGCGTGCACCAGGAGTCCGCCGTCGCGGACACCTCGGGGACGGCGCGCAGCCGGGCCAGGACCAGCAGCAGCACGCCGAGGGTGTCGGCCGGGGCGTCCAGGCGTAAATGCTGCACCGGCGCGCACACCACCGTGCCCGCCCGCTGCAGGGCGGCCATGACCACCAGCGGGGTGAGCTTGCGGAAGTCCTGCGGGCTGCTGAGCGGGCCGCGGGTCGCCGGTGGCCCGTCGGGCACGCTGTACTGCGACCTGAACAGCGTCACCACATAGTCGGTGACCTGCCAGCCGTGCAGGCCCTGCCCCAGGGTGCCGGTGACGTACTGCTCCATGGCGGCCGCGAAGCTCTCCACGTTCTTGTAGATGTACAGCGGCACCGCCTGGTGGCCCACGTCGAGCCGGAAGCTGGTGCCCGACCCGGCCGCGGCCGGGTCGATGCGGATGCCCAGCGTGGCCAGGAACGGGTTCCCCGGGGCGTGCAGGACCTCCTCGGCCTCCCCAGTGCGGACCGGCCGTTCGACGCAGATCGGCCTGGTTTCCCGGAAGGCCGCCCGCACCCCGTAGTCCGTGGCCAAGGTGGCGTCGATGACCTGTTTCTGCACCTCGCCGTAGAGCGAGAGGTAGATTTCCTGCCGCCGGTCGTCCTGGCGGACGTTGATCAGCGGATCCTGTTCGGCCAGGTCGGTCAGGGCCGAGTGCAGCCGCGGCTTGTCGCGCGGATCGCGGGCCACGACGGCGGTCTCCAGCGTCGGCGGCGTGAAGTAGTGCTCGTCCACGCGGCCGGACGCAGACCCGACACCGTCGCCGACCTGGATCCCGGCCAGGCCGGACAGCGTGGCGATCTGGCCGGCCGTCACCTGATCGCGGCGCTGGGCCGCGCCGTCGGCGAACACGTTGATCGCCGTCACCTTGCCGGTGGCGCCACGGCCGAAACGCACCCGGTCCCGGACGGTGACGGTGCCCGCGAACATCCTGGTGTAAGCGATCTTCTCCCCGGCCGGCCCGCGTTCGACCTTGAACACCCGGCCCGAGACCGGACCGTCCGGGTCGCCGTCCGCGGCCGGCAGCAGGGCCCCCGCGCCGCGCAGCAGCGCATCGACGCCCGCGCCGGTGATGGCCGATCCGAAGTACACCGGGTGGACGTACATGTCCCTGACCTGCCCGGCCAGCTTCTGGTTCAGCCAGCGGCCCGGTATCGCCGCCGTCCCGGCCAGGTAAGCGGCCAGGACCGTGTCGTCGTGCTCGGCTAGCACTTCCGCGAGCCGCTCCGGCCTCTCAGCGGGCAGGAAGGCGGCCGCCCGGGTACCCAGCCCGCGCACCGAACCCATCGGAACGATGGCTGTGGTCAGCCGCTCGGCCAGGCCGGCCAGCACGCGTTCGGCACTGGCGCCGCGGCGGTCGATTTTGTTGACGAAGAACAGCGTCGGCACCCGCAGGCGCTGCAACGCGCGCCACAGGATTCGGGTCTGGGGCTGGACCCCCTCGACCGCCGAGACCACCAGCACGACACCGTCCAGGACGCTGAGCGCACGTCCACCTCGGCCACGAAATCCGGGTGGCCGGGCGTGTCGATCAGGTTGACGGTGCGGCCGCCAGCCGTGAACGAGACGACCGCGGACTTGATCGTGATGCCGCGCTGGCGCTCCAGCGCCAGCGAGTCCGTCCGGGTCGTGCCCTCGTCCACGCTGCCCGGTTCGTCGATGACGCCGGCGCAGTACAGCAGCCGCTCGGTCAGCGACGTCTTACCGGCGTCAACATGTGCGAGTATCCCCAAATTCAGTGTTCCGCGAGACAAGCGACCCATCCTCCGAACAAGCCCACAGCTGCTTTTCGATGGACACGGACGCTCCTCGCATGACTGACTCCTTCGGATTCCCGGCGCTGGCTCGCTGGTGCGGGCGGACCGGTGCCCGCCTTTCCCCGCCCCGCATTGTCGTCTCC
>CAXUJF010000696.1:0-3079 GCA_964250865.1 uncultured Streptosporangiaceae bacterium
CCCCCCCCGGGGTGCACGGCGGGCCCGGGGTTTGCGGCCCGGCCCCCCCCCGCGGGGGCGGCCCACGTCCTGGCCGAGACCGCCGGCACCAACGGCGCCGGCGCCGTGACCATCCGCGACTGCAACCACATCGGCCGGCTCGGCGAGTATGTGGCCACGCTGGCCGACCGGGGCCTGGTCGGCCTGTCGTTCGGGAACGGCGGACCGGTGGTAGCCCCGTTCGGCGGGGCCGGGCGGGCCCTGGGCACCAACCCGTTCGCCTGGGCTGCCCCGGGCGGTCCGGCGGGCCCGCTGGTGGTCGACTTCTCGACCGCGGGGGTGGCCGAGGGCAAGCTGAAGTTGGCTGCGGCCGACGGCCGGCCGATCGCCGAGGGGCTCATCGTCGACGCCGAGGGCCGCCCGTCCACCAACGCCGACGACTTTTACGCGGGCGGGGCTCTGCTGCCGTTCGGCGGGCACAAGGGCTCCGGCCTCAGCGTCATGATCGACCTGCTCGCCGGCCTGCTCACCGGGATGAACCCGGCCCCCAGCCCGGACTTCGCCGGCGGCAACGGCACGGTCATGATCGCCCTGCGGGTCGGGGCGTTCGCCGCCGCCGACTACTACGCCGAGGGCGCCGAGCAGTTCCGCGAGCAACTGGTCACCGCGGGCCGCGGGGCCGCCCCCGGCCCCGTCCTGCTGCCGGGCGAGGTCGAGGCCCGGACCAAGGACGAACGGCTGCGCGACGGCATCCCGGTCAGCCCGGGCGTGCTGGCCTCGATCTACGCGGTCACCGACCCGCTGGCCGTGCCCCGGCCCGCCCCCCGCGCCGAGTAGACGGCCCGCGACCATGATCAGGCTGGACCGGACGTCGCTGCGCGGTACCTGGGGGACCGTCCTGCTGCCGCTGGACGACTCGGACCGGATCGACGTGGCCCGGTTGCAGCACGAGCTGGACGGGCTGACCTCGGCCGGCCTGGACGGCATCTACGCCCACGGCACGGCCGGTGAATTCCATGAGCTCAGCGAGGACGAATACGACCTGGTCAGCGGCATCGTGGCCCGGCACGCGACCGCGAACCGGGTGCCCTTCCAGCTCGGGGCGGGCCACATGAGCGCCCGGCTCAGCCTGGACCGGATCCGCCGGGCAGCCCAGCTCGGGCCCGATGCCATCCAGGTCATCCTGCCCGACTGGGTGCCCACCCAGCCCGACGAGGCCATCGCGGCTCTGGCCGGTATGGCCGCCATGGCCGGGGACATCCCGCTCGTCCTGTACAACCCGCCGCACGCCAAGACCCAGCTGGACGTGGCCACCCTGCTGCGCGCCGCGGCCGAGGTGCCTCAGCTCATCGGGATCAAGGTGGCCGGCGGGGACGCCGCCTGGTATCGGGCCATGCGCCCCGTGACCGGCCAGCTGGCCGTCTTCGTCGCGGGCCACACGCTGGCCTCGGGCCTGGTCCAGGGCGCGGCCGGCTCCTACTCCAACGTGGCCTGCCTGAGCCCGGCCGGCGCGGTCGCGTGGCAGGCGATGATGCGCTTCGAACCGGCCCGCGCCGCGGCGGTGGAGGGCCGGCTCCAGGACTTCCTGGCCGAGTACATCACCCCGCTCCAGCAGCGCGGCTACAGCAACGGCGCCCTGGACAAGACGCTGGCCCACATCGGCGGCTGGGCCCGCGTCGGCACCCGGGTCCGCTGGCCCTACCGGAGCGTGCCCGAAGCCGAGGCGGCGGCCCTGCGGCCGCTGGCCCGCGCCGCCGTCCCCGAGCTGATCCCTGACCCCTGAGCGCCAACCGCCTACCAGCTCACTGTCACCTTCAGGGCTCGATGATGGCCTTGAGGCAGCTGGTGTCGCCGGACACCGCGGCCAGCGCGTCGCCGTAACCGGCCAGGCCGAACCGGTGCGTGATCATCCCGTCGGTCTCGACCCGCCCGGCCCGGAGCATCCGCAGCGCCCGGTCGAAGCTGAACGCCTGGGAGAAAGAGCCCTTGATCGTGAGCTCGCGGCGGAACACGTCGTACGGGCTGACCGGCCACACCGCCTGCTCCGGGGTGACCCCGTAGACCAGCACGGTCCCGCCGACGGCGGTCAGCGGCGGGCACTGCTCCAGCACGGCCGGGACGCCGGTGGCGTCGATCACCACGTCGAACCCGTCCGGGGCCAGGCCGCGCAGCTGCCGCGCGGTCTGCTCGGGCGCGGCCCGCGAGGCCAGCACGGTCTCGGCGCCCCAGCCCGCCGCCAGCTCCAGCTTGGCCGCGGTCGGCGCGGCCACCGTCACCCGGGCGGCGCCCGCGGCCCGGAGCAGCTGAGCCAGGATGAGCCCGGTCGGGCCCGCCCCGAAGATCAGCGCGTCGCAGCCCGGCCGGGGCGCGAGCACGTCGATACCGTGCAGGGCGCAGGCCGTCGGCTCGGCCAGCACCGCGACATCCGGGCCCAGGTCACCCGCGGGATGGCAGTTGACCGCCGGGACGACGAGGTACTCGGCGAAGCCCCCGTCCTCGAACACGCCCATGGCCCGCAGCGAGGCGCAGAACGCGGGCCGCGCCTGCCGGCACATGGCGCAGGTGCCGCAGGAGACCATGTTGTCCACCGCCACCAGGTCCCCGGCCGCCAGCCCGCTACCGGAGCTGTCGCCGGCGCCCGCCCCGGTCATGTCCACCTCGCCGACCACCTCGTGCCCGGGCACCAGCGGGTAGACATGGCCGAACTCACCGTGGTGCAGGTGCACGTCGGTGCCGCAGACCCCGGTGGCGCGCACCCGGATCCGGACCTCGCCCGGACCCGGTTCCGGGTCGAGCAGGTCAGCCAGCTGCCAATGTTCCGGTTCGGCGTAGCGGACGGCCTTCACGGGTTTCCCACCTGAACTCTGGTCTTGAGCCCGGCGCCGGGCGGGGTCGCTTCGATGGCCGCCGCCGTATCGGCCAGCGGCAACGGCGGGCCGTGCAGCCGGGCCGCCGGGATCGTGCCCGCCGCGAGCAGGGCCGCGGCCCGCCCGAACGTGTGCCGGACCGAGTTCACCCCCACGATGGTCAGCTCGCGCGCCACCACGTCGAACGGAGCGAACGGGAAGGTGGCGTCGGCCCCGCCGATGCCGAGCAGCGC
>CAXUJF010000697.1:0-433 GCA_964250865.1 uncultured Streptosporangiaceae bacterium
TTCGGCCCCGGCTCGCCACCCAGGCTGGCGGTGGCCCCGTCGGGTGGTGGTGCTCGTGGCACCAGCGCCGAGGCGCCGTTGCGGGAGGCCGCGCTGCTCACCGCCGCGCACCAGAACGAGGGAAAGGTCTACCTCTACGACGGCAGCCCGCGCTGGCTGTACATGGCCGTCGACACCCACGGCAGCAGCAACGACAGCGTCATCTGCGAGCTGGAGACGCGCGGTGGCGGCACCATCAAGATCGGCTCGTTCCGGCTGGAGGGCGGCTACGGAGCCTGGGGCAGCCCGGACCCGATCGCGGCCAGCCAGGTCACCGGGGCCCGGCTGACGACGATGAACGGGACGGTCGTGGCCACGGCCAGCTTCCCCACCAGCAACTGACCGGCGTCCGGGTCCGGCCGACCTCCTTGAGAAGGTCGAAGTTCTGCATGTT
>CAXUJF010000697.1:443-3072 GCA_964250865.1 uncultured Streptosporangiaceae bacterium
CCACCCCCCCGGCGCCCGGGCCCGGCCCCCCCGGCCCCGGGACCGGGCCCGGACGCCCAACTCCGGACCGGCGAGTAGTCTCGCCGGTATGGGAAGCGACGTGCTCCCGCCGTTCGGTGTCTCCGAGGCGCTCGGCCGGTGGCAGTGGGCCCCGGTCGTCACGGTGGCGGTGGTCCTGGTGGCCGCGGCCTACCTGTGGGGCGTGGTCCGGGTGGCCCGTCGTCACCCGGCCCGGCCGTGGCCCAAGTGGCGCACCGGGGTGTTCCTGGGTGGCTTGCTGATCATCGTGCTGGCCACCGAGAGCGGCATCGGGACCTACGACGACGTGCTGTTCTGGGACCACATGATCCAGCATCTGCTGCTGATCATGGTCGCGCCCGCGCTGCTGGTCGCCGGGCGGCCGGTCACCCTGCTGCTGCATGCCAGCCGGAACCCGCTGCACACGTGGGGTATACGGGTCGTCCGGTCCCGCGTCGCCGCCGCGCTGACGTTCCCCGGCTTCGGGATCGCGGCCTACACGGCCACGATCATCGGCACCCACCTGACCGGGTTCATGAACCTGGTGCTGACCCACGGAGGAGTGCACAACGCCGAGCACGGCCTGTACCTGGTGGTCGGTTACCTGTACCTGCTGCCGCTGATCGGCAGCGAGCCGATCCGCTGGCGGCTGTCCTACCCGATCAGGCTGATCTTCCTGTTCATCGCCATGCCGGTGGACGCCTTCACCGGGGTGGCGCTCGGTTCCTACTCCAGCGACCCGTTCCTGGTCACCTCGGGCATGCGCAGCCGGACCTGGGGCCCGAGCCCGCTGGACGACGTGCACATCGGCGGGGCGGTGATGTGGGTCGGCGGCTCGGCCATCATGTTCGTGCTGATCATGTTCACCTTCCTGGCCTGGACCCGGCAGAGCCAGAGCGTGGACAGCCGGGGCTGGCTGGAGACCGCGCGCCGGGTCAATCTGGAGCAGCTCACGGCATCGCACCAGGCCGTCACGGCCACTGCGCCCGGAGCCAGGACCACCCGGCCCCCGTCCGACATCGATGAGGACGAGGACCAGCTGGCCGCCTACAACGCCTTTTTGGCCCGCATCAACCAGGGCGGCCACCAGCCGCCGTCCTGACCCGGGCCCGGTCCGGCCACCCGCCCGACTCGGGCGGTATGCGCGACACGCCGGTAGCGCTGTCTACGAAAATCTAAGGATTGCACTAGACCGCGTCATAGAGTCCGATGCGTGGACCCGGTACGGAATCCCTACGCCCCTGGGGCGGGCCAGCGGCCCCCCGAGCTTGCCGGGCGCGATCGCGAAATCAGCCAGTTCGAGGTGGTGCTGGAGCGCGTCGCCCGCGGCCGCCCCGAACGCAGCATGGTGCTCACCGGCCTGCGTGGCGTGGGCAAGACCGTGCTGCTGAACACGTTCCGCTCGATGGCCATGCAGCGGCTGTGGGGGACCGGGAAGATTGAGGCCCGGCCCGAGCAGTCGATCCGGCGCCCGGTGGCCGCGGCCCTGCACATGGCGGTGCGGGAACTGGCTCCCCGGCATCGCGCGCCGGACCGGATCGAGTACTTCCTGTCCGTGCTCAAGGCGTTCGCGCTGCGCGACACGCAGGCCCCGAAGGGCAGCTCGGTCACCACCCAGTTCGGCATCGACGTCCCGGCCGCGCGGGGCCGGGCCGACGCCGGGGCCCTGGAGATCGACCGGACCGAGCTGTTGTGCGACGCCGCCCCGGTGGCGGCCGACCTGAGCGTGGGCATCGCGCTGTTCATCGATGAGATGCAGGACGTGCCCGCACCCGACATCTCGGCCCTGTGTGCGGCGTGCCACGAGCTGTCGCAGAACGGCGGCCCGCTCATCGTGGTCGGCGCCGGGCTGCCGCACCTGCCGTCGGTGCTGTCGGCCAGCAAGAGCTACTCGGAGCGGCTGTTCCGCTACGTCCGCATCGACCGGCTGGAGCGGACCGCCGCCGACCTGGCCCTGCTCGCGCCGGCCGAGCGGGAGGAGGTCACGTTCGAGCCGGGCGCGCTGGACGCGCTGTACGCGGCGGCGGACGGCTATCCCTACTTCGTGCAGGCCTACGGCAAGGTGACCTGGGACGTGGCCACCGGCAGCCCGGTCACGGCCAACGACGTCCGGGTGGCCGCGCCGGAGGCTGAGGGTGAGCTCGCGGTGGGCTTCTTCGGCAGCCGCTACGAGCGTGCCACCCCGGCCGAACGGGAGTACATGCGGGCCATGGCCTCGCTGGGCGATGATCCGGTGCCCACCTCGGCGGTGGCCGACGAGCTGGGCCGCAAGCCGTCCAGCTTGTCGCCCGCCCGCGACGGCCTGATCAAGAAGGGCCTGATCTACAGCTCTGAGCGCGGCGTGATCGCGTTCACCGTGCCGCACTTCGGGAAGTTCCTGCGCGCCCAGCCGGTCTGAGCCGGCCTCTTCTTGGCTCCTCTAGGTGTTTCTAGATTTTCTTTAATAAAGCATTAGAACGGGGCAGAGCTTCGATGGCGCGCCGGGACACCGACCCGGGGCTGGGCGTCCAGCCGGGACCGGCCTCCGGGGCCGTGCTGGGGCTCCAGACGGCCCGTGCGGCCGAGGGCCCGCTCGTCCAGGCTGGCCCGGGCGCCCAGCCCGGCCATCGGG
>CAXUJF010000698.1:0-2301 GCA_964250865.1 uncultured Streptosporangiaceae bacterium
CCCCACCCCGTTCCGGTGTCACGCCGACCCGAGAAGCTCGCTGCCCCCCAAGGCCGTCGCTGGCCATCAACCTGGTCGATGGCGCCAACGTACCGGTGGTAGCCGGACCGATGACGCCAACGTACCGGCTGCCCGACGCGGCCAGGCGAGGCGACGCCCGGACGCCTCTGCTCCTGCCGTCCCACGAGCCACAGCATGCTCAGCACTTCGTGCCCACTCCCGCCCGGCCTGAACCACCTCGTGACCTCGTGGTAAGCGTTGGACATGAGAGCTGTGGGAGTCACCGAGTGGGGCGGGCCGGACGTACTGCAGGTGCTGGACCTGCCGACCCCGGAGGCCGGGCCGGGCCAGGTTCGTATCCGGGTCTACGCGGCGGCGGTCAACCCGACCGACACGCTGCTGCGGGACGGTAGCCGGGCCGAGGCGCTGCGGGACGTGCCGCCGCCGTTCGTGCTGGGGATGGACGCGGCCGGGGTGCTGGACCAGATCGGCCCGGACGTCGAGACCAGCCTGCAGGTCGGCGACCCGGTGATGGCCCTGGTGCTGCCGGCCGGGGCGCACGGCGCCTACGCCGAGCAGATTGTGGTCCCGGCCGAATCGGTGGTCCGCGCCCCCCAGGGGGCCAGCCACGCCGAAGCGGCCAGCCTGCTGATGAACGCGGTCACGGTCCGCGCCGCCCTGGACGCGCTGGAGTTGCAGCCCGGCCAGCTCTTGGCCGTGACCGGCGCGGCCGGCGCCGTGGGCGGTTTCGCGGTCGAGCTGGCCAAGGCCGACGGCTTGCGGGTTGTGGCCGACGCCTCGCCCGCGGACGAGAAGCTGGTCACCTCGCTCGGGGCCGATGTGGTCGTGCCCCGCGGCGACGACTTCGGCGCCCGCGTCCGCGCGGTGTTCCCGGAGGGCGCCGACGGCCTGGTCGATGGCGCGCTGCTGGACGAGCACGCGCTGCCCGCCGTCCGCGACGGGGGCAGGATCGCCACCGTCCGCGGCTACCAGGGCCCGGACGCCGACGAGCGCGCCATCACCTTCCACCCGGTGTTCGTCCGCAACTACGCCCGCGAGCAGACCATGCTCGACCGTCTCCGCCTGCAGGCCGAACAAGGCCAGGTCACCCTGCGCGTGGCCCAGGTTTTCCCGGCCGCCCAGGCCGCGGAAGCCCACCGCATCCTGGAAGCGGGCGGTACCCGCGGCCGCCTCATCCTCGAGTTCTGACCGCCCGGGCGCAGTGGCATAGTCCTCGCAATGACCGTGTTCGACGACCTCGAGGCAGAACAGGACCGGCTGGCTGACATCCTGGCCGGGCTGAGCGGCGCGCAGTGGGCCACTCCGTCCCTGGCGCCAGGGTGGACCGTCCGCGACGTCGTGGTGCACCTGGCCCAGGGCGAGGAGCTGGCCGTGGCGCGGCTGGGCGGAACCCCGCACCCGGCCGCGCCCGATCCGGCGCCAGACCAGGAAGACCAGGAAAGCCAGGACGAGCTGGCCCATCTGGTCACCGGGACGCCCCCGGATCCCGTCGTTCAGCCTCGCCTCCGGCTCGTGGTAGCCCACTCGCGATCGCCGGCTCGTGGTAGCCGGGCCAGCCGGCTACACGCTGGTGCTGGGCGCGGGTGACCCGGATGACCAGGTCGCCCGGATGCTGGTGCAGTTGTTCGACGCGATGATGTTCACGTTCCGCACCGCCCTGATCCACCTGCCCAACGTCGACGTGATGCCGTTGCCGGTCATGCTGGCCGTGTGGCAGGCGGTCAATGACCGCGACAGCCAGCTCCGCATGCTGGTACGCGCCGACGAGCCCGAGGCGGTGGAGACGCCGCTAGTCGAGCCGGTGACGACCGAGAAGCCCGGTACCGGGCTGAAGTCCCAGTACCTGCAGCGGTACGAGAAAGGATCGGACCTGACCGCGGTGGTCAACTACGCCTGGCGGGTGGAGGAGCTCGAGACCGACCTGCGCGTGTTCACCGCCTGCGGCGACCTGGGGCGCCCGCAGGCGGCGATGCCGGCCATCGACGAGCTGATCCAGGCGATCTCGATCGAGCCGCGATGAACCTCCGCAGCGCCTACGTCGCCATCGGGCTGGCCTTCGTCATGCTGGCCGCGGCGATCGCATCGTTCGGGCTCAACGCCCCGGTCGTCGTCGGCGCGCTGTTCCTGGTGGCCATGGTGGCGTTTGGTGTGGTCTACTTCGCCCTCATGGCCCGGGAGACGGGCCGCCTCAAGGCCACCGCCCGGGCCGGACAGCGGCAACGGGCCCAGGAGAGGGAACCGTGGGACGACTGACCATCCGCCCCGGCGCGGAGCCGGGGC
>CAXUJF010000698.1:2311-3069 GCA_964250865.1 uncultured Streptosporangiaceae bacterium
GGCTGCTCCCCGGGGGGCCCTCTCCACCCCCCCCCCGGGCGGGGCGGGGGGCCAGGCCGGGGCGGCCGGCGACCAGGTCGCCGGCCTATACCGGCGGAGCCAGCTCGCGCTGGGAGCCGCGTTCGTCATGCTGGTCGGCGCGGTGGTGGCGTTCGCCCTGCACGCCCGGGTCATCGGCATCGTGCTGCTGGTCCTGATGCTGCTGGGCGGGATGGCTAGCTTCTACTTCTCGGTCCAGCTCCGGAACCGCGCGGTGGCGCAGGCGCGGGTGGCCCGGCAGCAGCAGGCGGCGCGGGCCGCAGCGACCCGTAAGCCGTCCCGTCCCGGCCGGGATTGACCGGACGCGCGCCGTCACCGTAAACGAGATCCAGTCCGTCGACAACGGCAACGGCAACGGCTGACCCGCCCGAAGCCCGGGTCAGGCCGAGGTGGCCTGGGGCTCGGGCCGGGCGCCGGCCAGGCCGTACTGGTAGGCGGTGGCGGCGGCCTCGCCCCGGCTGGCCACGCTGAGCTTGCTCAAGATGTTGGACACGTGCACGCTGGCCGTCTTGGCCGAGATGAACAGCTCGGCCGCGATCTCGCGGTTGCTGCGCCCGGCCGCGACCAGCTGCAGGACCTCCAGCTCGCGCGCGGTCAGGCCGAACGGCTGGGCCGCCTCCGGACTGGTGGCGCCGCTGGTGCCGGTTGGCCCCGGCGGGCCGGTCTCGGCCGGCGCCGGCCCGGGACGGGCGCGCCGGAACAGGCGGGCGATCTAGGCG
>CAXUJF010000699.1:0-582 GCA_964250865.1 uncultured Streptosporangiaceae bacterium
CGCTGGGCCCCGTGGTGGGCCAGGCCATGTGGGCCAACGCCGCAGTCCGCGCGTTCGCCGGGTTCATGGTGTTCTTCCTGGCGTTCCTGCTGCGCAGCTCGCACTTCCACGGCTTCTCGCAGAACCTGGCCCTGGGCACGCTGGTGCTGGCCGCGGCCGCGGGCGGCCTGATCGGCACGGCGGCCGGCGCGCTGCTCCGGTCCCGGGTCCCGCAGTCGATGGCGTTCGGCGTGCTGGTGGTGTCGATCGCGGTGTCCGCGGTCTGCGCGGCCATGTTCGGCCTCGGCACCGCGCTGGCCGTCGCGTTCGTGGCGTCGGTGGGCACCGTGCTGGCCAAGCTGGCGCTGGACTCCACCGTGCAGCGGGAGATCCCCGAGGACGTCCGCACCTCGGCCTTCGCCGTATCCGAAACCGTCCACCAGGTGTCCTGGGTGGCCGGCGGCCTGGCCGGGGTGCTGATCTCGATGACCAACAGCGGGCCGATCGGCCTGTGGGTCGCC
Organism: uncultured Streptosporangiaceae bacterium; assembly: GCA_964250865.1. Classification (GTDB taxonomy): domain Bacteria; phylum Actinomycetota; class Actinomycetes; order Streptosporangiales; family Streptosporangiaceae; genus Bog-532. The sequence goes on from CAXUJF010000699.1 coordinate 501, forward strand.
GCGGCCGGCCGCGCGGCCCCGGCCCTGCGGGGGCTACGGTCGTGCCCCCCGCCCCCCCAGCAGCCCGCCCCCGCCCCACCCC
>CAXUJF010000699.1:592-3066 GCA_964250865.1 uncultured Streptosporangiaceae bacterium
GCCGCGGCCGTCCTGCTCATCCTGTCGTCCCGCCGGCGCCGCCTGCAGCCCGCCCGCTCCCAAGCCGTCCCGCAGGCGCAGGCAAGCTGACCGCCAGCCTCAGCCGCGTGTCAGCCCGTCCTGGCGCAGCGTGGCCCGCAGCCACGGATATGGGTCACGCAGCGGCGCGCCGGGCTCGGTGCCGGTCGTAGACCTTAGAACAGCAATGACTACTTAAACTAATCATCGCATCATGACCGTACGAGCCTGAGAGTAGGAGCGGGCTAGCCGGCTTCGACGTCGTCGGCGACGGCGCGGAGGACGGCGCCGATCTTCTTCGCGTCCTTGCCGTCCGGGTGCTTGCCGCGGCGGTAGGTGTTCGAGACCCCGTCGAGCAGCTTGATCAGATCCTCGATGATCAGGACCATCTCGTCCGGCTTCTTGCGGGCCACCTTGGGCACCACGGTGGGCGGGGGCTCGAGCAGCCGGACCTGAAGAGCCTGGGCGCCCTTACGGCCCTCGGCAATCCCGAACTCCACCCGCTGGCCGGGACGCAGCGATTCGGTCCCGCTGGGCAGCGCGGAAGAATGCACGAAGACCTCGCCGCCATCATCGCGGGCGAGGAAGCCGAACCCCTTCTCGGAGTCGTACCACTTGACCTTGCCGGTAGGCACGCCAGACCTCACGGGTATAGAAAGCCGACAAACAGAAAAAATCGTGACCGAGCCGATGCTACGGGTACTTCTAGGCTAGCCGCCACGCAGACCGGACCGCGTCGGGCCGGACGCCGATTCGCTTTCGCCGAACGCGGACAAGCCGTCCCCGCCGACCAAGCGGTGCTATGAGCCAGAAGCAAGGGCCCGGGGGAAACCCCCGGGCCCTTGTCAGTTCGCAGCAGGGCTGGACTAGAAGTCCATCTCTCCGCCGCCGGGGGCAGCGGGAGCCTGTGCCTTCTCCGGCTTTTCAGCGATGACGGCCTCGGTGGTAAGGAACAGGCCGGCGATCGACGATGCGTTCTGCAGCGCCGAACGGGTGACCTTGGTGGGGTCATTGATCCCGGTCTTCAGCATGTCCACGTACTCACCGGTGGCGGCGTTCAGACCCTGGCCCGAAGGCAGGTTCTTGACCTTCTCCACCACAACGCCGCCCTCGAGGCCGGCGTTCACCGCGATCTGCTTGAGCGGCTCCTCCAGGGCACGGCGAACGATCGCCGCACCGGTGGCCTCGTCGCCCACCAGCTCCAGCTTGGCGAACGCGCTGTTGCCGGCCTGGATCAGCGCGACACCACCGCCGGGCACGATGCCCTCCTCGACGGCCGCCTTAGCGTTACGCACGGCGTCCTCGATACGGTGCTTGCGCTCCTTGAGCTCGACCTCGGTCGCCGCGCCGGCCTTGATGACGGCCACGCCGCCAGCCAGCTTGGCCAGCCGCTCCTGCAGCTTCTCGCGGTCGTAGTCCGAGTCGGTGTTCTCGATCTCGGTACGGATCTGGTTGACCCGGCCAGAAATCTGGTCCGCGTCACCGGCACCGTCGACGATCGTCGTCTCGTCCTTGGTGACCACCACCTTGCGCGAGCGGCCCAGCACGTCCAGGTCCGCGTTCTCCAGCTTCAGGCCCAGCTCCTCGCTGATGACCTGAGCGCCGGTCAGGATGGCAATGTCACCCAGCATGGCCTTGCGGCGGTCACCGAAACCGGGGGCCTTCACCGCGACGGACTTGAACAGGCCGCGCATCTTGTTCACGATGAGCGTGGCGAGGGCTTCGCCCTCCACGTCCTCCGCGATGATGACCAGCGGCTTGCCCGACTGCACCACCTTGTCCAGCAGCGGCAGCATGTCCTTGTTGGCCGAGACCTTGGAGTTGACCACGAGGATGTACGGGTCGTCCAGGACGGCCTCGAGGCGCTCCGGGTCGGTGACGAAGTAAGGCGCGATGTAGCCCTTGTCGAAGCGCATGCCCTCGGTCAGCTCAAGCTCGAGCCCGAAGGTGTTGCTCTCCTCGACGGTGATGACGCCTTCCTTGCCCACCTTGTCCATGGCCTCGGCGATCATCTCGCCGATCGCCGGGTCGCCCGCGGAGATGGAGGCGGTAGAAGCGATCTGCTCCTTCGTCTCCACGTCCTTGGCCGCCTTGGACAGTTCCTCACTCACCCGCTCGACCGCCGCGTCGATGCCGCGCTTGAGCGACATCGGGTTGGCGCCGGCGGCGACGTTACGCAGGCCCTCGCGCACGAGTGCCTGAGCGAGCACGGTGGCGGTGGTGGTGCCGTCACCCGCAACGTCGTCAGTCTTCTTCGCAACTTCCTTGACGAGCTCCGCGCCGATCTTTTCCCACGGGTCCTCGAGCTCGATCTCCTTAGCGATGGACACGCCATCGTTGGTGATCGTGGGGGCTCCCCACTTCTTCTCGAGTACCACGTTCCGGCCCTTGGGGCCGAGGGTTACCTTCACGGCGTCGGCGAGCTGGTTCATGCCGCGCTCGAGGCCGCGCCGGGC
>CAXUJF010000700.1:0-3060 GCA_964250865.1 uncultured Streptosporangiaceae bacterium
CTCCTAGGGAGAGGCATCGGGCTGGATCAGGTACTGGCGCCCCGCGGGGGTGGTCCAGCGGAGGATGCCGGGTTGAGGTTGTTCGAGGCACCAGCCTTCGGACTGTTTACAGCGGTGGTGGTGGCGGCATAGGGGGGCCAGGTCGCATTCGCAGGTGCGGCCGCCCTGGTCATACGGAATCGTGTGGTCGAGGTCGCATTGCGCCGCGGGGCGTCGGCAGCCGGGAGCGCAGCACGTGGTGGTGCGGGCTTCAACCAGGTGCCGCAGGCGCCGGCTGGGTTGGTAACCCGGCTCCTGGTAGCGATGGTCGCAGGTGCCCTGAGCCAGCGGGTGGATGGTCACCGTGAACGAGCCAGGCCTTCGGCGAGGTGGCGGCGGCTGGCCCGGGCTGACGAATTGACCCGGGACCGGGAGCGAGCCACGCGCACACCCGTGGCCGACGGGTCGCCCGGCCTCATCGGTGACGGTAATGCAGGAACGGGACGCCAGGTGGTTCGCGGCGAGCGCGGCCAGCTCCCGGGTGAGCGATGGATCCAGCGGCCCGAAGCCGGCCATGCTCCCCGGTTCATTGGCCAAGCCGAGCAGCGTGGTCAGGGAGACGGTCAGGTTGAGCCGCGTAGCCAGCCGCCGCTGACCAGGGCGCGGCCGCTCTGCGGGGGCCTCAGAAGGCGGCGTGGTGTCGCCGCGATCAGGGCAGCGGCCTGGGCGGGAATCATGGTCGGGAATGGGGTCCTGGCCGGGGGCCGAAGTTTGGCTCGGAGTGGAGTCTTGGCCGAGGAGGGTGTCTAGGTAGGCGCGGGCGCGTAGCTCTTCCAGGGAACCGGTCAGGCCGGCCTCACGCAGGGCGAGGGCGCGGGCGGTGATGCGCTGGTCTGCTTCCAGCACGTCGGCGGGTGGCAGGCCGAATCCGGCCAGGGCCGCGGTCCCGGCGTCCTCTTGCCAGCGGCGCACCCGGGGGTCCTTCTGGGCTTCCTCGCGGCGCCTGGTGGCAGCGGTAGGGTCGACGGCCAGCACGGCCCGGTTCACGGCGGCGCGCAACCGGCCCAGGGTTTGCCGTCCGGCCATGGGCAGAATCCGGGCTTCCACCGCGCGGGCGTCGGCGTCGGTCAGGATCCGAGTGGACTCCGCTATAAGCCGGGCCTTGGGGTGATTGATCACGCCGGCGCGCAGGGCCCGCGCAGTGTCCGGCAGCCGGATGGCGAGGTCGAGAGCCAGATCCAGGTAGGTGTCGGCCGTGCGGGCGGACAGAGTCAGGGCGGCCGATACTTCGTCGCTGATGAACTCGCTCAGTTGGGCCGGGAATCCTCCGGGCGGAGCGGGAAGCGTCCGCTCAGCCGGGCGGCGGCGGGCCAGCTCGGCGATGGCCATCATCAGGCCCCCGCAGCTCCAAGATTCGATCCGGCTCCAAGCCCGGATGACCCCGATCAGCTCATCGTCGGCGAGCTCGGCCAAGCGATCGTCGCGAGTGACCGCGTCGGTCAGCCCGGCCAGCGACGCACTGGGCTCGCACGTGTCGAGCACCCCACCCGATTCGAAGCCGGACCCTGAGGTTGACGTGGCCGTGCCCGGGCGAGGCCGAAAACCTGCGGCCAGGACCTCATCCTCGGCATTCAGGGCACGCTCATGCCGCTCGGCGTCCACCGCGGCAATGAGCTCTTCGATAGGCATGTCGGGATACTCAGACGCGCCATAAACCGGTCCCGCCGTCATCCGTCACCGCCGACACACCTGGATGCCACTATATGAACATAATATCGAATGATCGGTTGAATTGCGAGTCATATCAGATGTATGTTCGATAGGTCGCCACGCATCAAGGCATGGTGTAGCCGCCACTGACGGAGAGGACTTGGCCGGTGACCTGGCGGGCGGCGCGATCGGAGGCGATCCAGGTGACGGTGTTGGCGATGTCAGCGGCGGTGGTCAGGCGGCGCAGGGGGATGTCCTTCTTCAGGTAGTCGATCTGCTGGTCGTTGAAGACCGCGTCCTGGCCGACGGCCCAGAGGCTGGCGGATCCGACGGCGTCGGGGCTGTCGGGCAGGACGAGCCCGGGGCAGACGACGTTGGCGCGGATACCGTGGCGGCCGTGTTCGCGGGCGGCGGTGCGGGCCAACGCAATCAGCGCGGCCTTGGTGGCGCCGTAGATACCCTGGCGGATCTGGCCGAAGGCCGCGTCGCTGGCGATGAACACGATGGCACCGGCGCCAGCCTCGCGCATGGGCGGGATCGCGGCTTGGGTGCAGGCCACGGCGGTGAAAAAGTTGATCTCGACGGTGCGCTGCCATTTGGCGCGGTCGGTGTCCTCGGCCAGGAAGCCGGGGACGCTCCAGCCCGCGTTGTTGACCAGCACGTCGATGCCGCCCCAGCGGTCCAGCAGAGGGGCCACGGCTCGCTCCCCCGCGCCGTCCTCGGTGAGGTCGCCGATGGCCAGTTCGGCCTGGGCGGCGCCGCGTTCGAGGGCTTCAACCTGGACCTTGGCCGCCTGTTCGGCATCGACGTCGGCGATGACCAGGCGGGCACCTTCGGCGGCGAAGCCGTGCACGATGCCGCGGCCGATGTTGGACGCGCCGCCGGTGACCAGCACCCGGGCGTTGGCCAGACCGAGATCCATCTGATCACCCCTCGACCGTCTCGTTGACGGTCCCTCGGGAGATAATTTAGCGTGGATTCGAAAATCCGGCAGGTGTGGCTTACGGGGTGGGTACGGTCAGGACGTGATCCGCGGGTCGAGGTTGATTGGTGGGAGTCAGCGTGGGTGAGGCACTGATTGGTGATGGGCCGGTGCTGCTGGAGCTGGACCAGACGGGGGTGGCGCGGATTCGGCTGAACCGGCCGGAGGCGGCCAATGGGATGAACGTTGAGCTGCTGCAGGCGCTGCACGGGGTGATTGTGCGCTGCCACGGAGATGAGCGGGTGCGGGTGGTGGTGCTCAGCGGGGCGGGCAAGCACTTCTGCGCCGGCGGGGATGTGCGGACGTTTGCCAGCAAGGGTGAACAGCTGCCCGACTACCTGCGGGAGGCAACGGCGTGGCTGCAGCTGGCCACGTCGGCGCTGGTGCAG
>CAXUJF010000701.1:0-277 GCA_964250865.1 uncultured Streptosporangiaceae bacterium
GTGGTGCTGTGGCAGCCCGGCATCGACCCGGACGCGGTGGCCGGCCTGGCCGGCACCCGGACCTACCCGCTGAACTCGAGCTTCCGGCCGTCCTACAACATGGCCGTCAACCTGACCGGCCGGGTGGGCCGGGCCAAGGCCGCCACCCTGCTGGAGTCGTCGTTCGCCCAGTTCCAGGCCGACCGCGGGGTGGTCGGGCTGGCCCGGCAGACCCGCCGGAACACCGAGCAGATGGCCGCGCTGGCCGAGAAAATGGCCTGCGATCAGGGTGACTGCG
>CAXUJF010000701.1:287-3060 GCA_964250865.1 uncultured Streptosporangiaceae bacterium
CCGCCCCCCCCCCCGCCCCCCGCCCGGCGGGCCGAGGCGGCCCGGTCACTGGAGACCCTCAAGCGCGGTGACATCATCCGGGTCCCCGGTGACCGCCGGGCCGGGATGGCGGTGGTGCTCGAGCCGGGTCCGCGCGGCCACGGGCCGAACCTGGGCCCGGCGTCCCCGGCCGCCGGCGGGTTCGGCGCTGACCGCGCCCGGATGGCCGCCATGGCCGGGCAGGGGCCCCTCGTGCTCACCGCCAACCGGCAGGTCAAACGGCTTTCGCTGGCTGACTTCCCGGTTCCGGTGGAGGCGGTCGACCGGATCAAGATTCCGGGGTCGTTCAGTGTCCGGTCCCCGCAGCATCGCCGGGACCTGGCCGCCACCATGCGGAACCGGCTGGCCGGCCGGGAGATCGCCGGCCCGCGGCGAGTGGCCGACTGGGACGAGGACCGGCCCGGCCCGCCTGGCCAGCGGAGCCAGCCAGCAGGACAGGCGGCCAGCCAGTCCGAGATCGCGTCGCTGCGGCGGCGGCTGCGTCAGCACCCGAGCCACGGCTGCCCGGACCGGGAGGAGCACGCCCGCTACGCCGAGCGGTACCAGCGGCTGAAGCGCGAGACCGAGGCGCTGGAGCGCAAGGTGGCCAGCCGCTCCCACGTCATCGCCCGCACCTTCGACCGGGTATGCGCCGTGCTGGAGGAACTCGGCTACCTGACCGGCGACGCCGTGACCTCCGAAGGCCGGATGCTGGGCGGGCTGTACAGCGAGCTGGACCTGCTGGCGGCCGAGTGCCTGCGCCGCGGGTACTGGGACGGCCTGGACACCCAGGAGCTGACCGCCTGCGTGTCGGCCCTGTCGTTCGAGTCGCGGCAGTCCGAAGACGCGGCCCGTCCCCGGCTGCCGTCGCCCAAGGTCCGCGACGTGCTCGACCGCATGGTCCGCGCCTGGGGCCAGCTGGACGAGCTGGAGAAGGCGAACGGTGTCTCGTTCCTGCGCGAACCCGACCTGGGTTTCGCCGCTTCGGCCTACGAGTGGGCCGGCGGGGCCCGCCTGGAAGACGTACTGTCCGATTCCGACCTGACCCCGGGCGACTTCGTCCGGGCGGTCAAGCAGCTCATCGACCTGCTCGACCAGATCGCCGCCGCGCCCCGTTCTGGTCGGGCCAGCCAGCACGTGTCCGAGACGGCCCGCGCCGCCATCGACGCTATCCGCCGCGGCGTCGTGGCCTACACCGCCGTCGCCGACTGATAGCTGGGCACTTATCAACCTGGCCTATCGGTAACTGCTGATCTTGGCATTAGTGCAATGAGTGGTGCGCGGGTATTCAGGTGAGGTAAGCCCGCCGACGCCGCCGGGGACTTCGATGCCGGGAGGTGACCGTGCCCATCACCACCGTTCGTTCGACATGTCCCGCCGTTCTCACGTCCGCGGTTCGTTCCGCGGTCCAGGCGGGCGGGCCCGCGCCCGACGTGGCCGCCCGGGTCGCCGAAGCGCTGTCCCGTCACCTGCCTGCTCCCGGTCAGCTCCTGACCGCGGCCCAGCTCGCGGGCGATCCCGCGGGCTACCAGACCCACCCGGTGCACGTCGAGCCGGACGGCTCGTTCTCGATCGCGGTCATGGTCTGGCGGCCCGGCCAGGTCACCCCGATCCACGATCACGTCTCCTGGTGCGTCACCGGCGTGCTGGCGGGCATCGAGTACGAGGAGATCTTCACCCTCAGCCCGGACGGCGGCTCGCTCACCGCGGTGACCCGCCGCCAGAACGCGCCCGGCACCGTCGCGGGCTTCGCCCCGCCCGGTGACATCCACCGGGTCCGCAACTCGGGCGACGGCATCGCGGTCTCCATGCACGTCTACGGGACCGACCTGGCTCGCCGGGGCTCGAGCATCCGCCGCGTCTACGACCTACCGGTAGCCGTTCCCGCCCCGCGCTAGCCCCGGCGGCCGCTGGCCGGGCGGGGCCGCTAGCTCTGGCGGCGGGCAGCCGCCCACTCGTGCTCGAGTACGGACATCAGCACCTCGTCGTACCAGCGCCCGTCGTGCCACACGGCCTCGCGGCGGCGGCCCTCCTCGACGAACCCGGCCTTCTCGTAGGCCCGGATCCCGGCCGGGTTGAACGGGGACACCCCGAGCTGGATGCGGTGCAGGCCCAGTTCGCGGAAGCCGTAGCTGACGATGACGCGCATCGCGTCGGTGCCGTAGCCCCGGCCGAGGTGCTCGCGGCCGAAGGCGATGCCGATCGTCGCGCACCGGTCCTTGGTCTGCCAGCCCCACAGGCTGACGTGGCCGACCAGCGCGCTGGGTTCGTCGAGCGTCTCGATGGCGAAGCCGAGGCGGTCGTCCTCGTTCGCGCTCCACTTGGCGATACGTTCCTTCGCCGCCGCCTCGGACGGCGGAACTACCCGGTCCGCCAGCGTGACCAGGATCCCGGCGTCCATCTCAACTCTGGCCAGCGCGGATAGGTCGTCCTCACGCACGCCGCGCAGCCGCACCCGGTCGCCGGCGAGGAGCGAGTCGCCGTAGGCGAAGGCGCTGGAAAAATCGGTGAGTTCGGTCATGGGCAGATCTTGCCGCACCCCGCCGGTTTGCCTCAGAAATTTTCCGCCGCCCGACTTGCATTAAGAAGTTCTCCGATATATCGTCGAGCTAGCTAGACAGTAATGGGGATATCTAGATGGTCGTCCACGGGGGCGATGGTCCTCCTGTCTGGCCTCGACAGATCAACAACCAAGGAGAAACGAAATGTCACAGGAAGAATGGGGCCGCAGAGGCGGTCACCGGGGCCACGATCG
>CAXUJF010000702.1:0-3059 GCA_964250865.1 uncultured Streptosporangiaceae bacterium
CCGCCGCGGGCCCGCCGGCCGCGGGGGGGGCTTTCGCCGCCGCGGGCACGCCGGCCGCCCGGGCCCGGGCGGCCTGACTCCTCACCGCTGGAAGGGTAGCAGCGCCGCAGGTGGACCCGGGTTGATCACCGGCACCTGGCCTGAGTGCCATCGGGCCGCGAACCGGAAGGCTAGTCTCTTTATATGACCCACGAGGGAAACCACGGCCCGGGTGTCCCTGGAACAGAAGAGACCCGCCCGCGACCACCGTCGCACGGGGGCGGCGTGCCCGCCCGCGACCGTGAGCTTCGCGCTCAGGGCCGGGCCACGGTCAAGCGGCTCCTCGACGCGGGCATGATCGAGTTCGAGGAGCGCGGCTTCCACGGCGTCCGGGTCGACGACGTGGTTCGCCGGGCCGGCATCTCGCACGGCACCTTCTATCTGTACTTTTCCAACAAAGAGGACCTGTTTAAGGCCCTCCTCCAGGACGCCCTGCGTGACATGGAAGTGGTGGCGGGCGATTTCCCGGTCGTGACCCGGGACCAGGCCGGCATCACCGTGCTGCGGCGCTGGGTCCGGACGTTCTTCGACGTGTACGCGGCCCACGCCACCGTGATCCGCATCCTGAGCCAGGCCGACCTGGTGCCCGAAGAGGTCTACGGCGACGGCCTGCAGATGCTGTTCAGCATCTCCGAGGCCATGACCACCGGCATGACCGTGGCCTCCCGCAGCGCGGGCCAGCAACCCGAGCACGTCGAGCTGACCGCGGTTGCCTGCCTGATGATGCTGGAGCGCATCAACTACCTGCTGAGCGCCGAAGTCAAGCTCCCCATCGACGAGATGGCCAACCGCATCGCCGACATCATGTTCGCCGCGTTCGGCCCCTCCCCCACGTTCTGACCGCGCTAGGGCGCGCTGGCCCGGGTCGGGTCGAACTCCAGCACCTGACGCACCTCCCAGCCCCGCGTCTTGGTGTAGAAGTCCAGGGCTACATCCTGGTCGTGCACCCAGAACTGGGTGTTGGCGATCCTGATCATCGATTCTCCCCTGCCACGAAGCACTGTTGCGAAAACTGATGTGAAGCGCTGACGGGAAGAACCCTACGGACGGGCCGCCGTCCCGTCTTCTCGAAACGTGCGGTTCTGCGGCCGGGCGAAGACCATGGCCACGCACGAGGGAATCCGCACCGCCCGCGCGGCCGAGGGCCAGGACCGCCGATAGGCCGTCGGCGAGCAGCCGCAGACGCGGGTGAAGCTCGTCGTGAACGAGCCGAGGCTGCCGGCTCCCACCGCGAAGCAGACCTCGGCCACCAGCCAGTCGGTCACCCGGAGCAGGGCCGTCGCGCGCTCCAGCCGCCGGGCCAGCTCGGCCACGGTCAAGGGCTCCGCGTACCGTGCATCGGCCAGGTCGCGGGCCCGCAGCAGCTGGCGGGCGAGCCCCGGCGCAGTCATCCATCCAGCGTACGGCGATAGCATCCGGTCGCAGCGGGCACACTCTAGGGCGTGCGATTTCTTAGTAATGGGGTCCCGCAACAGGACCTGACCTATAACGACGTATTCATGGTGCCCGGCCGGTCGTCGGTGGCGTCCCGGCTCGACGTGGACCTGGCCACCAGCGACGGCAGCGGGGCGACGATCCCGCTGGTGACCGCGAACATGACCGCGGTGTCCGGGCGCCGGATGGCCGAGACCGTGGCCCGGCGGGGCGGCCTGGCCGTACTGCCGCAGGACATCCCGGTCGACGTGGTGGCGAACGTCGTGACCTGGGTCAAGTCCCGCAACCTGGTGCACGACACTCCGATCACGCTGGGCCCGTCGGACACCACCGGGGAGGCGCTCAGCCTGCTGCCCAAGCGGGCGCACGGCGCGGTGATCGTGGTCGAGGACGGCAAGCCCGTCGGCGTGGTGACCGAAGCCGACTGCCAGGGCGTGGACCGGTTCACCCAGCTGCGCCAGGTCATGTCGGCCAAGCCGGTGACGATACCGGCCGGCACCGACCCGGAGCACGCGTTCAACCTGCTGCACGAGGGCCGGCACCGGCTGGCCCCGGTAGTGGACGAGGCCGGGCGCTGCGTCGGCATCTTGACCCGGACCGGGGCGCTGCGCGCGACCATGTACCGGCCGGCCGCGGACGGGACCGGCCGGCTGCGGGTGGCCGCCGCCATCGGCGTGAACGGCGACCCGGGATCGCGGGCCAAGCTGCTGCTGGACGCGGGCGCGGACATGGTCGTGGTCGACACCGCGCACGGCCACCAGGACAAGATGATCAGCGCGCTGCGCCGGGTCCGGGAGACCTGCCCGGACGCGCTGGTGGCCGCGGGCAACGTGGTCACTGCCTCCGGTGTGACCGATCTGATCGAGGCGGGCGCGGACATCGTCAAGGTCGGGGTGGGCCCCGGCGCGATGTGCACCACCCGGATGATGACCGGGGTGGGCCGACCGCAGTTCAGCGCGGTGCTGGAGTGCGCCACCGAGGGCCGCCGGCTGGGCCGGCACGTGTGGGCCGACGGTGGCGTCCGGCATCCGCGGGACGTGGCCCTGGCCCTGGCCGCCGGCGCGTCCAGCGTCATGATCGGCTCCTGGTTCGCCGGCACCTACGAGTCCCCCGGCGACGCGTTCCGCGACGCTGACGGACGGCTCTACAAGGAGAGCTTCGGCATGGCGTCAGCCCGGGCCGTCCGGCACCGTAGCGCCGGCGACTCCCCCTTCGAGCGGGCCCGTAAGGAGCTGTTCGAGGAGGGCATCTCGACCGCGCGGATGTACCTGGAGCCGCAGCGGCCGGGGGTGGAGGACCTGATCGACTCGATCGTGGCCGGGCTGCGCAGCGCCTGCACCTACGCGGGCGCCCGCAACCTGGACGAGCTGTACGAACGGGCCACGATCGGCCTGCAGGGCGCGTCCGGCTACAGCGAGGGGATGCCGCTGCCCGCGGGCTGGTAGCCCCTGGGCCTGTGGGCTGGCCGCCCCGGGGCTGCGGCTCCTGGGCTCCTGGCTCCTGGGCTCCTGGCTCCTCGGCTCCTGGCTCCTCGGCTGCTGGCTCAGCCGGCGCCCGGGGGCAGGCCGGTCGCCCCGGCCGCCTCC
>CAXUJF010000703.1:0-3057 GCA_964250865.1 uncultured Streptosporangiaceae bacterium
GTCCGGGCCCTCGGTCACCGCATCCGACCCGCCGGCCACACACGCTCCGCGGTCCGCCTCCACCCCGGAAGTCACCCCGAGCGGACGGAGGCGGCGCCGGCTGAAGGTCGGGCTGGCGGCTGGCGTGCTGGCCGTGGTCGCCTGCGGGGCTGTAGGTGCCATCGTGGCCACGTCCGGGGGCAAGGCGGCCCGGGTCGTCCAGGTAAGTCCGGCGCGGCAGGGAACGGTCGCCAGCTGGGTAACCGGCCAGGTCGATCCGGCGACGGTCATCTCGTGCGATCCGGCCATGTGCGCGACACTGGTGGCTGACCATTACCCGTCGAAGAACGTGCACGAGCTCAGTACGGTGTCCGCGCTGAAAACCTCCGGCCTGGTGGTCGTGACGCCGGCCGCGCTGCAGCTGTTCGGCAGCAGCCTGGTCACCGCGTGGGCGCCCGCCACCCTGGCCACGTTCGGGTCGGGGAGCTCGGCCATCAGCGTCCGGATCGTCGCGCCGCACGGTGTCGCTGCGTACGTGCGGCGGGCCCGTGAGGACGAGGCCGTCCGGGCCTTGTCCGAAGCCGCGCTGACCCAGGCCAAGATCACGGTCACTGGATCCGCGGCCCAGGAGCTGAAGTCCGGCCAAGTCGACGGGCGGCTGTTCGAAGCCATCGCCGCCGCGGCCGCGGTCCAGCCGGTCGACATCGTGGACTTCGGCAACGCCGGTGCCGGGGCTAGCGCGGACGTGCCGCTGCGCTACGCCGACCTGGCCGCCAACGACCCCGCGGCCGGCCTGAGCGTGCCGGTCTACGTCCAGGCGCTGCGCACCAGCATGGACGGTAGCCCTGGCCCTCGTCCAGCGCGTACTCAGCTCCTTACACTGTCCGGCGGCCAGCAGGTGCTGAGGGTGGCCTACCTGGCCCCCAGCCAGTTCGGCGTCCTGGGTAACTCCTGATCCAGCGGGCCGGTGCCCGCGGGCCGCTGGCCCACCTTCGCGTCAGCCCGTCGGCCTACCCTCCAGCCAGCCCGGCCTGAACGAGAAGCGTCCGCCCCGCCGGTGCGCCCCCCTCCAGCTCCGCCGCGTCAAACACTCGATCCACCTGCCAGCCCGCGCGGGCCAGCAGGGCGATCTGCTCGTCCCGGGGCAATATCGTCCGCCACGGTTCGGCCTCGGCGGCCCGCCGGCGGGCGTTGGCCGCGGCCACGACCTCGGCCGTGGCGCGTCCCTCGGCGTGGACGGCCAGGCTGGCGGCCAGCGTGCTGCCCGGCGCGGCGCAGGACGCGAGACCGGACAACAGGCCGGTCAGCGTCAGCTCGTCCAGGTAGACCAGCAGTCCCTCGCACAGGAACAACGTCGCCACCTCCCGGTCGTGCCCGCTCGCCGCCAGCACCGCCGCCACGTCACCGTGCCGGAAGTCGGCCGTGGCCAGGGTCAGCCCGCTCAGATCGGTGTCCAGGCCGTGCAGGCGCCGGGCCTTATCGGCCTGGGTCGGGCCCTGGTCCAGCTCGAAGAACCGCACCCCCGGCGTCCGGAACCGCAGCGCCCGGTCGTCGTAGCCCGCCCCGCAGATGACCACCTGACCGACCCCGGCGGCCAACGCGGTCAGCACGGCCTGGTCGAAGAACCCGGTGCGGGCGGCCAGCATCGGCCGCAACCGCTCGATCGGCGCGGGCCGCATGCCCTGGCACAGCCGGGCCTGGGCCTGCGGGTCGCCCGCCGGACTGTGCGGCCGCTCCAGCGCGGCCCGGGTCAGCGCCACCGCCTGGCTGGTCCGCGAAATACCGCCCGCGCCCGGGCTGGCCGCCGTCGGCGGAGTGTCCCCAGCAGGCTCGGCCGCACGCCGCCCACGTCGCCAGAACGCAAAATTCATACGCCAAGCGTACTGAATATCAGCCCGGAGAGTCCAAGGCCTCTACTTAACTAGCTCTCACCGGCCTGGCATTCGACGAGATGGTACGTGTTAGCTTGGTAATCGTGCCGACCGCCACCGACGAAGATGCGCTGACTGCGGCCACCGTGGTTCGCCGGGGCGTGATCCACCTGGGGCGCCGCCTGCGGCTGGAACGGCCCGGGCACGATGTGACCCTGTTGCAGCTGGCCGTGCTGGCTGAGCTGAACGACACCGGCCCGATGACCCCGGGCCAGCTGGCCGCCGCGCAGCGGGTTCAGCCCCAGTCGCTGACCCGGGTGCTGGCCACGCTGACCGGCCGGGGCCTGCTCGCCCGTCAGGCCCACCCCGGCGATGGCCGCCGGGCCCTGCTGGCCATCACCGCGGACGGCCAGCAGGCTCTGCGCCGCGACGTGGACGCCCGCGACCGCTGGCTGGCCCAGGCCATGGCGGCCCAGCTCACCTCGACCGAGCAGGAACTGCTCCGCCTGGCCGGGGAACTGATGCACCGCCTGGCCGGCGCCGAGCCGGCCCGGCAGCCGGAACCAGACTAGGCCGCGTCATGAAACAGCAGCCCCAGCGTGTGCCGCTGACCCGACCGGATGACCGAGACCCCGTGCCGGACCGGCGCCGCTGACCAGCCCCGGGCCGAGCGCACCGGGCGGTCCCGGGTGGTGAACACCAGCCCGTGGCCGTGCGGCACCAGCCGGGCCGAACCACGTGACTGCGCCCGCGGCCGCTGCTCCAGCAGCAGGAACTCGCCGCCGGTGTGGTCACGTCCCGGGTCGTTCAGGTTGATCACCACCTGCAGCGGGAACACCTTGTCGCCGTACAGGTCGCGGTGCAGCGCGTTCCAGTCGCCCGGGCCGTAACGCAGCAGCAATGGCGTGGGCCGCCGCTGCCCGGCCCGGTGACACTGCTCCAGCCACTCGTCCAGCGACTCGGGCCACTGCGCCGGCCGGCCCAGCTTGGCGTACCAGTCCTGGGCGATGGGCCGCAGCCGGGGGTAGAGCGCCTGCCGCAGCCGTTCGACCGGCTCGGGCAGGGGCGCGGCGAAGTACTTGTACGAGCCCGACCCGAACCGGTGCCGGGCCATGTCCACGGTGGCCCGGAACAGCTCCGGCTCACCGGAGTCGTACCGCGAGGCCAGCTCGGCGCACTCGGCCGGGGTCAGCAGCTGCGGCAGCAG
>CAXUJF010000704.1:0-3039 GCA_964250865.1 uncultured Streptosporangiaceae bacterium
CGCGGCCATCGGTGCTGCGCAGGCGACCACGGCGGGTCGCCTGCAGCGGTATCGATTGGCCTTTCGTCAGCCGGTGGCGTCGATGGCCGGGGTGTCGCGGACTCCGAGGCGCAGATGCTCGCTGTGGTAGACGGCCTCGTCGAGCAGCATGGCGACGTGGTTGTCATATAGGCCGTAGACGATGTGCTTGCCGGAGCGTTTGCCGGTGACCAGGCCGAGGTTGCGCAGCAGGCGCAGCTGGTGGGAGACCGCCGACTGCTCCATCCCGATCTCTTCGGCGAGCTCGGTGACCGGGCAGGGGCCCTTGCGGAGGCGGGCCAGGATCAGCAGCCTGCTCGGGGCGGCCAGGGCCTGCAAGGTGGCGGCGACCGAAGCGGCGGTGCCGGCGTCCAGCACCGCGGGTGGGGTATCGCGGCCGTTCACTCCATGGCCCATGACTGCAGCATAGCAGTATGCACATGTGAACAGTTCTTCATTAGTTCCTGTAGGGTGTGGAGGTGAGCCGCTACCAGCTGAAGGAGTTCCGGTGACCACGACCGTGACCGAACCCGCGACCGCCGCTGCGCAGGCAGCGCCGGCGGCGACCCGCCGTACGCGGGCGTGGTCGTTGCCCGAGGTCCGCTGGGCGGCCACGGCCACGGCTTTGTTCGCTGCCGGGCTGGCCGTCCATTTCGCGGGTGGGCCCGGCTGGTTGTCGTGGACGTTGTTCCTGGCCTGTTATGTCACCGGTGGCTGGGAGCCGGGCTGGGCGGGCCTGCGCGCACTGCGGGGCAAAACCCTGGACGTGGACCTGCTGATGGTGGTGGCCGCTATCGGCGCCGCGGCGATCGGGCAGGTTTTGGACGGGGGCCTGCTGATTGTCATCTTCGCGACGTCCGGGGCTCTGGAAGCAGTCGCTACCCAGCGCACCGCTGATTCGGTCCGTGGCCTGCTTGATCTGGCTCCCGATACCGCAACCCGGCTCACCGCCACCGGCGAGGAGCAGGTCGAGACCGCAGGCTTGCAGGTTGGTGACGTATTTCTTGTCCGGCCCGGAGAACGGATCGGAGCTGACGGCGAAGTCGTCGACGGGGCCAGCGATGTCGACCAGGCCACCATCACCGGCGAAAGCCTCCCGGTGGCTAAAAGCCTTGGCGATGACGTGTTCGCCGGAACCTCCAACGGCACCGGGGCACTGCGGGTCCGGGTGAGCCGGCCCGCTGGCGAGACCGTGATCGCACGCATCGTGGCCATGGTGGAAGCAGCGTCGGCCACCAAGGCCAGAACCCAGCTGTTCATCGAGAAGATCGAGCAGCGCTACTCGGCCGGCATGGTCATCGCCACGCTAGGGCTGTTCGTGATCCCGCTGGCGTTCGGTGCGGACCTGAAATCCACGCTGCTGCGCGCGATGACCTTCATGATCGTCGCCTCGCCCTGTGCCGTGGTCCTGGCCACGATGCCGCCGCTGCTGGCCGCCATGGCCAATGCCGGACGCCACGGCGTGCTCGTGAAGTCAGCCGTGGTGATGGAGCAAATCGGCCAGACCACGCAGGTCGCTTTCGATAAGACGGGCACGCTCACCCACGGCACCCCGTATCTCGCCGACACCATCCTGCTGCCCGGCACTGGCCTGGACCGAAGGGAACTGCTGGCCCTCGCCGCTACCGCGGAGAACCCATCAGAGCATCCTCTGGCCCGCGCCGTGGTCACGGCCGCACACCAGGCCGGGCTGGGGCTGGGCCACGCCGCCGAGTTCACGTCCGAGCCAGGACGTGGAGTCAGCGCCCGCGTCGCTGGGCGGCTGGTACAGATCGGCAGCCCTGCCCATCTCCTGACCGCGGCCGATGACAAGCATCCGGCCGGGACCACCGTGACCAGCCTGGAAGAAGCTGGGCAGACCGCCGTCGTAGTCCTTGTGGATGGCGTCCCGGCTGGCGTGCTGGGTATCGCCGACCAGCTTCGCTCCGCGGCTGCTTCCGCGGTCAGCTCGATCACGGCGCTGACCGGATCCGTGCCGGTTTTGCTCACCGGCGATAACCCGCGTGCCGCTGCCCGTCTCGCCGGGCAGGCCGGCATCAGCGACGTACGCGCCAGCCTGCTGCCCCAGGAAAAGGCCGACGCCGTCCGTGCCCTCCAGGCAGCCGGCCAGCGGGTCCTGCTCGCCGGCGACGGTGTCAACGACGCTCCCGCTCTGGCGACCGCCGACACCGGCCTCGCCATGGGCCGCGCCGGATCCGACCTGGCCCTCGACACCGCCGACGCGGTCATCGTCCGCGACGAGCTGGCCACCGTCCCTGCCGTCATCGAGCTCTCCCGCCGGGCCCGCCGGGTGGTCATCGCCAACCTGGCCATCGCCGCCACCTTCATCACCGCCCTGGTGATCTGGGACCTCGCCGGTTACCTCCCACTGCCGCTGGGCGTACTGGGGCACGAAGGCTCCACCGTCCTCGTCGGCCTCAACGGACTGCGACTGCTGCGCCCCGCAGCCTGGCGACGTGCCCTCACCACCACTGCTGGCAAGTGAGCGCGGCGGACTCTTCGGCGGCGGCGCACCTTATGCCTCGAGGCCGCATGATCCCTGGCCTACACCTCAGCGGTACAGCTCCTGGTAGCCGTGACTGGATGCGAGCGCCGGTATAGGCACCAGCCAGCCCTCCGACCCCGAGGGCGATGCCGGTTGGCCAGTCGGGGGCCGCGTGGACGTGCGCACGGATGGCCAGGATGGTGAAGGTGATGACGCCAGCCACCGCGGTCACGAAGGTGGAGGCCAGAGCCGCGGGGGCCACCTCGGCGGGTTTTCTCCCTGAGCCGACCAGGACCGGGGCAAGCATGGAGCCACCGCCGATGCCGTAGATGCCGCCGGCACAGCCCACCGCCACGGCCAGGATGATCAACACCGGTACCGGGATCGTCCGGACCGGTGTGGGTGGCGCGTCGGGCTGCGGGCCGGTTCCTGGCCGAAGGAGCGCGATGCTGATGCCCAGCGGGAGCGGGATCAGGACGGCGGCGACTGCGCCGCAACTGTGCCAGGGGGCGGTGACGCGGAAGGCGGGCAGGGGC
>CAXUJF010000705.1:0-3038 GCA_964250865.1 uncultured Streptosporangiaceae bacterium
CAGCGAGCCCGGGGCGGGCGGAGGCAGCTCGGTGTCCGGCAGCGAGAGCCGGGCCGCGTTGTCGTCGGCCGGGGCCACGTGCCGCCGCCGCGGGTCAAACAGCCACTCCGCGATGTGCAGCCGGCCGCCGGCCCGGAACGCCAGCTGAACCTGCCAGCTGCCGTCACCGTGCTTGCGGGAGTCCCACTGCGCGTCTTCGGGGTCGGCGCCCAGCTCGGTGAGACGCTCGCCGACGATCTCGCCGAGCCGCGGCCCGGGCGTCGAGTCTCCCTGCCGCCGCACGGACGCGCTCTGGGCCTGTTCGGCCACGTAGCCGCGTTCAGCCAGGACCGGGCCTTCGAACCAGCGGACTCTCTCGACCGGGATTCCGGCCGCGTCCGCGATCTCCTCGACCGTCTCGCCGGCACGAATTCGGGCCTGGATCTCCTTGGGGCGCAAGGGATTCTCCACTTCGATCTCGTACTGGGCGAGCCGGGAGAACTGGCCTTTGGCGACCGCCCTCAGCCGGTCGTCGATGGGCAGCATGAAACGCCCGCTTCGTCCCGGGATGGCGAGAACGGCGTAGCTGCCGTCCTCGCTTACCGCGACGAAGCGCAGTTCCTGCATCGGCGTCCCTTCCGTTTTCGCGCGTGTCCGGGGGCTGCTGGGCCTGACCGCCGGGGCCGCATCGGAGTACCGCTCGTACCCTAATGCCGGCCTCCCGTCTCCGGTGGCTTACTTAGGCTCCCGGCACGAGTCTGGCCGCCCGCGGGCCATCTGGCCAGCACCTTGCCCGGCATGTCCCGAGTTCACCTCGGTATTCATGCCGGGCATCGCCTCAACGAGGCGGGGAGACCACCGGTTTATCCGATTCGACCTCTGGTGCGACCGGGGGAGCGGACGGGAGGTCGTCGCCCCCGCCCCCGCCGCCGTGGCCTTCATCGCCGGGCCGGTCCGCGGACTGGCGGGACAGCCGGGACGGCCACCAGTTCCACCGGCCGAGCAGCACCACGGTCGACGGGACCAGCACGGTACGGACCACGAACGTGTCCATCAGCACGCCCAAGGCCAAGCCGACGCCGACGTCGCGGATCTGGCTGCCGCCCGAGCCGCGCGCGCCGACCACCGCGAACACGGCAAACGTCCCGGCCAGCACCATGCCCGCGGAGGTGACCGTGCTGCCCGTGGCCCCCACCGCCCGGCTCACCGCCTCGCGCAGCGGCAGGTGGTGGGCTTCCTCCCTGATCCGGGACATGACCAGGATGTTGTAATCCTCGCCCAGGGCTAGCAGAAACACGAACATCAGGAACGGCAGGATGAAGGTCAGGCCACCGTCCCCGGCCAGCTTGATGAAGATCAGCACAGACAGGCCCAGCGCGGCCAGGTAGGACAGGCCGACCGAGGCGATCAGGTACAGCGGGGCCACCAGGCTGCGCATGACCAGGGCCAGCAGCACCCCGATGACCAGGATGGCGATCGGGATCACGTGCAGCAGGTCGGAGTCGGAGATCTGGCTGATGTCGTAGAACGCCGGCGCCTCGCCGCCCACGCCGTAGTCCGTCGCGCCCATCGCCGCCGCCGCCTGCGCCGCGGTGTGCCGCAGCGCCGGGACCGCGTTCATCGCCGCCGTGCTGGACGGGTCACCCGCCGTCAGGTTGGCCTCGAACTGGAAGGTCAGGCCGTCCGCGCTCACGTACGGCGCGGTCGCCCGGTACAGCTGGTACGCCGCAGGCGGCACCGTCAGGTTCGCGGGCGGGGTGGCGGGCAGGCTGGCGGCCGGCCCGAGCTTGGCCAGCTGAGCGTGCAGCGCGGTGAACTGGGCCGGGGTCAGCGTCACCCCGCCGACCGGGTCGAGCGGCCCGGTGATCGCGGTGAACTGCCCGCTCTGGGTGATCACCCTCTGGCCCGTGGTCACCACCTGCGGGTCGTCCCAGACCGGCTGCTTCAGCTTGTAGATCAGGTTGGTCGGGTTGGCGCTGCTGGCCGGGAAGTGCTTGGTCAGCAGGGCCTGCCCGGCAGCGGAGTCGGTGCCGCCCGGAGCGCTCAGGGTGCCGCCGAAGCCGGCCGGGTTGTACGCCGTGACCGCGACGGCCAGCGCCCCGAACACGACCACGCCGGTGACGAGCGCGGCCACGGGACGCTTCACGATCCGGGCCGCGAGCCGTCCCCACACCCCGACCTTCCCGGCGCCGGCGCGGGTCCGGGTGGGCCAGAACGCGGCCCGGCCGAAGATGGCCAGCAGCGCGGGCAGCAGGGTCAGCCCAGCCATCAGCATCACGCCGATGCCGATGGCCAGCGGGATGCCGAGCTGAGAGTAGATCTGGAACGTGGCCGCCAGCAAGGACAGCAGCGCGGCCACGACGGTCAGGGCCGAGAACGAGATCGACTCACCCACCCGGATCAGGGCCTGCTGCACCGCTTCCTTGGGCGCCAGCCCGGCCCGCAGCAGTTCCCGCACCCTGAACACCAGGAACAGCCCGTAGTCGGTGCCCGCCCCGAGCACCAGCACGATGAGCATGAGCTGGGCGATCTGCGAGACCTTCAGCCCCGCGTGCGCCGCCTCGGCGACCAGCGGCCCGGAGATCGCTACCGCGAAAGCCGCAGGTATCAGCGTGATGAACGGGGCCAGCAGCGACCGGAAGATCAGCAGCAGCAGGATGAGGATGAAGACAATCGAAATGCCCTCTTCCTCATTGCCGGTCGACCCCGACTTTTTCTGCTGGTCGACCTGGATCGCGACCGCTCCGGCCAGGTGGGCCTGCACGCCGGGCGGCGGGCCGGCCCGGGCGATCGTGCTGCGCAGGTTGCCCACCAGCGTGGTCAGCCCGGCCTGGTCGCCCTGGCCCACGCTGGACAGCACCTGTAGCTGCTCGGCCTGCCCGTCGGCGGACTGGCCCAGGTCGCTCACCTTGACCACCGTGGACGTGGCCTTGAGGTCCTTCTCCAGCGTGCCCAGCCAGGCGACGTCGGCCGCGGTCAGCTTCCCCTGGCTGACCGCCGCGATCACCGGCACCGGCGTGAGGGTGCCCAACCCGAACGGCTTGGCCAGGTCGGTGGCG
>CAXUJF010000706.1:0-940 GCA_964250865.1 uncultured Streptosporangiaceae bacterium
GCGTGGTGCTGGATGACACCCAGCTTCTCGACAGCCTGCTGTACCTGAACGTGAACGTAGTGGGCGCGCCGACCAGCGCGTTCAGTGAGCCTCTGTACTCCGGGATGCTGGCATCGCGGCATGTCGCCAAAATCGGCGACCGGCCGAACTGGGACTTCGAGGCGATCGCCGCCCTTCACCCGGACCTGATCGTCGCAGTGCCCGCCGAATTCGACACGTTCTACTCCAAGTTCGCGGCGATTGCCCCGACCGTGGCCGTGGGCGCCGAAAGCGGCCCGCCGGACAACCAGCTGGGCTGGGAGTATTACCCCGCTCAGCTTGGCGTGCTGACCGGGCAGACCCCCGCGTCGCTGTCCGCGATGCTGACGAAGGAAGCAACTGCCGCGACCGCCATGCGTGCCCGGATGACCGGTTACAAGGTCGCGGTGCTGCAGACGTTCCCGGCCCAGAGCAAAATCGTCAACTGCGACGACCAGTTCCTGACTTATCTCGGCGCGGACGTCGCAGGGCCGCCGCCTGCGGACGGCTGCGATGCGGTCACCGCGGAGCAGCTCAACACCATCACCTCGCCCAATGTGCTCGTCATCAACACGGGGACGCAGAACTTCCAGTACGCCCAAAAGCAGCCATTGTGGAAGACGCTTCCCGCCGTAACGGCCGGCCATGCTTTCAACGGGCCGCAGGAGATGCTGTACGCGGCCGGCCCGGTCTCTTATTTCGCTGGCATCCAGGATGCGTCCAGGGTCCTGACTGACCTTCCGCCGTCGTGACCGGGGGCAGTCAGCCAGTACCTGAGCCAGACGAGGAAGCCGCCATTCTCGGTGAGCTCACGGTGCTGGCGGACTCCACCGTGCTGCTGGCCGACCCGGCCGGGCTCCGGGAGCGGCTGGCCGGTGATGGCGTCGTCCTGGTCCGCGACGTCATCCCGCAATCATGGCTG
>CAXUJF010000706.1:950-1566 GCA_964250865.1 uncultured Streptosporangiaceae bacterium
ATCGCCGATCAGCTGACCCGGGACGGCAGCGCCGAGCGGACATCGGAGCGGGTGCTTCGCTGGACGGGCCGCCCAGGGCCTGCCGACCCGATGGGCCTGGTTAACTCACCGGCCCTGGCCGCAGTGGTAGCGAGGCGGATAGCGGGGGCACCGCACCCGCTGCAGACCCTGGCTGACACGCTGCTCGGAGAAACGGCCTTTATCAGCTGGGATATCGGCGTTATCGCCGCTTATCCCGGGCGGGCCCCGCACAATCCGCCGCACCAGGACCGGTTCGGCTTCGGAGACTCCGCCGAGTCATGGCGGTTCTGGTTCCCGCTGACCGATGTGCCGTTCGGCGACGGCGGCCTGGCCATGGCGCGGGGCAGCCACCGTGGCGGGGTCCGGGCCAATCGCCCGATCCCGCTGGCCCGCATCCCCGAGGGATTGTCAAGCGCGGCGATGACGCCCGGGGACGCGTTGTTTTTCGATGCGGACCTGGTGCACGCCACCGTTCCCTGCACGAGCGACCGGATCCGCGTGGCGCTGCTGGTCAACGTGACCGCGGCGGGGCCGCCTCACCCGTGGTCGTGGGATACCCGGCGCAACGGCGAGATCGGCATGGCCCCCCCGGGCC
>CAXUJF010000706.1:1576-2234 GCA_964250865.1 uncultured Streptosporangiaceae bacterium
CCCCGGGCCCGAGCCGGCATGTGGGAGAGCTGTTCGAGCGGCAGGCTGTGCGCCTGCAGGCGGCTGCGCCGATGACCGCCGCACTGCTGAAGGAGCTAGCGGGGACAACTTGGCCGCCCGGGCGGAGTTTCGGGCCGTTCGGCTGGGATGTGCCGTTCCGGCTGCTGGCCGGGCTGCATTACCTGGTCCTGGACGGCCAGCTGACCTGGGACCAGGCAGCCCGGATCGACCTGGCGGACGCTCCCGCGGATCTACTGCGCATCACCCATACCCTGGGCCGGCCCGATCATCTCGCTGACCTGCCGCTGATCCGGGCCGGGCTGGCTGCTGTTGGCACCGGGCCGGTCGACGTCCTGCAGGTCGGCACCAGCTGCGGTCTGCTGACCGTGGCTGACCAGATCGGTCCGGCCAGCGTGAGCGCGGACGCCGGCCCGCACGTGGCCCGGCGCCGGGCTGCCGGCTGGGACGTTCTCGACGTAGCCGACGAGCAGTCCGCCCGGACGCTGCGGTCATTCCTGCTGCCCGACGACCATGAGCACATGACCGCTGCCCTGGACGGGATCAGCGCGGCCCGCTCTGCGCCCGTGGAGATAACCGAAACCGACTGGGTTCAGCAGCTTCCCGCCCTGCTGGCGGCGTGCAACCCGGATGCGGTGCC
>CAXUJF010000706.1:2244-2643 GCA_964250865.1 uncultured Streptosporangiaceae bacterium
GGGCTGCGGTCGCCTTGTCTGACGGCCGTTACCAGCAGTTCCAGCAGGCTCTTCGCCAGGCCGGCCAGCAACGCCCGCTGGCGCAGGTATCGGTCGAGCCGGAACGGAGAACATCATCGGGTCATGCCACCACCGTTGACCGCTACGACCGCGTCCACCTGGACGTGACCTGGTGGCCCGACGGAACCCCGCGCAGGCTCGCCACCACCGACCGGGATTCCGGCGACATCACCTGGCTGAGCTGACGTTATGACGCCCGCCGTCCGGGCCAGCCGCGAGACCGCCAGCCGGCCATCCGCGGCTCGAGCCAGGCGAACCGCCGCCATCATGATCGCATCCGGGGCACTGGTCGCTGCGGTGGCCGCCAGCTTGACTATCGGTTCAGGGGCCGTGACCCTC
>CAXUJF010000706.1:2653-3037 GCA_964250865.1 uncultured Streptosporangiaceae bacterium
GACCCTCGGCCAGGCGGCCGGCGCGCTCATCCACGGCGGCTCCACCGCACCGGACATCATCATCCGCCAGATCCGCTGGCCGCGGACTGAGCTCGGCTTGATGACCGGAGCTGGGCTCGCCACCTCAGGGGCATTGCTGCAGGGGCTCACCGGTAACCCGCTGGCCGATCCCGGGCTGCTCGGCATCAACGACGGGGCATCGTTCGCGATCGTCGCCGCCACCGTCGCCTTCGGGTCAGTGAGCCTGTCACAGACAATCTGGCTGTCCCTGCTCGGCGCGGGCGCAGCAGCCGCGCTGGTGGAGCTTATGGCCCGGACCCGGCGCCGCAGAGACATCCTGACCCTGGTCCTGTCCGGGGCCATGGTCGCCGCGGTGCTGTCGGC
>CAXUJF010000707.1:0-3029 GCA_964250865.1 uncultured Streptosporangiaceae bacterium
TGGCCGGGCTGCTGGCCGGGGCCGAGCCCACCCAGAGCGGCCGGGTGGCCAAGGGACGCCAGGCCCGGCTCGAGGTCATCGCGGGCGACGCCGACCCGGCCGCACCGCCGGTGCCGGACGAACGCGACTACCCCCGGCTGGCTGAGCAGGCCAGCCGGCGTTACCAGCTCACGCTCGTCGACCCCGGGGCGGCCGAAGTGACCCGCATCCTCGGGGTTGCCGACCAGCTGGTGCTGGTCGCCCCGGCCAGCTCGGACGCGCCGCGGTCGCTGGGCATGACCCAGGAGTGGCTCAGCGGCCACGGCTACGGCGAGCTCTCCGGCCGGGCGGTGACCGTCATCAACGGGGTGAGCCGGGCCAGCTTGGGCGACGTCGAGCAGGCCGAGGCCGTGGCCCGCGGGCGCTGCCGGGCCATCGTGCGGATTCCCTGGGATGACACGCTCTCGGCGGGTAGCGCCAACGTGTCGTCGTTGCGGCCGCAGGCCCGGCACGCCTATACCGCGCTGGCCGGCGTGCTGGTGGCGGGCCTGGCCGCCGCCCCGGTTCCGCGGAGGGTTCTGCAGTGAGTTCTCGGGCCAAGAGCAACAGCCGGCTGGCGATCCGGTACTTCGATGACCGGGTGCTGCTGACCGACGCGCACGCCTGGGCCTACTTCCGGCTGCCGTCGCTGTCGTATGAGTTCACCACGCCGGAAGAGCGCGAGGCGCTGGCCACCAACATCACGGTCGCGCTGGCCGCGATCCGGATGCCGGACGCCGAGGTGCACCTGCGCGTGGCCCACCGTTCCTACCCCGCGGCCGAATGGGCCACTGGCCTGGACGCCACCGCGGACGGCGGGGCGGGCTGGCGGGAGTACCTGGACGAGTCCTACCAGCACGTCTGGACCAAGGACTTCTGGAGCAAGGAGATCTACCTCGGGGTCCGGCTCGGCCAGCGGGGCATGCGGGCGCAGCTCTCCGGCGGAGTGTTTTCCCAGTTCATCTCGCTGTACCAGAGCGGCGAGCGGCGGCTGGGGATCGAAGACGAGGCCGTCGGCGGCGGCGAGATCGCCAAGTGGACCGACCAGTCCGAGCGGATCGGCCGGGCGCTGTCGGTCAGCGCGCTGGCCGCGCGGCACGCCACTTCCGACGAGCTGGCCTGGCTGCTGCGGCACGCGATGATGGGCTCGCTGGGGGACCCCCCGGCTTCGGCCAGCAACCGGCGGACCTGGGGTGCGGGCGAGATCGAGGGCCTGTTCGAGGGCCAGGTGCACAACGGCCGCACGCTGCTCCAGCTCGAGCACACCGCGGGCGACTCCTACGCCGCGTTCCTGTCCTTCTCCCGGTTCCCGGACGTGATGTCGTTCCCGGACGGGGAGCCGTGGCTGCACTACGCGGACTCGCTGCCGTTCCCGGTCGAGGTCAGCTCGCGGATGCGGCTGATCCCGCCCGCCAAGGCCAGCAAGGACGTCAGCCGCCGGCTGGCCCACGCGCGGGACATGGACGCGCACATCCGTGAGGCCGGGGTGGAGGCGCCGATCGCGCTGGCCGAGCAGATCGCCGCGGCCCGGATGCTCGAGCACGGCATCACCAAGGAACGGCTGCCGTTCGTGTACGGGTGGCACCGGCTGATCGTGTCCGCGCCGACCAAGGACCTGTGCGTCCGGCGGGTCGAAGCGGTCGTCGAGCACTACCGGGACATCGGCATCGACATCGTCAACTCCACCGGCGACCAGTTCTCGCTGCTGTGCGAGTCGCTGCCCGGTGACCACGTGCGGCTCAACTCCTACCTGCAGCGCCAGCCGCTGTACACGATCGCGGGCGGCATGCCGACCGCCACGGTGGACCTGGGGGACCGGGTCGCCGAGGGTGTGGGGTGGGTCGGCCCGTACATCGGCGAGACGCTGGGCCGGGCCCGCGCCATCGTGCACTTCGACCCGCTGCTGGCCGCCGCGCGCAACCGGCCGACCGCGATCGCCATCACCGGTGAGCCGGGCGGCGGCAAGACCACGCTGGCGCTGCTGATGATCTACCAGCTGGCCCTGCGCGGGGCCACGGTGGCGGTCATCGACCCCAAGGGCGACGCCACCTCTCTGGTCCGGCTGCTGCAGGCGCGCGGCCGCCGGGCGCGGGTGCTGTCCCTCGGCTCGGCCGCGCCGGGCCTGCTGGACCCGTTCTCGTTCGGCGACGACCTGGCCACCAAGCGGACCATGGCCACCGAGACGCTGCGGCTGCTGCTGCCGCGGATGAGCGAGGAACGCGAGAGCGCCATGATCCAGGCCGTCGGTGCGGTGGCCGGTGAGCCGCAGCCCAGCCTGGGCAAGGTCGTCCGGCACCTGGAGCAGTCCGACGACCCGGCGTCGAAGAACCTGGGCGCGGTCATGCACTCGATCTCGGAGATGCGGCTGGCCCGGCTGTGTTTCTCGCCCTCCGGCAACCAGCAGGTCGACGCCGAGGGCTGGACCACGGTGTTCACCCTGGGCGGCCTGACCCTGCCGGACACCGCGATCAGCCGCGACGACTACTCCTACGAGCAGCGGCTGTCGGTGGCCCTGCTCTATCTGGTCTCGCAGTTCGCGCGGCGGCTGCTCAACGGCATGGACCGGCGGCATCCGAAGGCGATCTTCCTGGACGAGGCGTGGGCCATCACCGCCACCCCGGAGGGGGCCAAGCTGGTGCCGGAGGTCTCCCGGATGGGCCGATCCCGGAACACCTCGCTCATCCTGGTCTCGCAGAACGCCAGAGACCTGCTGAACGAGCAGGTCACGAACTGTATCTCCAGCGTTTTCGCGTTCCGGTCGTCGGAGCGGACCGAGGTGGACAGCGTGATGTCACTGCTGGGCGTGGAGGCCTCCGACGACCACCGGGCCGTGCTGCGCGGGCTCGGCAACGGAGAAGCGATCTTCCGGGACCTGGACGGCCGCGCCGGGCGGATCGGGGTCGACCTGGCCTCCGACGAGCTGCAGCGCTGGCTGGACACCAACCCGACCCGATCCCGGCCGGACGAGGGAGCCCGGCCTGAGCACCGGGCGTCGGGGGACGGGGAAGCGG
>CAXUJF010000708.1:0-3028 GCA_964250865.1 uncultured Streptosporangiaceae bacterium
GGCGATCGGGGCCGCCCAGGTCACGGACCGGCGCGCCGGCCGGGGCGGGGAACAGCGCGGCCCCGATCGCCACCGCGACCTTGGGGTCGGCTTCGACGGCCGGGGGGCGGCCGAACTCGGCCGCGATCAGCCGGGAGACCAGCGGGATCTGCGACGAGCCGCCGGTCAGGACGATCGCGGACAGTTCCGACGCGACGACCTCGGCTGAGCCGAACGCCCGGTGCATGGCCTCGACGGTGCGGTCCAGATCGGGCCGGATCATCTCTTCGAACTCGGCCCGGGTCAGCCGGACCCAGTGCTGGACGCCGCCCAGCGTGACCGGGATGATGGCGTCGGCGCTGACCGACAGCGTCTCCTTGGCCTCGATGCATTCGCGCCGCAACTGGGCCACTTCGGCCGCGAGGTCGCGGTCGTACGGGTCCGTCTCCTCGACCGGGACACCAGCCGCCGCGCAGACGTACTCGAACAGCACCTCGTCGAAGTTGAGGCCGCCAAGGCCGGCGATGCCCTCGCTCCGGCCGAGGACGGTGAAACCATCGAGCGGGTCGTTGCGGAGGACGGTGACGTCGAACCGGTCCGCACCGAGGTCGTACACCGCCAGCGTGCCCCCCGCGGGCACGTGCTCCCGGCGGGCATAGCTGATCGCCGCCGCCTGCGGCTCGGTCAGCATGGTCACGCTGGGGACGCCCACGTCCCGGACCGCCCGTTCGAACTGGGCCGTCCGGTCCGGTCCCCAGCTGGCCGGGCAGGTCAGCGCGACCGCTTGCGGGCCCGCACCTTCCCGCTGCGTGACGTACTGACAGATCCAGCTGACGAACTCGGCCGCCAGGTCGCGGGCGTAGTACGGCGCGCCGTCCACCAGCAGCGGGATCGCGTCACCCAGCCGGGACTTGAACTCGCGGACGCCCCGGTCGGGGTCGGTCAGCGACCGGCTCTGGGCGTCCTCCCCCACGACCAGGTATCCGTCGCCCGGCAGGAACAGCACGGAGGGCATGGCGTAGGACTGGCCGCTCAGCGGCACCAGCTCGACCTGCACGCCGTCCGCGGCCGGACGGCCGATGGCCGCAGCCGTGGACGTCGCGCCGAAGTCGATCCCCAGCCAGTACGACGGCATCTTCTTTTTCCTCCCCTGTCCCCCGGTGCGGGACGCTCCGGGCATACCGGCCCGAAGTGTCCCCAGGAAGGACGCTGATCATGACCGCCGCGTTGGCACCGTCTTTACCATTCTTGCCCTAGGGCGACCAGGCGTTTGGGATATTGCGGGAATATCCCTCAATCTCCGCGCTGCGGCCTGCTCACGATGAGCCACGTTTAGTTACAGTGTGTGTGTACTGTGTGATGGTTACGTAGATCATCTGGGAGTGGCGGGGGATGGCGGTCAAGGCCGAAGACGTGGCGGCGCGCCTGCTGGCGGAGTTCCCGCACGCGTTGCGAAACGGGCAGCTGGTGACGTACTTCCAGCCCGAGGTCGAGCTGTCGTCCGGGCGGGTGGTGGCGGCCGAATCGCTGGCCCGCTGGGAGCATCCGGAGCTGGGCACGCTGTCCCCAGTGCTGTTCACGTCGCTGGCCAGCAAGCTGGGCCTGATGCGAGAGCTGACCCAGCTGATCCTGCAGCTGTCGCTGCGTCAGCAGCGGAACTGGGCCATGGCCGGCTGGGACATCCCGGTGTCGGTCAACGTCGGACCCGAATGCGTGGCCGACCCTCAGTTCCCGGCTGTGATCGCCGACTTCCTGCGGCGGGAGCAGATCGCCGGGCCCAAGCTCACGCTGGAGGTGAGCGAGCAGACCCGCACGGTCGCGGTCAGCTCGAGCTTCTTCGCCCAGCTGGCCGAGTTCGGCGTGCGGGTCGCCCTGGACGACTTCGGCACCGGCTTCGCCTCGCTGGAGAGCCTGGGCGACTGGCCGGTGGACGAGCTCAAGCTGGACATGTCGCTGGTCCGGCCGATGGCCAGCAACGCCAGCTTCCGGACGATCGTCCGCACCAGCATCGACCTGGCCCATCAGCTTGGGGTCAAGGTGGTGGCCGAGGGGGTCGAGTCGGAGGCGGTGCGATCCGAGCTGAACGCGCTCGGCTGCGACATCGGCCAGGGCTTCCTGTTCGGCAAGCCGATGCCGGCCACGGTGTTCGTGGACTGGCTGCGGGACCGCGACCACCTCGCGCTGCGCCGGGGAATGGTCACGACCCATCAGGCCGCGCCGCTCGCGCCCACGGGCGAAACCGCCCGCCCGGGCTGGACCCGGCTGAGCGGGGACTACCAACGGCTGGTGTGGACCGGTCGCTGGGTCGTGGAGCGGGTCGGGGCGCCCATCCTGATCATGGCCGCGGTCATGATGACCGGCTACGGACTGTGGCAGATCTTCCGCTGGGGCGGACACCAGCATCAGGCCCTGATCGGCGACCTGCTGCTGCTGGTACCGAACGGGGCCCTGGTCAGCTGCGCCTGGATGGTCTCGCGGCAACAGGATCTGGGCCGGCGCACCTGCCGGGCCTGGCGGCTGCTCACGGCGGCGTTGTGCCTGTACATGCTGGGCGACGTGCTGCAGCTGGTGTACGAGGTGCTGCTGCACCGGCGGGCCTACCCGACCTGGGCCGACGCGGCCTACCTGAGCTTCTACCTGGTCGCGGTGGCCGGCCTGATGACGTTCCCGTCCCGCCGCCGGACCCGGTCCGAACGGCTGCGGCTGCTGCTGGACATGGGCACCGTCTTCGTCGGTGGCGTGACGCTGATCTGGTACATCGTGCTCGGGCCGGCCACCCAGGGCGCGGGATTCGATCTGCCGGACCTGGTGACGTTCGCCTATCCCATCGGCGACATGCTGCTGCTGTTCGGTGCGCTGTCGCTGCTGTGGCGGGGCGCGCCCCGGGGCACCGTGGTGCCATTGCGGGTCTTCGCCACCGGGCTGCTGGTGTTCATCGCGGCCGACGTCACCTACAGCTACCTCACCGTGCACTCCAGCTACCTCGGCGGCGACCCGGTGGACACGCTCTGGTTCCTGGCCCTGATCCTGCTGCTGGTCGCGGCCGAGG
>CAXUJF010000709.1:0-1720 GCA_964250865.1 uncultured Streptosporangiaceae bacterium
TCACCAGCCAGGGCACCGGTCAGGGCACCGGCGGCCCGGGCCTCCGGGCTGCCATCGGGGCCGGGCCGCACCGCCCACGCCCCGGCCTCGGTGGCCAGCCCCAGCGCCACAGGCGGGGCCACCGCCAGCCCGACCAGATCCCCACGGGACACCCCGGCCTGGCGCAGCGTCGCCATCGCGTCCACCCGGGCCTCCTGCACGGTCCCAGCCTGCCACGCACCGCCGTCAGTCCCTACGGCTGGTGACGTTGGTCCCTGGCTGCGGAGTCGGGGGAGTGCGACCCTGCGGTGATGTTCGTCGCCCACGACGTCCTGCTGGACGTCGCCTTCGGAGTGGCGCGGCCCCGTCTGGTCAGTCTGGCCAGCAGCCGCGCCCTCGTCGACGCGTCCCGGGCGGCTTACGAGGAGGGCCTGACCAGCCTCATCTGGAATGGGTCCACACCAGCGGACGCCGCTGGGTCCCGGCTGGCCCGGGTCAAGTTCCTGCCCCCGGTGGAGCGGCCCGACACCACCACCGTCGGCCTGCGCTGGGAGGCCAGCAACGCCGCGACCGGCCTGTTCCCGGTCCTGGACGCCGACATCACGCTGGCCGTGGCCAGTGAGCGCACCACCACGCTCACCTTGTCCGGCGTCTACCGTCCGGCGTCCGACGGCGTGGCCCGGCACGGTGCGGCCCTGCTCGGGGCGCCGGTACCGGACGAGACGGATCCGGGCCTGGTGGCCGACATCGCGGTCCGGTCGCTGCTGCGGTACGCGGCGGCCTACCTGACCCAGTAGACGGCCCGGGGCAGATTCTTGCCGTGCGGTGTCGATCCCGGCTGCTCCCGTTCGTGTAGGAAGTGAGAGGCCGGCCCCGAGCGGGAGACCCGAGCGGGAGACCCGAGCGGGAAAGCCAAGCAGGAAACACTGAGCCGGCCGCCGGACGAAGGAGAACCAGCCATGAAGCAGTACCTGCTGAGCATGTACCAGCCGCAGGGGCCGATCCCGGGTCCGGAGGTGCTCGGTCCGGTCATGGCCAAGCTCGGCGCCATCCGGGAGGAACTGGCCAGTCAGGGACGGTGGGTGTTCGGCAACGGGCTGCACGCCCCGGAAACCGCCACCGTGCTGCGGCCCAAGGACGGCGACGTGCTGGTCACCGACGGCCCGTTCGTGGAGGGCAAGGAGTACCTCGGCGGCGTCACGATCATCAAGGCGCCCGACCTGGACGCCGCGCTGGCCTGGGGCCGGCGGTACACGGAGGTCACGGGTCTGCCCATCGAGGTCCGCCCGTTCCTGGGCGAAACGGACGCGTGACGTCCTCGGGGGCCGCGGACATCGAGCGCGTCTTCCGGGCCGAGTACGGGCGCGCGGTGGCGGTGCTGACCGGCGTCTTCGGTGACCTCGACGTGGCCGAGGACGCCGTGCAGGAGGCGTTCACCGTCGCGGCCCAGCGCTGGCCCGCCGCCGGGCTGCCGCCCCGCCCGGCGGGCGGGAGGCGCCGATATCGCGCACTTGTCCCTGCGGGGTGATCGCGAAGACGAACCCGCCCTGCGGGTCCGCCCCGCCGGACCGCCCCGTGGCGGCGAGGAGCGCATAGCCGAACGCGCCGACGGTGTCGAAGGTCAGCGCGCCGTCAGAGCGCTGCGCGTGGGGCAGGGTCGCGACGAGGGTGACCGTCGCGCCATCAGAGCTGATGCGATAGATCTTGTTGTCGGGGGCATGACAGTAGAGCGCCCCGGCCG
>CAXUJF010000709.1:1730-3023 GCA_964250865.1 uncultured Streptosporangiaceae bacterium
GGGTTGGCGGCCGGCGACGACCGCCCGGCGCCGGCGGTCCAGCTGCAGGCGGCCACCGCGGTGCCAGCGGTGGGAGCAGTTGAGGAAGCGGCCGAGGAGGGCCCCGTGCGCGACGACCGGCTGCGGCTGATCTTCACCTGCTGCCATCCGGCGCTGGCCCCCGCGGCCCAGGTGGCGCTGACCCTGCGCCTGCTCGGCGGCCTCAGCACGGCGGAGATCACCCGCGCCTTTTTGGTTCCCGAGCCGACGATGGCACAGCGGCTGGTCCGGGCGAAGGCCAAGATCCGGGACGCCCGGATCCCGTACCGGATCCCGGCTGAAGCCGGCCTGCCGGAACGCCTGCGCGCCGTACTGGCCGTCGTTTACCTGATTTTTAACGAGGGATACTTCGCCAGCGAAGGTGACCTGATGTCCCGGGCCGAGCTGTGTGCCGAAGCGATCCGTCTCGGGCGGCTGCTGTCCCAGCTCATGCCGGACGAGCCCGAGGTCCTCGGGCTGCTGGCGCTGATGCTGCTGACCGACGCCCGCCGGGACACCAGGACGTCGGCCGACGGCGTCTTGATCCCGCTGGACGAGCAGGACCGCGGCCGCTGGGACCAGGATCGGATCGCGGCGGGTCAGGCGCTGGTCCGGGCCTGCCTGCGGCGCGACCAACCGGGTCCGTATCAGCTCCAGGCCGCGATCAGTGCGGTGCACAGCGACGCGGCCACCTGGGCGGACACCGCCTGGGACCAGATCCTGGCCCTGTACGGCCAGCTCATGGCGTGCGCGCCGAGCCCGGTGGTGGCCCTGCACCGGGCCGTCGCAGTAGCCGAGGTCGACGGCCCCGGCCCGCCCCTGGCCCTGGTCGACCAGCTCGACCTGGGCCAGCACCACGTGTTCCACGCCGTCCGCGCCGATCTGCTGCGCCGTCTGGACCGCCGGGCCGAAGCGGATCAGGCCTACCAGGCCGCCATCGACCTGACCGCCAACACCGCCGAGCGTGAGTTCCTGGACCGCCGCCGCCGCAGCCTCTTACCCCTACGTTGGCGCCAACGTACCGGCTATCACCAGCACGTTGGCGCCATAAGTCAAGTGGTACGGCGAGGCCCGTACAGCGACCGCATGACTTTCATACATGCACTTCATGAATATTATTCGAACAAGCAACCGCTCGTTGTGCGATAGCTGTCTGAGCCCTATTTGGGCGTTATGCCCGATTTTTGGATGGCCGTTCCTGACTTTGGCCTGACTCTGCTGACTGGTAGGAGGGGTCTGACCTGGGGTTCGGCCGGTTGGTGCCTGGCTTTGCGG
>CAXUJF010000710.1:0-3022 GCA_964250865.1 uncultured Streptosporangiaceae bacterium
GAGCGCCACCGGGGCCGCGGCCGGCACCACCCCCACCCCGGCGGCCCCGGGCAAGATCCGGATGACCGGCGCCCAGGCCCTGGTCCGGGCGCTGGAGAAGGTCGGCGCGGACGTGGTGTTCGGCCTGCCCGGCGGCGCGATCCTGCCCGCCTACGACCCGCTGCTCGACTCGACCGAGGTCCGGCACATCCTGGTCCGCCACGAGCAGGGCGCGGGCCACGCCGCCACCGGCTACGCGCAGGCCACCGGCCGCGTCGGGGTGTGCATGGCCACCTCGGGCCCGGGCGCGACCAACCTGGTCACCCCGATCGCCGACGCCTACATGGACTCGGTGCCCATCGTCGCGATCACCGGGCAGGTGTCCAGCAGCCTGATCGGCACGGACGGGTTCCAGGAAGCCGACATCTCCGGCATCACGATTCCGGTGACCAAGCACAACTTCCTGGTCACCAAGGCCGACGACATCGCCCGCACGATCGCGGAGGCGTTCCACCTGGCCGCCACCGGCCGCCCGGGCCCGGTCCTGGTCGACATCGCCAAGGACGCGCTGCAGGCCCAGACCGACTTCAGCTGGCCGGTGCCGCTCGACCTGCCCGGCTACCACCCGGTGACCCGGCCGCACTCCCGCCAGATCCGGGAAGCGGCGCGGATGATCACCGGGGCCAGCCGCCCGGTGCTCTACGTCGGCGGCGGCATCATCAAGGCCGGGGCCGCGCCCGAGCTGCTCACGCTGGCCGAGCTGACCGGCATCCCGGTGGTCACCACGCTGATGGCCCGGGGTGCGTTCCCCGACGGGCACCAGCAGCACCTGGGCATGCCCGGCATGCACGGCTCGGTCGCGGCGGTCGGCGCGCTGCAGAAGTCTGACCTGCTCATCACGCTCGGCGCCCGGTTCGATGACCGGGTCACCGGCCAGCTGGCCTCGTTCGCGCCGGACGCCCAGGTCATCCACGCTGACATCGACCCGGCCGAGATCTCCAAGAACCGGCGAGCCGACGTGCCGATCGTGGGTGACTGCCGCGAGGTGATCTCCGACCTGATCACCGCGATCAAGTCCGAGCACCAGGCCGGCCGGCGCGGCGACCACGACGCCTGGTGGACCCAGCTGGAGGCGCTGCGCAGCACCTACCCCGTCGGCTACGACGAGCCGTCCGACGGCACGCTGGCCCCGCAGTACGTGATCAAGCGGATCGGCGAGATCGCGGGCCCGGAGGCGATCTACGCGGCCGGTGTCGGCCAGCACCAGATGTGGGCCGCGCAGTTCATCAGCTACCAGCACCCGCGCACCTGGCTGAACTCCGGTGGCGCCGGCACCATGGGTTACGCGGTGCCGGCCGCGATGGGGGCCAAGGTCGGCATGCGGGACGCCTGCGTGTGGGCCATCGACGGGGACGGCTGCTTCCAGATGACCAACCAGGAGCTCGCCACCTGCGCGCTGGAGGGCATCCCGATCAAGGTGGCCATCATCAACAACGGCAACCTGGGCATGGTCCGGCAGTGGCAGACCCTGTTCTACGGCGAGCGCTACTCCAACACCGACCTGCGCCGGGCCGGGACCTCAGCCGACCTGCCGGGGGCCATGCCCGGCGCGCCGGAGGCGCCGCGGGCGGTGGCCGGCACCCGGGTGCGGGGCGGCGGCAAGCGGGCCGGGGCCTCCGGCGGGGGCGCGGGCCGGGGGGGCGTCGGCCCCCCCGCGCCCGCCTACCCGCGGGGGCCCCACGTCGCTCAGCTCCGATTCGGCCTGAGACCAGTCAAAGTCGGGCGAACGGTCCTGGCGGCGTGGCCCGCTGAGGCCCGCCTCCGGCGCCGGCGGGCCAGCGGGCGGCGGCCCAGCGGGCGGCGGCGGGCCGTTGGGTGGCACTGAGCTGTTAGGTGGCACAGTGCCGGCGGTGGCGTTATCCGGTCCGCCCGGTCCTGACGGTCCGGCCGGCGGGGACGGCGCGGGCTGCTGCAGCAGGGCCAGCGCCTCGGCGTTACCGGGATCGCGTTGCAGTACCGCGCCCACGTGCCGGATGGCCTCGTCCCGCTTCCCCGCCTGCAACAGCAGGGTGGCCAGGTGCACACGCAGCGGCACATCGTCTGGCATGGCCTCGACAGCCTTGCGCAGACTGGCGAGCACGGTGGGATCGGGTTCCATGCAGCCGTCCGGTCTTGTCGCGATGGTTCAGGCTCAGAGTCAACAGGCTCAGTGTCAAACAGTACGGTGCGGGGAGGTGTGCGGGCACCATGCCCGCCCACATAGCGGCTTATTCCCGGCTAATCCTGATCAAGCTCACGGCCGATCCTGGTCTCACCGAGCGAGATTTTCGCCACTTTGGGCCGCCGTGGGCCTGCCCGTTTGGTTGCCGAAAGCCGCCACTGTCCGTCATGATGTGATAACGCCCCATAGTGTCGTGAACGGGACGCGGAGGTCGATATCGCAGCAGCGGCGGGCGTCGGCCCGGTAGACGCCCAGTGAAAGGCCCAGTAGGAGGCCCAGTAAAAGGCGGAGGGCAGGCGCTGGCGGCGGACGGGCCGGCTCCGAGGACGGTGTTCCGTGACGTCTTCGCCGTACCGGAGTTTCGGGCCCTGTGGCTGGCCCAGGTTCTGTCGGTCGCCGGCGACCAGCTGGCCCGGGTCGCGCTGACCGTCCTGGTCTACGACCGCACCACCTCACCGCTGCTCGCGGCGGTCACCTACGCCGCCAGCTTCGTGCCCTCCTTTGTCGGCGGCGTGACCCTCAGCGCCCTGGCCGACCGGAACCCGCGCCGCGCGGTCATGATCGCCTGTGACCTGGCCCGGGCGGCGATGGTGCTGGTGATGGCGATCCCCGGCGTGCCGATCGCCGCGCTGATCGTGCTGCTGTGCGCGGTGACCCTGGTCGGTGCGCCGTTCACGTCGGCCCGGGCCGCGGTCTATCCCGACGTGCTGCCGGGGGACCGGTACGTGCTCGGCACCGCGGTCACGCTCACCACCACCCAGCTGGCCCAGGTCATCGGGTTCGCCGTGGGCGGCACACTGGTCGGCCTGCTCGGCGTCGGCC
>CAXUJF010000711.1:0-3019 GCA_964250865.1 uncultured Streptosporangiaceae bacterium
ACCAGGGACTGGGCGGCGGGGCGGCCGCGGCCCTGATGGGCGGATCACCCGCGGCCGAGCCGGGCCGGTACGCGCGGGCCGACCCGGCTCGCCTGCTGCCGCTCGGGGTCCCCGTGTGGCTGCTGCACGGGGACCGGGACGACCGGGTGCCCGCGCCGATGAGCCGGTCCTTCGCAGCCGGGGCCCGGGCCGCGGGCGATGAGGTGACGGCCCAGGAGCTGCCGGACTGCGATCACTTCGACCTGATCGACCCGCGGTCGGCCGCCTGGCCCGCCGTCCGCGACGCGTTCCGTGCCGCCAGTCAGCTGCCGGGCAGGAGCAGTAGCTTGGCGCCATAACCCGCCTCACCAGCAGCCAGGCGTGGTCGAGCTTCCACGCCGGTGAGGTGGTGGCCAGCCTGCGCCTGTTCGAACAGGCGGCGGACCTGCACGTGGCCGCGGGGATGCCGCTCGGCGAGTACTACCTGGACTACGCCGACGTCCTGGTCGACCTGCGGCTGCTGGACAAGGCGCTCACCGTGGCCCGCTCCGCGGCGGACGAATTCGAGGCCCCACGGCGCCACCACGCCGCCCAGGCCCGGGAGAGCGCGGAGTTCTACCGGGCCGCCCTGCGCCGCGCGCTGGTGACACCGCTCGGGGCCGGGGACGACGACCCGCTGGCCGGGGGCGCTGGCCGAGGTGCAGGAGATCCACCAGGGGCGCCGGGAGGCCGGCCTGCTGCTGCCCCCGGACAGCAACGTGCAGGCCACGCTGAAGCTGATCCTCCGGCGTGGACCTGGCCCACCTCGCCTGCCACGGCGAGGCGTGGTCCGGCGTCACCGCCTACGGCGCCGCCTCAGCCGGTGGCAGGAGCGGGCGCATGAACGTGCGCTCGTAGCGGAGCACGCAGTGGCTCTCGTCGCGGATGCGGTCGGCGGCGATGAAGTCCGGGTCCCGGCCGAACAGCTGGCGGTACTTCTCGTACGCGGCCAGGCTGGGGAAGCTGAACAGAGCCAGGGCCTGGTCGCTGGCCCCCTCGGCGGGCAGGAAGTAGCCGTGGTGGGTGCCGCCGTGCCGGTTGACCAGCTCCATCCACCGCTGCGCGAACCGCTCGAACGGCTCGATCTGGGCCGGATCGATGACGTATTCGACGACACAAGTGATCATGGGCCACTGTAGCCCGGCGCCGCTGGACCGGGGGCGACTCCAGCGCGCCGCGGAGCGGAACCAGTGCGAGTTCGTCGGGCCACCGCTGGCCCCGGCCGGAGTGGACGGGCAGGCCTGCCCGGTGCTGACCACGCTGGCGTCGGTGGGACCGGTGACGGTGGCCCGGCTGGCCGAGCAGGTGGGCATCGACCGCTCGGGCACGAACCGGTACGCCGATCGCCTCCAGGAAGCCGGGCTGATCAAGCGCACAACGGATCCGCTCGACCGGCGCGCGACCCTGCTGTCCCTCACGCCCAAGGGCGCGCGGGTGATCGGCAAGCTCAACGCCACGCTGACCGATCACCTGCGGGCCCTGACCGCGGCCTGGCCCGAGGGTTCGGCCGGCGCTCTGGCCGACGGGCTGGCCCTGCTGCTCGACGGCCCGGCCACGCCAGCGGCGCGGCTGGGGCCGGCACCGGAAGTCAGTCGCCGGTTAGGGCGTCCGGCATACTGCCGGTCATGATGATTGGCGCGGGACTGGATGGCCGGCTCGGCCTGGCGTTCGACGAACTGCGGGCGGCGGCCCGGGAGGCCGGGCAACTCGGCTTCGAGAGCCTGTGGACCCCGGCCGGGACGGTGCCGGACTCGTTCCACGTCTGCGCGGCCTGGTCGCAGGACACCTCGCTGCGGACCGGGATCTCCGTCGTACCGGCGGCGCGGATGTGGACCCCGCTGAGCCTGGCCCTGCAGGCGGCCACGCTGGCCCAGCTGTCCTCGGGCCGGTTCGTGCTCGGCCTGGGCACCGGGGGCTACGGGCCCGACTTCTGGACGTCGGTGGGCCTGCCCAACCGCCCGATCGCGGTCATGCGCGAGTACGTCACCCAGGTCCGGGCGCTGCTGGACGGCCAGCAGGTCACGACCGGGCTGGAGGGCGGCCGGGCCGGCACCGAGGCCGGCTCGCCCGGGTGGCCGAAGTCGGCCTCGCTCGGGGTGAAGGACCTGCCGCCGGCCCCGGTGTACCTGGCCGCGCTCGGCCCGCAGATGCTGCGGCTGGCCGGGGAGACGGCCGACGGCGCCCTGCTGAACTGGGCCACGCCGGACCGCATCGCGGCCAGCCGGACCGGGATCGACGCGGGCGCCGCCCGGGCGGGCCGGGCCCCGGGCTCGGTCCCGATGACCATGTACATCCGGGTCTGCATCGACGACGACGTGGCCGCGGCCCGGCTGGCGTTCGGCATGCAGGTGCTCGGCTACGCCATGGCCCGGCCGGGCATGGGAAAGAACGCGGGGTACCGGGCCCTGTTCGCCGAGATGGGCTACGACGCCGAGCTGACCGAGTTGGAGCGGCGGCGCGATCAGGGCGCGGGTATGCCCGAGCTGGTGGCGGCCGCCCCGGAGGAGATGCTGCAGGCGGTCGGCTACTACGGCCCGGCCGGCCCGGCCCCGGCCGCGTTCGCCCGGCTGAGCGCCGGGCTGGACGAGACCGTGGTGCGGGTCATCACCGCCCGGCCGGGCCTGGACCCGGTGCTGGCGGCGATGAACGCGCTGACCCCGGCCCTGATCAGGGCCGCGGCCGGGGGCTAGGAGCCAGGGCTCAGGAGCCAGGCTCAGGAGTCGGGCAGGGCGTCGCGGCGCAGCGGGCGCCAGCAGAAGGCCACGAGCACGGTCATCACGATCGTGATGGCGAAGAACACCGAGCGAGGCCCCAGGCTGTCGGTGAGGAAGCCCGTGCCGAACCCGGTGATCGGGGTCATCCCCGGCATCATCATGACCCACAGGCCCATGATGCCGCCGCGCAGGAAGGGCGGGGCCAGCAGCTGGACCAGGGTGTTGGCCAGCGCGAGCAGGCAGATCGACCCCAGCCCGATCAGGATCGTCCCGGCGAAGGCCAGCGC
>CAXUJF010000712.1:0-3002 GCA_964250865.1 uncultured Streptosporangiaceae bacterium
GCTGGGTCCCGCTGGCCCGGTGCGCCCGGCCCGGTGGCCCACGGCGGCTCGCCCGGCTCAGCCCAAGGTGGTGGGGATTGGTCCGCCCAGGGTGGTGGGGACGGCTCCTCCCAGGGAGGTCTGGGCGGCGGGTAGCCCCCGTCCATCGCGCCACGACGGTGCCGGCCAGCCGCCTCCGGGCCCGGAGGGGCCACCTGGCCCCGCGGTTGCCCGAGACGAGCGGAAGGGCGAGCCTCCCCGGGCCGGTCGTGACGTACCGCCTCCCCGGCCCGGTCGCGGCGGGACCGAAAGCCGCCCCTCCGCGGATGGGCGAGTCGGCGGACACGCTCGAAGAGCCGTAGCCGCATGTCTCGCACTCCCTGTTTGCACCCGGGCGCCAGCGTACGACGAAACCCCGCACAAGTCACTTCCTCGTGACCCACGGTGACGCAAGGGACATAGAAGACCGGACATCAGTTGATGAATCCAGATACGGGCGTTCATGGTGCGAGGTTAGGCTTCGAGCATGTTGCTGCTAGGCGCCCTTTTTGCCCTCTTCGCCGGGGGATTCTGGCTCTATTGCCTCGCGGACGTGGCGCTCACTCCCAGTGACGAATGCCCTCGGCTGCCCAAGGCGGCCTGGCTCGCGGTGGTGGCGGGAACGTTCGTTATCGGGGCGGCAGTATGGCTGGCCGTCCGCCGGCCGGCCCAGCTGACCGGAGGCCGCCCGGGAAAAGGGCAGCCCGCCCCTGAGGAACCCGTTCGTCAGGCGAGCCCGGCCCTGAGTGCGGCGAGCTGACCGTCAGCCCAGGCCGGCGTAGGAGTGCAGGCCGGTGACGAAGGTCTGCACCACCAGCACGTTGAACAGCAGGCAGCAGAACCCGAGGATCTGGATGTAAGCGGCCCGCTTGCCCCGCCACCCGGCGGTGGCCCGGGCGTGCAGGAAGCAGGCGTAGACCACCCAGGTGATGAAGGCCCAGGTCTCCACCGGGTCCCAGCCCCAGTACCGGCCCCAGGCCTGGTCGGCCCAGATCGCCCCGGCGATGATGCCGAACGTCCAGATCGGGAAGCCGAACACCACCGTGCGGTAGGTCAGCCGGTCCAGGGCCTCCGCCCCGGGCAGCCGGCGGAAGATGCCGTGGTCCGTGGGCTGGCGTCCCGCCGCCACCTGACGCTCGTACCGCTCGGCGAACAGGTAGATCACACCGAGTACCGCGGCCACGAAGAAGATGCCGGTGGAGAGCGTCATCGCGGCCACGTGGATGGCCAGCCAGTACGACTTCAGCGCCGGCACCAGCGGGCCGGCCGGGGTGTAGATGATGGTCTGGGCCAGGCCCAGGGCCACCATCACCGCGCCGGTGACGAACAGGCCCAGGTGCCAAGCCCGGAAGCGGAGCATGACCCCGATGAAGAACAGCACCGCGACGCAGGTCAGCGTGATCACGAACTCGTACATGTCGCCCCACGGCACCCGGTCCACCGCGATGGCCCGGATGATCACGCCGGACAGGTGCACGGCCGCGCCCAGGAAGGTGAGCCCGATCGCCGTGCGGATCAGCGGCCCGAGCGGCTGCCGCCCCTTCTCCAGGCCGCCGGGGCTGACCACGTCTGCGCCGTCACCGCCGGCCGCGTCATCGGTGGCTCCCGGCACCGTGCCACGGGCCCCGACGCCGGCCAGTTCGGACACCGGCCTGGCCGCTGCGGTCGCGGTCCGGGCCCGGCGCCCGTAGGCGAAGTCACCAGCGTAGGCGAGCATCGCGAGCGAGTAGATGATCACGGCCACCATCAGCACGTGGTCGCTCACCGCGGACAGCCCGGTGTTCACCATGACTTACTCCGTCTCTTTCTTGCTCGCCGTGAGTTGCTCACGGAGATCGCGGGACAGCTCGGCGAACTCCCCTTCGAAACCGCCGCCGACGTCCGACCGGGCCAGGCCGGCCACGTCCACGGTGGTGTGACCCGCCTCGTCAGCGTACGTCCGGACAAAGATCCGGCGCCGCCGGACCAGGAACGAGAGCAGCAGCCCGGCCAGCGCGACGATCCCGGAGATCAGCGCCGGTACCTGACCCGGGTCGTAGGTGACCTGCAGGCTGACCCACTGCCGGTAGCCGGTGAACGTGAGCGTGCCCTGGCCGTTCGGCAGCTTCATCGACTGACCCGCCGTCAGGACCTGGTCGGCGGTGGCCACCCGCGTCATGCCGGTGGTGTCCAGCTGGTACACAGACTGCGTAACGCCGCTGTTCAGTCCGAGGTTCCCGCGGTAGGCGATCATGCTGACGGCGGGCTCCAGCGGGGCCGGGAAGGCCGACTGCAGCTGGCCGTTCACGTCGACCGCGGTCGGCAGGAACACTCCGGCGAAGCCGAGCTGGTCCGGCTGGGCGTCGGGCGCCTTGACCACGCCTTCGGACAGGTACGTCGACTGGTCCGCGGGCAGGAACGGGGTGGCCTCGTCGTAGACGACCTTGCCCTTGCCGTCGGTGACCTTGAACACCGGCGCGTACCCGTGACCGATCAGGTACAGCTTGGCCGAGTCGATGTTCAGCGGGTGGTTGACCTGGAGGTTGTAGGTCCGGGAGGTGCCGCCGGGGTGCGCCGTGTAGCTGATGTGGGCGTCGAACGTCAGTGGCTGGTTCCGGTCCTGCCCCGCGGTGATGTAGCTGGCCGAGAACTTGTCCAGGGTGATGCTGAACGGGGCCAGATCGCCCGCCGAGACGAAGTGCCCGGGGTGGAAGGCGTCCATGTCGGTCACGGTGTCGGCGAAGCTGTCGCCCTCGACCACCAGCCGATCGGCCTTGTACCCGAACAGGCCGCCCAGCCCGACCGAGACCAGCACGCCCATCAGCGCGACGTGGAAGAGCAGGTTGCCGACCTCGCGGCGGTACCCCTTCTCGGCCGACAGCCAGCCGTCGCCCCGGTTCAGCCGGAAGTGCCGGCTGGTCAGGAACGTGGCCGCCGCGGCCGACGCCTGGTCCGCGGTCAGGTCGGTCTGGTACCGGGCCGAGTTCGGCAGCCGGGACAGGTTG
>CAXUJF010000713.1:0-3000 GCA_964250865.1 uncultured Streptosporangiaceae bacterium
GGTGTACATCGGCGGCAAGGCCGTGCCCGGCGCCCGTGAGGCCCTGCAGAAGGCCAGCGAGGAGGGTATGCGGCTGGCCTACGTGACCAACAACGCCTCCCGCACTCCGGCCGCGGTGGCCCTCGTGCTGAACGGCCTCGGCATCGACGCGCAGCCCACGGACGTGGTCACCTCGGCCCAGGCCGCCGCGCGGCTGCTGGCCGAGCGGCTGCCCGCCGGCGCGCCGGTGCTGGTCATCGGGGGCATGGGGCTGCGGGTCGCGCTGCGCGAACAGGGCCTGCGGCCGGTGTCCACCGCCGCGGCCAAGCCCGCCGCCGTGGTCCAGGGCTTCGCCCCCCAGGTCGATTACTCCGCGCTGGCCCAGGGCGGCCTGGCCGTTCGGGCGGGCGCCCTGTTCGTCGGCACCAACGGCGACCTGACCATCCCCAACGCCCAGGGTATCGCGCCCGGCAACGGCTCTCTGCTCCAGGTGATCAAGACCGCCACCGGGCAGACGCCGGTCATCGCGGGCAAACCTGAGCCGCCGCTGCACCACGAATCGGTGATCCGGACCGGGGCCAAGCATCCGCTGGTGGTCGGCGACCGGCTCGACACCGACATCGAGGCGGCCCAGCGGGTGGGAGCGGACAGCCTGCTCGTGCTGACCGGGGTGACCGACCCGGCCGGCGCCGTGCTGGCCCCGCCGAACCAGCGGCCCAGCTTCATCGCCGACGACCTGGCCGGCCTGGCTGAACCGCACCCCGCGGTCAGCTCGGGCCCGGACGGTTTCGGCTGCGGCGGCTGGACCGCCCGCTGGACCGACGACCGGCTCGGCCTGTCCGGCGACGGCCACCGCATCGACGGCCTGCGCGCCCTGTGCTCCGCCGCCTGGTCCCGCGAGGGCGCGAAAAAAGATGCGATCGAAGCAGCGCTGCACACCCTGGAGCAGGCCGCGAACTTAGCCTGGCCCGGTGACCGGCCGGGCTGGATCTTTGACAGTTCTGGCTGGCTGACGGCGGTGTCTTTGCCAGGATAGGCGTGTTACCCGGATCATCTCGGGCATTCGGGACACAGCGATGCGAGGGCGGGGCTGATGGGCCTGTTCAACTGGGCGCACAACAAGCGGATGGCCGACCCGGCAGACGGAACCCTGCAGCTGACCTCCTGCTCGGCCGGTGCCAACGACGCCGCCTACGCCAACTGCCGCATGCAGGGTGTGGTATCCGCGCCGGGTCTCGCGCCCACCGCTGTCGAGCACCTGTGCACCGCCCCCACCAAGAAGTGGCCCCAGCCGGGCCAGACCCTCCCGGTCCGGGTGGACCGGGGCGATCCCACCCGGATCCAGGTCCGCTGGGACGACCTGCCGACCAACCGCGAGCTGGGCCGTCAGTTCGCCCGGCAGCAGGCCGAACAGCTCGCCG
Source organism: uncultured Streptosporangiaceae bacterium (assembly GCA_964250865.1). Lineage (GTDB taxonomy): Bacteria > Actinomycetota > Actinomycetes > Streptosporangiales > Streptosporangiaceae > Bog-532. Next base: position 1,401 of record CAXUJF010000713.1, read on the forward strand.
CCACCCAAGCCGCGCGCCAGGGCCGGGCCGCGTACCAGGGCGCCCAGGCCGCGCCTCCAGAGGCCCAGGTACTCGGGGCCCCGGGCCGGGCGGTGCCCGGTAGGACGGGCGGCGGGCTGACCCCCGAACAGGCCACGGCCGCGGCCGGCGGAAACCACGCGGGCCTGCTGGCCGCCACCGCCACCGTGCTGGCCGTGTATGACGTGCCGGTGCCGCCGGGAATGCCCGGCGCCGGCCCGGCCGGTGTCGCCGACCTCACGCTCGACGTCCATCTGCCCGGCGGCGGTTACAGCACCACCATGCGCATCGCATTCAGCACCCCGGACAAGCGGGCCAGGATCGGAACCCAGGGGGTCACCCTGCCGGTGCTGGTCAATCCGGCCGCCCGGGACCAGATCGCCATCGACACCGCGCGGCTGGGCTGATGTTCGGCCGGAAGAAGGCGCCCGCGCCGCAGGCCGCCGCGACATTGGTCAGCGGCCCGTACGACGGCACCGCGCTGCAGAACCAGGTACCGGCCCGGCTCCGCGTCGGCGCCGTCACCCCGCCGGGACAGCCGCGCGCCGGGGACGCGGCCCTGGTGTCGGGCCTGCTGCTGGGGCCGTTCCAGGTCATGTTGGTCCAGGCCACCGCGTCGCTGCCGCGAGCCGACTGGCCCGAGCCCGGCACCGAACTGCCCGCTGCGGCCGACCCGGCCAACCCGCTGCGCTTCGCGGTCGTGTGGTCCTCCGGCCCCGACCACACCGGCGGCATCCCCTCGGACCCGGCCCAGTGGAGCCAGCACGAGCTGCTCGGCTGGGACGACGGCCCGGGCGGTGAGCACACCCGGGCCATCACCCAGTGGCTGGCGGCCAACGGGTTCATGCCCGGTGATTTCGGCGCGGCCCTGGCCCAGCTGTCGCCCGGCCTGGCTGCCCAGCTGACGGCCGCCTGTGCCCAGTACGCCACGGTCATCGCCGGGCGGGACTCGGTGACCCTGATGCGCACCGGCCAGCCGGTCCAGGGCACGGTCGCCGCCGTGCGCCAGCTGCCCATCCCGGTGGAGATGCTGCCCAGCCCGCAGGCGTCGATGGCCTTCCTCACCCTGGACGTGACCCCGCCGTCGGGCGCTGGCTACCGGACCACGATCCGGTTCGGCTTCCGGTCGCCGGAGCGATTCGCCGCCCTGGCCACGGTCGGCACCCAGCTGCCGCTGCGCGCCGACCCGGCCGACCCCCGGCGGATCACCATCGACCTGCCCGCGCTCGGCATCGTTCCCGGTTAGGTGCTGGTGAGCTGGCTCGACCGGCACCGGATCGACCGCATGGCCGATCCGGCCGACGGCACCCTGAAGGTCACGGCGTCGACTTACCCGCCGACCGACGTGAGCGCGGTCTACGCCAGCGTCCGCATCACCGGCGTGGTCCAGGCTCCCGGTCTGCTCCCCACCGCGGTCGAGCATCCCGGCACCGCCCCGGTGGCCAGGTGGCCCCAGCCCGGTGCGGACCTGCCGGTCACCGTCGACCGGTCCCGCCCCAGCCAGCTGGTTATCCACTGGGACCAGGTGCCCCCGGCCCGCGCCCCGGCCCTGGCCGCCGCCGAGGCCGAGGCGGCCCAGCTG
>CAXUJF010000714.1:0-2998 GCA_964250865.1 uncultured Streptosporangiaceae bacterium
GGCCTGGGCCGGGCCCGGACCTGGGACTGGCCCGCCAGCGTGGTGGAGCTATCGCCGCCCGAGCTCCGGGACGCGGACGTGGACCTGGTGGTGCTGCAGCGCCCGGACGAGCTGGCGCTGGCCGCGGCCTGGCTGGGCCGGACCCCGGGCCGGGACGTGCCCGCCGTCTACCTGGAGCACGACACTCCGCCCAGCGTCGGCACCAGGCATCCGATGGCCGGCGTCGAAGGCCTCACGATCGTCCACGTCACCCACTTCAACGCCCTGTTCTGGGACTGCGGGCCGTCCCCGGTGACCGTGATCGAGCACGGCATCCCCGACCCGGGCGCGAACTGGACCGGCGAGCTGGACCGGGCCGCGGTGGTGGTCAACGACCCGCTGACCCGGGGCCCGACCGTCGGCAATGACCTGCTGCCCGGGTTCGCGGCCCAGGCGCCGCTGGACGTGTTCGGCATGCGGGTCACCGGCCTGGCCCGCGCGCACCGGCTCGACCCCGGGCAGTGCCGCGAGTACGACGACCTGCCCCAGGCCCAGCTGCACACCGAACTGCCCCGGCGCCGGGTGTATGTGCACCCGTTCCGGTGGACGTCGCTGGGCCTGTCCCTGATCGAGGCCATGTTCCTGGCCATGCCGGTGGTGGTGCTGGCCGTCACCGAGGCCCCGCGGGCGGTACCGCCGGGCGCCGGGGCGATCTCTACCGACGTGGCCGAGCTGCACGCGGCGGTGCGCCGTTTCGTCCGTAATCCGGCGGCGGCGCGGGACGCCGGGCTGGCCGCCCGGGAGGCGGCCTGCGCCCGGTACGACCTCAAACGGTTCCTTCGCGACTGGGATCAGCTTCTGCAGGAGGTGAGCGCATGAGAATCGCCATGGTGTCCGAGCACGCCGATCCGACCGCGGCGCTGGGCGGGGCCGACGCGGGCGGCCAGAACGTCCATGTGGGGGCGCTGGCGGCCGCCCTGGCCGACCGTGGTCATTCCGTCACCGTCTACACCCGTCTCACCGATCTGGAAGCACCGCGGACGGTCGAGCTGGCGCCCGGCGTCACCGTGCGCCGCCTCAAGGCCGGCCCGATCACGCCGCTGGCCAAGGACGAACTGCTGCCGCATATTCCCGAGCTGGGCATGCGGCTGGCCCGGCTGTGGCGGACGGATCCGCCCGACGTAGTCCACGCTCACTTCTGGATGTCCGGCCTGGCCACGCTGCGCGCGGTCACCGGCCTGGACATCCCGGTGGTGCAGACCTTCCACGCACTCGGCGCGGTCAAGGCCCGCTACCAGGGCGCGGCCGACCCGAGCCCAGCGGGCCGCGTCGGCGCCGAACGGCGCATCGCGGCCGCCTGCGACCAGGTCATCGCCACCTGCAGCGACGAGGCCGGCGAGCTGGCGGCGCTGGGGGCGCCGCCGTGGCAGATTTCGCTTATTCCGTGCGGGGTGGATGTTGAGGCGTTCAGCCCGGACGGCCCGGTGGCTCACCGGAACGGCCGGCCCCGGCTGCTGGCCCTCGGGCGGCTGGTCGAGCGCAAGGGTGTGGCCACCGTGATCGCCGCGCTGGCCGACCTGCCGGAGGCCGAACTGGTGGTGGCGGGCGGCCCGGACCCGGTGGAGCTGGAGTCCGATCCCGGGTACCAGGCCCTGCGGGCGGCGGCGGACCGGCACGGGGTCGCGGATCGGGTGGTGTTCACCGGCGGGGTGGCCCGGGCGGACGTCCCGGCCCTGATCCGGTCGGCCGACGCGGTGGTGTGCGTGCCGTGGTACGAGCCGTTCGGCATCGTGCCGCTGGAGGCCATGGCCTGCGGGGTCCCGGTGGTGGCCAGCGCGGTCGGCGGCCTCACCGACACCGTGGTCGACCGGGCCACCGGCTGGCTGGTGCCAGCGCGTGATCCGGTGGTGCTGGCCAGCACGCTGCGGACGTTGCTGGCTGATTCGGCCCGGCGCGCGGCCATGGGCGCCGCGGGCCGGGAACGGGTCGAGCAGTGGTACACGTGGCCCGGGGTGGCGGCGCAGACCGAGGTGGTCTACCAGCGGCTGCGGCTGCGCTCGGAAACCGGGCCGAAGACGCTGACGACGGACGGCTCTTTGACGGCGGGGGCGTCGTGACCGCCCGGACCGAGCTGGGCCAAGTGGCGGCGGGCCGGGCTGGGGCGGTGTCGCCTGAGGTGAGGGCGCCTGAGGTGAGGGCGCCTGAGCTGGCGGTGCCTGAGCTGGCGGCACCGGGGGTGGAACGGCACATTGAGCAGCTGGTCGAGGCGCTGCGCAGCCCGGCCACCGGTCTGGCCATCGCCCAGCGCTGGGGCCGGCTGCTGGCCGTGCCGCTGCTGGGCGGGCAGCGGCTGCTGGTGGCCGGTAATGGCGGCAGCGCGGCCGAGGCTCAGCACCTCACCGCCGAACTGGTCGGCCGGTACGTGGCCGAGCGCCCGCCGCTATCGGCCATCGCGCTGCACGCGGAGACGTCCAGCCTGACCGCGATCGGCAACGACTACGGGGCGGGCGAGGCCTACGCCCGGCAGGTCGCGGCGCACGGCCGCGACGGCGACACGCTGCTGGTGCTGTCCACCAGTGGCCGCAGCGAGAACGTGCTGGCCGCCGCGCACCGGGCCCGCTCAAAGGGTCTGACCGTGTGGGCCATGACCGGCCCGGCCCCGAACCCGCTGGCCGGGCTGGCCGACGAGACCCTGTGCGTGGCCGGCGCGGATACCTCGGTGGTGCAGGAGGTACACCTGGTGGCCATCCACACCTTGTGTGATGCCCTGGACGCGGAGATCGCCGTGGTGATGGCGCCGTGAGCCCGGTGGGGATCGGCGGGCCGCTGGTCGTGGTGGGTGACGCGCTGCTCGACCGGGACGTGGACGGGCAGGTTCGCCGGCTGTCCCCGGACGCGCCTGCCCCGGTGCTGGAAGACCTGACACCGAGCTGCCGGCCCGGTGGCGCGGCGCTGGCCGCGCGGCTGGCCGCCCCGGCCGGTGGCCCGGGGGGGCGGGGGGCGCCGCTGCGCGCCCCTG
>CAXUJF010000715.1:0-2984 GCA_964250865.1 uncultured Streptosporangiaceae bacterium
CTGCAGGCTGCTGATCTGGGACGCAGGATGTGCGGGGCCGGCCGTGAGCGGGGTTCCGATAGGGCTCACCTGACCGGAGTGGCTGGTGGTACTGATCAGGATTACGTGTCTTGAGTGACTAATGATGCTGGTCGTGCTGGTGGTGCTGGTGGTGGCCCCGGGTCTGGTGACTGCGAGGCTGGTGCTCCCTATCCGGGCGGGGAGGGACTTGTCGGCTTGGATGAGGGCGGTGGTCAGGTGGGTGAGGAACTGGCGAGCCTGGACGGGGGTGGCCGGGTGGTTCAACGCCGGCAGGACCTGGGTGCCCAGCCAGGTCAGGACGGCGCCGGCCCGGGTGGTCTGGGCCGCCAGGGTGGCGGTCTGCTGGTGCAGCCGCTGGAGCTGGGCCAGCGCGGTGCGGGCGGCGACGCCGGACCAGTTCTGGGCCAGGGTCCCGGCCTCCTGGGCCAGGCGGGCTGCCATGGTGGCCAGCTCGCGGCCGAGCTGAGTCTGGGCCGCGCCGGCCTGCTGGAGAGCGGCCGGGTCCAGGCGAGCCAGGATCGTGGTGATCTCGGCGGTGGTGAGGGCGCCGGTGGTGACGGGCCCGGAGTCCACCGTGACCTGGGGAGCCGTCATGACGCGGTTACCCCGGGCACGGGGACCGCCCGGACGGCCCGGACGCTGTCGGCCTCGGCGGCGTCGTAGCTGGCGGCGGAGGCGGCCAGGTTCGTGATCACGGCCTGGTGGGCGTCACCCAGCTCGCGCGCGACCTGGAGGGTGGCCTGGTGGGCGCTGGTCACGTGGTCGCCGAACGCGTCGCCGGCGGGCCAGCCGTACAGCGAACCGGTGCCGGGTCCGGCGGCCTGGACCCGGGTCACCGCGGCGTCCAGGGCGGCCAGGTCGGACCGGAGCCGGTGCCCGACGGCGCGGAGCACGTCGCGGTGGACGGCCACTCCCCCGGTTGCCCCACTGGCCAGCCGGACCACAGGTCAGCCGGTCCAGAGCGCGGTGTTGCGTGACTCGGCGTTCAGGTAGTTGCTGTGAGCCGCGCCGATGACCGCGCCCAGCTGGCTCAGCACCTGGGCCATGTTGGCCATCGCCGCGTTCCACTGGGCCTGGGCCTGATCGTAGGCGGTCTGGGCCGAGCCATCCCAGCGGGCCAGCGAGGAACGCAGCTGCGACTCCAGCGACGAGACCTCAGACTGCAGGGCCGAATACGTGCGCTGGAAGTCGGCCTGGCCCTGCTCCAGGGTGCCGAACACGGCCATGGTGTATTCGCTCATCGGTGTGCCCCTATCCGTTCAGCAGGCCCGCGACCCGGGTCACCGAGCTGGTGTTCGCCTCTTCGGTGGCCTGATAGGTCCCGTGCGTGGAAACCAGGTTTTCCTGGATCGACTGGAGCGCGTGCAGCACCTTGGCGAAGTCGGCGGTGAACGCCTCGTAGGTGTCGGAGAACGCGGACGCGGCCTGGCCCTGCCAGCCGCTCTGCAGCTGGCCGACGTAACCGTTCATGCTCGACTGCAGTCCCTGGATCACCGAGACGGCCTGCTCGACCTGGCTGGCCGCGGTGGCCATGGCCGCCCGGTCAACGGCGGATTCGCCGGAAGGCACCCGGGTCACCTCACTTTTCGCGCCAGCCCTGCAGTGTGAAATTGGCCTGCGGTACGAACGAGGCGGCCGGCTCGCATTCCCCGTTACCCGTCATCAACGTGGGGTCACCGGGCCCGGTTCAGCGACCGTTAAAAATCATGATTGTCAATAACGCCGATGAACCGTGACCGGGCCTGGGCCGTGATTCCCGTTATGACGCGACGCGGGAAAAGGTGACGCGATGGCGGACGGGTTCTCGGTCGACCGGCGGGCTCTGGCCGAAACGGCGCAAGGCATCAGGGCCTCGATCGGGGCGCTGAAGGGCCTGGGGCTGGACGAAACGGCCGAGGTGGGGCGAGGGTTTTCCGGGCTGTCGCTATCCGGGCTGCAGGCGGGGCAGGCGGACCTGGCCGCCGCGTTCGGCGGGTTCTGCGACCGGTGGTCGTGGGGGGTGCGGTCGCTGGTCCAGGACGGTGACCAGTTCGCGGCGCGGCTCGGCCTGTCGGCCGGGGTCTACGCCGACACCGAGCAGTACCTGACCAGCGTGGCCAAGCACGCCACGGTGGCGGTGGCCGGCGACCCGCACCTGAGCGACGGCCAGGCCGCGCAGGCCTCGTGGTCGCAGGACGCGGCCGCGGTCACCGGCGCGCCGACGCCGGCCAGCGGCACCACGTGGGCTGAGCTGAGCCAGCAGGCCAGCCAGCAGTGGACCGAGGTGGGCCGGGACGAACTGAAGCTCCCGGACGAAGCCAACCAGCTCCTGAACGACGCCACTGGCGGGGCGGGGTGAGCGGGCGTGGGCAACCTGTTCGGCTCGCTGTGGAACGGCGCGAAACAGACCCTGGGCTCCGCCGTCGACGACGGGGCGCACCTGGTCGGGGACGGGCTGAACGCGGCCGGGCTGGCCGAGGCGGCGCAGGCGGTCGACACCCTCGGTGACCAGGCCGGTTACCACCTCGGCGCGGACGTGGCCGAACTCCAGCTCGGCCAGACGTCCGACCCGGCCCAGCTGGTGCACGGCGACCCGAGCGCGATCCGGTCCTCAGCGGGGAGGTTGCGCGCCTTCTCCGGGGCCTTCGGCGAGACGGCGCGGGGCCTGCGGGGAACCGACACCGCGCACTGGACCGGCGCGGCCGCCGACGCGTTCCGGGCCCGGTTCGCGCCGCATCCAGCCCGGTGGCAGGACGCGTCGTCCGCGATCAGCACGGCCGCGGGAGCGCTGGAGTCCTACGCGGGCGCGGCCGAGTCGGCCCAGGGCCAGGCCCGGCAGGCCATCACCATGTACGAGCAGGGCCAGCAGGCCACCGCGCAGGCCGAGGCCAGTTACCACGCGCAGGTCGCGGCCTACAACCGCGCGGCCCAGGCCTACAACGCCACGCTGGCCGGCGGGGCCGACCCCGGGCAGGCGCCCACCC
>CAXUJF010000716.1:0-2971 GCA_964250865.1 uncultured Streptosporangiaceae bacterium
ATCTCAGCCACCGCACCCAGCGGGCCACCGACCACGACGCTGCCGCTGCCGACCACGACCGAGCCCGAGCAGCTGCTGCTGACCTGGGGGGCCGATCCGGCCACGTCGGTCACCGTGTCGTGGTGGGCGCCCGGGACGGTGGCCCAGCCCGCACCGACGCTGCGGTACTCGACCCAGCCGATCACCGAGGCCAACCCCGGGCACCTGGTCAAGCTGCCGGACCCGAAGCCGCTGGACGTGACCGAGCGGTACGCCGAGGCGGCCTCGGTCAGCTTCACCGACGGGCTGAACGGCCAGACCACCTACGCCTACCACGCTCAGCTCAACGGCCTGCGGCCTGGCACCCGGTACTACTACGAGGTCAGCGACGGGTCGAGCACGCCCGCCTCGGCCGGCGCCTCGTTCGAGACCGCGCCGGCGGGCCGGGCCCGGTACCGGTTCTCCAGCTACGGCGACCTGGCCACCCCGTCGTGGGACAAGAACGCCTCGGGCAACATCTGGCACGAGTCGTGCGACAACTCCTACTACGCGGTGAGCGCGATCGAGAGCCCCGGCGACGGCCGCGGCGCCCCGCTGTTCCATCTGCTCAACGGCGACCTGTGCTACGCCAACCTGGACATCTTCAACGCGCCCGGGGTGTGGCGGGACTTCGGCATCAACGTGGCCCGGTCGTCGGCCAACCGGCCCTGGATGCCGGCCCTGGGCAACCACGAGACCGAGTTCGGCACCTGCGACCACGCGGGCCACCCGGGCTCCGCGCCGGGCGGGATCGCGGCCCAGGCCGCGGCGGGTAACTACTGGAACGGGCCCTACGGCTACGGCCACTACCTGACCCGGTTCCTGCTGCCGGACAACGACGTGACCAACCACGACGGCAACCACCTGCGGGGCAACTTCTACAGCTTCCGGGTCGGCACGGTGGCGTTCGTCTCGCTGGACGCCGACGACGTGATCTACCAGGACGGCGGCTCCGCCTACCTGAACGCCACGCCGGACGCCGGCCCTGAGACCACCTCGTCCGGGGCCGCGATCCCCAACGGCGCGGTCACCTACAACCACGGCTACACCGGCGACCTGGCCATCGAAAAGCACGACGACTCGGCGGTACCCGACTTCCGCCACGGCAAGCCGAACCTGCAGACGCTGTGGCTGGAGCGGACGCTGGCGCGATACCGGCGCGACCCGGACGTGGACATGATCGTGGTGTTCATGCACCAGTGCGCGATGTCCACCTCGTTGCCTGGCAACGGATCCGACCTGGGCATCCGCCGGGCCTGGCTGCCGCTGTTCGACAAGTACGAGGTCGACCTGGTGCTGTCCGGCCACGAGCACGACTACGAGCGCACCTACCCGATCCGCGGCTACGACCGGGGCGCGCACGGCACGGTGGTCTCCCCCAACCCGGGCCAGACCAAGGGAGCGGCGGTGGATACCCGGCGGCCGGCCGTGGTTACCACCACGCCCGGCCAGGTCAATGGCATCCCGGCGTGGAACACGGCCCGAGGCACCGTGTTCCTGGTGCTGGGCGGCGGTGGCACCAACGGACCGTCCAACACCTACGGCGAGGACACCGCGGACGGCCTGCCCCAGGCCAAGGTGATCACCGAGCGGAACGCGATCACCGGCTCGGAGGCGGCGGGCTTCACCCGTAACGCGGCCGACTCGGTCGAGGACGCGCCCTGGTCGGCGTCCCGCAACGTGACCGACGCCTACGGGTACGCGATCTTCGACGTGGACCCGGGCCACGGGCGCGGCCAGACCACCATCACCCTGCAGTACTTCGCCATCCCGGCGGTCAGCAACGAGGCGGGCACGGCCCACGACGGCACGACCACGCTGCCGTCCGCGCCGGTGGAGACGTTCGTGTTCGGCCGCCGGGTCAAGCACTAGCCCGCTGGCCTGCCGGTGCCGGGCCGTCCGCCACCAGCCTTAGCTGGGCGGCGTCACGTGGTCCCGCCAGCTGTGCCGGGGCTCGTAACCGAGCTCGCGCCGCGCCTTGTCGATGCTCATCAGCGTCTCGAACTCACCGACCTCACGGGTGAGCTTGACCTCGGGCCACACCTGGGCCATCAGCTCGGCCGACGGCGTGGTCATCACGGTGTCGGCGTTGGCGATGATGTAGCTGCGGGCCCCGGTCACGTCGGCCTCCAGCGCCCGCCACATGCCCTGGGCGGCGTCCCGGGCGTCGATGTAGCTCCACAGGTTCCACTTGCGCAGGTTCGGGTCGGCCCAGGCCGGCGGGAACAACTCCTGGTAGTCCTCGGGGTAGAGGACGTTGGACAGCCGCAGGGCGATGAACGGGATGCCGCTCCACTGCGCCAGGTGGGTAGCCTCGGTCTCGCCGACGACCTTGGACAGTGAGTAGGTCGTGGTCGGCCGCGGGTAGTGGTCCTCGTCCAGCGGCGCGTACCAGGGCGGCTTCTCGAAGTCCAGACCGAGCGTGGTCTCGCTGGAGGCCCACACCACCTTGGTCAGCTTGTTCTGGATCGCGGCCAGGAACACGTTGCTGTTCATCGCGGTGTTGACGGTGAAGGTGCGAGCCGGGGGGAACAGCCGCGGGGCGGGGATGTTGGCCAGGTGCACGACCGCCTCCATCCCGGACAGCAGCTCCACCGCGTCGCCGTAGTCGGTCAGGTCGCCGCGGGTGTAGCCGAAGTCCGGCCGGGAGTTGGCCGCGGGCAGGGTGGGCGGATGCGGCACGATGTCGGTCGCGAGCACCTCGTAGCCCTGGTCGAGCAGTTCGCGCACGGCGACCCGCCCGGCCTTACCGGCCGCACCGGTGATCAAGATCTTCTTCGGCATCGTCTCTCCCGTCGTCGCAGAACGTCCGGGACCATCATGCTCCCCGCCGGGCCCGGGCGAGGAAAAGGGTTGCCTTGAGGGTCAGTGCTCGCGAAGAGCTACTGGGCCCAGCGCAGGGCGAGAGGGTCGCGGCGGCGGGCCAGCTCGAGCAGGCCGTCGCGGGTGGGGT
>CAXUJF010000717.1:0-2477 GCA_964250865.1 uncultured Streptosporangiaceae bacterium
GGCCCTCCCCCTCGGGGGGGTTTAAACGCCATTTTACCCCAAAAACCGCCCCCCCCCCGGGGGGGGGGCGCGTTTCTTGCTGTCTAGAGGCTTAGCGGTATTCAACCCTTCCGGCTATGACAGTCCGGCTGGCCACGTCAACTTCGGTGACCGTCCAGAAGCCGCTAGTGCCTCCGTACTGGAGGCGTTCGCCAATCTCAGGGAAGCTGACCGCCTCATACTCGGCAGTGATCGGCTCGCCTCGGCCGTCTAGGGCGGTCAGCGTGAAAGTTTCCATCATGCGATCGTGCCGCCTTCACAGCGGCGGCAGATTTCCTCAATGATTTCGCGTGTAATCAACTGCCCGCTGATCACCTGCAACCGCACGGTGTACCGCACGCCTTCCCCTTCGCACCAAGGGCACAAGTTCCCCATGATGCGGATAGAACGGCGCGGATAGGCAGGAAGATCGGTTTCGGTTCGGGCAGACTTGTGCTCCATGAGCTGACCTCCGTCGTAGGCCGGTTCTAGAGGCCATCGCGGGCTGCAACCCGTGGTGGCCTCGCTGGTTGTCAGGCAGTCGCGTAAGCGTCCAGCGCGAGGCCGTACAGGTCGTTTTGCGACTCGTCGTCGTAGCCGTCAGGCAGGTAGCCGTGCGAGCCCTGAAACGCCGCCATAGCGGCGCCTAGAGCTGCGTTGAGCCTGGCGTCTTCTCCGCCTACGGCGTCCGCCAGGGCGTTCCACTTGATCGTGTTCTGCATGATGACCTCCGGTGCGGTTAACTCTCGTGCTCACACTAGAGATCTCCACAATCTACCGGCGCAGTGACCGAACCCGTAAAGTGCACCATCTGATTTACGCGCCCAGCTTCGAGGCCGCCGACCGGATCACCGCAGCGCTGTCAAGGATCGGCAACCTCGCTTCTGACGGTCGGCCCATCCTCGGTCTTGACTCACGTGACCTGCTCGAGATCACGCTGGAAGGCGGGCCCGGCTGCTACTTGGTTCCGGCACATATCTGGACACCTTGGTTCGCCGTTCTTGGCTCGCGTTCCGGCTTCGACGCCGTCGCCGACTGTTACGGCGATCTGGCCGGAGAAATATTCGCGGTAGAGACGGGCTTGTCGTCCGATCCGAGCATGAACTGGATGTGCTCGTCGCTCGACGGCTATCGCCTCGTCAGTAACTCAGACGCTCATTCCCCGCCCATGCTGGGCCGGGAGGCCACCACTTTCTCCGCGGCCATGGACTACTTCTCGATCGCCGAAGCCCTGCGCACCGGAGACGGCCTGGCCGGAACGATCGAGTTCTATCCCGAAGAAGGCAAGTATCATCTGGACGGTCACCGTAAGTGCGGGATCCGCTTTGATCCGCAGCAAACAAGAGAGCGGGATGGAGTCTGTCCCGAGTGCCATAAACCGCTTACGGTCGGGGTTCTGCATCGTGTCGCCGAACTCGCGGATCGCCCGGATGGCTACCGGCCCGGCGGTGCTGCGGGCTTCAATAATCTCGTCCAGCTACCGGAAATTATTGGCGAGATCCTCTCGGTGGGCCCTAAGAGCAAGAGCGTTTACCGCCTCATTGACCGGTTGGTGGCCGCGTTTGGCCCGGAACTTTCCATCCTGCAGCTGGTTCCGACCGATGATCTGGCCGGCGTCGGCGGCAGCGCGCTGGGCGAGGCGATCGGCCGGCTCCGCCGCGGTGAGGTGATCAAGGACGCGGGTTACGACGGCGAGTACGGCCACGTCCGGTTGTTCCAGCCCGGTGAGCTCGACCGGGCCGAGGCTCTCTTCGACCTACCTGAACCGGCTCCGGCGCCCACGGGCTCGGGCCAGAAGCCGGCCACGGGCGCAGTGCCTACCGCGGCCCCACTAGACCCGCCAGCCCCACCGAACTCGCTGGCCCCACCAGACTCGGTGACCACATCAACCCTGGCGGCCTCAGCAGCACCAGAGCCCTCCGTGGCCAGCCCGGCGGACGGTGGTGTCGCGGCGACCGCCCCAGCGCTGCTGGACGGCCTGGACGACGAGCAGCGGGCCGCGGTGACCACGCCGGCCGGGGCACCGCTCATGGTCATCGCCGGACCCGGCACCGGGAAGACCCGGGCCCTGACGCACCGGATCGCCTATCAGGCCGCGGCCGAGGGCAGGCCGGCCGCGCAGTTCCTGGCCATCACCTTCACCCGGCGCGCGGCCGGGGAGATGCGTGACCGGCTGGCCGCCCTGGCGGTGCTGGCCGGATCGGACGTGCTGGCCGGACCCGGTGAGCCGGGCGGGCCCGGCGACCCGGCGGCGGCCGCGGTGACGTTCCACGGGCTGGCGCTGCGGCTGCTGACCGAGTACCCCAAGGAGTCCGGGCTACCCGGGGACGTGCGGGTCGCGGACGAGGCGGCCCGGCTCGAGGCGGCCATCCGGGTGGCGGGCTCGGACCGCGACGGCCGCCGGGGGCGGCCCGCGGTGGCCGCCGGGGGACCGGGCCGGCCCGCGCAGCCGCCGGGGG
>CAXUJF010000717.1:2487-2960 GCA_964250865.1 uncultured Streptosporangiaceae bacterium
TTCCTGGCCCGCCAGGCCGCGTTCCGGGCCGAGCTGGCCCTGGACGGCCTGCTCGACGTGGACGAGCTGATCACCCGGGCCGTCCAGCTGCTGGGCGACCACCCGGAGGTGCTGGCGGCGCTGCGCGAACGCTGGCCGCGGATCAGCGTGGACGAGTACCAGGACGTCGACGAGCGGCAGTACGAGCTGCTCCGGCTGCTGGCCGGGCCGGGCGACGGCCTGACCGTGATCGGCGATCCGGACCAGGCCATCTACGGTTTCCGCGGCGCGGACGTGGGGTTCTTCCTGCGCTTCGGCGCGGACTATCCCGGCGCGCGCACGGTCTACCTCAACCGGAACTACCGGTCCAGCCCGACCGTGGTCAAGGCCGCGGTCCAGGCCATCGCCCCGGCCACGCTGGTGCCGGACCGGAAGCTGGACGCCGGGCGGCCGGGGCGCCGGCGTCATCGGCATGGGCGAGCAGGTAGCCGCCC
>CAXUJF010000718.1:0-1741 GCA_964250865.1 uncultured Streptosporangiaceae bacterium
GCCGCGGACGCGTCCGGCCCGAACTGGGCCCGCAGCCCGGCCAGGGCGTCCGGGAACTCGTCGAACAGGCCGAGCAGGTCGCCCGTCTCGGCCGCCGGCAGCCGGCGGCCCGCCCGGCCGTCGAAGGCCGCCATCGCGGGCAACGGGTTCGCGCTGACGCACGGCACGCCGGCCAGCCGCGCGAACGCGCGCATCGGGTTGCCGTCCGGCATGTGGATCCACGACCCACCCAGCTCGACCGGTGAGCCGCCCAGATCAGTGGTGTGCAGGCGGCCGCCGATCCGGTCTCTCGCTTCGAGCACGACGCAGTCGATCCCGGCGTGGGTCAGGGCGTTGGCCACCGTCAGCCCCGCGATCCCGGCGCCGGCCACGAGCACGCGGCCGACCGGTCCCGTCAACCCGCCAGGAACGTCCCGGCCTCCGTCGTCGAACTCCCCGGCCGCCATGATCAGGAGGCGACCGGCGCGTCCGCCTTGGCCTGGGCGGCGATCCCGGCCACCAGCTCGAGCGAGCGGATGCGGTCGGCCGGGTCGTACAGCTGCGCGGTCACCATCAGCTCGTCGGCGTCGGTCGCCTCGAGCAGTTCGGCTAGGCCGCGGCGGACCGTGTCGGGGGAGCCGACGATGGCCGAGGACCGGCGCGACTCGATGATCTCGCGGTCCAGCTCGGTGTACGGGTAGGCCGCGGCCTCCTCCGGCGACGGCAGCGGGCCGGGACGTCCGGTCCGCAGCCGCAGGAACGACAGGCCGCTGGGCCCGGCCAGGTACTGGGCGCGCTCGTCGGTCTCGGCGCAGATGACGTTGGCCGCGATCATCGCGTGCGGCTGGGCCAGCATCTCCGTCGGGCGGAAGTTCTGCCGGTAGAGGGCCAGCGCGGGCAGCGTGTTGACCGGGCTGAAGTGGTGGGCGAACGCGAACGGCAGCCCCAGCAGGCCGGCCACCTGGGCGCTGTAGCCGCTGGAACCGAGCAGCCACATGGCCGGGATGTTGCCCTTACCGGGCACCGCCGTGATCGAGGCGTAGGGGTGCCCGTCTGGCCACTCGCCGCTGAAGAACCCGATCAGGTCGCTGAGCTGCTCGGGGAACTCGTCCGCCGACAGCCCCTCCGGGGATCGGCGCAGCGCGGCCGCGGTGGCCGGGTCGGTGCCGGGCGCCCGGCCGATGCCGAGGTCGATCCGCCCGGGGTGCAGCGCCTCCAGCATGCCGAACTGCTCGGCCACCACCAGCGACACGTGGTTGGGCAGCATGACGCCGCCGGACCCGACGTGGATCCGCGAGGTGGCGTCGGCCAGGTGGCCGATCAGCACCGGCGGCGCCGAGCTGGCGATGCCGGGCATGTTGTGGTGCTCGGCGACCCAGAACCGCTGATAGCCCAGTTCCTCGGCCCGTTTGGCCAGCTCGATGGTGGCCCGCAGGGCACCGCCCACGGTCCCGCCGTCGGGGATCGGGGCCAGGTCGAGCACGGACAGCGGCACGGTACGCAGATCGCTCACTCTCCCGCCAACAGCATGCGTGGCCGGGATCTTCCGGGGCAGGGGACTGGTGTGAACACTGTGAAGTGGTTGCGGCGCGGCGCCGTCGCGGTGGCTGTGGGCCGGATCGGGCTGGGCGTAGGTGCGCTGACCCGCCCGGCCGTGGTGGCCCGGCCGTGGGTGGGACCCACCGGTGAAAGCCAGGCCGGGCGGGTGCTGGGCCGGGCCCTGGGCGGGGCGGACGATGGTGACCAACGGCAGCGAGGCCCT
>CAXUJF010000718.1:1751-2960 GCA_964250865.1 uncultured Streptosporangiaceae bacterium
GTCTAGGCACGCTGGCCGCCCTGCAAAGCTCGGCCGGTCCGGGGATCGATCAGCCGGAGATGTCGTGGGTGGGCCTGTCCGGCCTGGCCGACGGGTTCGACCTGCTGATCACGGTGGGCTCGTGGCGTACGCTGCCCACCCGGGAGCGCTGGCTGGTCGCGCTGGCCTCAGGAGGCGCGGCGGCCCTGTCACTGACCGCAGTCGCCGCTGCCACCGCGCCCAGCCCGGGCCAGCAGGTCACCAGGTGACGGGCAGCTCGTACAGGCCGTACACGAAGCCGTCGTCCTTGACCGGCAGGTCCGCTACCGGGACGACCGGCCGGAGCCCGGGCACGCGGGTGAACAGCGTGCGGAAGACAACGTCCAGCTCGGCCCGGGCCAGGCTCTGGCCCAGACACTGGTGTGACCCGTAGCCGAACGCCACGTGGTGGCGGCCCGGCCGGGCCGGGTCGAGCCGGCCGGGATCGGGGAACTGGGCCGGGTCGTGGTTGGCCGCCAGCAGCGAGATGATCACGCCCTCGTCCTCTTGGACCGTGGTACCCCCGATCTCCGTTTCAGACCGCGCGAACCGGCCCGTCCCGATGTCCGCAATCGAGAAGTACCGAAGTAGTTCCTCCACCGCCTGCGGGCCCCGCTCCGGGTCGGTCACCGCCGCCGGTAGCCCGGCCGCACGCCCCTCGTCGGTCATGACGGCCAGCGCGCCCAGCGAGATCATGCTCGCGGTCGTCTCGTGCCCGGCCACCAGCAGCAGGAAGGCCAGGCTGACCAGGTCCCGGTGGTCGTAGTCGCCCGCGGCGCGCCGGGCCACGACCTGCCGGCCGAGCAGGTTGCCGCCGGGATCGGTCTCCTGGGCCGAGACCAGCTCGTCCAGGAACCGGAACAGATCGCCCAGCGCCTCGAAGCGCTTTTCGGCGGGCACCCGGTGGGTGAGCAGCGCCGTGCTGCGGGACTGGAAGAACTCATGCTGCTCGTAGGGAACGCCCAGCAGTTCGCAGATGACCTGGGACGGGACCGGCAGCGACAGCAGCGCCACCAGGTCGGCGGGCGGGCCGGCCGCCAGCAGCGCGTCGACCCGCTCGTCCACGATCTGCTGGATCCGCGGCCGCAGCGCCTGCACCCGCCGGGCGGTGAACTCTCCGATGACCGCACGCCGGGCCGTGGTGTGGTCCGGTGGGTCCATGCCGATCAGCGAGGCGCCACGGCCGCGGCC
>CAXUJF010000719.1:0-2952 GCA_964250865.1 uncultured Streptosporangiaceae bacterium
CCGCCCCCGGCGCGGGGGGCGCGCGGGGCGGCGGCGGGGGGCCGGGGGGGGCGGCGGCGCGGGGCGGGCGGGGCGGGGCGACCACCCCGCGGCCAGCGGCGCCTCCGGCACCGGCATCGCCATCATCCTGTTCGCCAGCGTCTGCTGGGCCACCGGCACGATCCTGACCACCCGGCTCAAGGGCCTGCCCCAGCGCCCGTTCGTGTCCACCGCCATGCAGATGATCATCGGCGGCGCGGTCATGACCGCGCTGGCCGCGGCGACGGGAGAGTTCGGTTCGTTCCACCTGAGCCAGGTGTCGGCCCGCTCCTGGCTGGCGCTGGCCTACCTGATCGTCCCCGGCTCGATCCTGGCCCTGTCGGCCTACGGCATCGCCGTGCGCAGCAGCCTGCCCACCTCGACCGTGGCCACCTACGCCTACGTCAACCCGGTCGTCGCCGTCATCCTCGGCACCACGATCCTGAGCGAGAAGCTCACCCCGATGATGCTGCTGGGCGGCGCCTTCATCATCGCCGCTGTCGCCCTCATCGTCTGGCGCCGGGGAAGCCCAGCTCACTAGCAATGTCGGCGTTTGATTTGCGAAGGACACCGGAAGTTCATAGAGTATGAACACGCGACGCGGGGTGGAGCAGTTCGGTAGCTCGCTGGGCTCATAACCCAGAGGTCGTAGGTTCAAATCCTACCCCCGCTACCATTTACGCAGGTCAGAGGCCTCTCCCGATTACGGGAGGGGCCTTCTTGCTATGGCTTGTAAACGTGATCGTAAACGAGGCGGTCTGCCGGCTGTTGCGGAGCCGACTTCGCGAAAGGGCAGGTGGCAGGGCTGGACTACTGCACATCCCGCCGATCGGCTCTGGACGGTCAGTGAGAACGCTTCCAACGAGCTCAGCCGTCGCTGGGCGTTGGGACGGCTGAGCCCAGAGACTCGGCATCGACTGTCAGCTCTCTGTCAAGCTTCAACCCGGGATGTTCGTGACCGGCATCTGTGCTCTGGGTTCGCATCAGAAAGCCACTGGAGTGGCGCTCTGCCTGCACGAAGCGTCGCATTTAAACAGAATTTGGCCGGGCGGGTGGTTACTTGGAATCTGTATAACCGGGGTGTCGCCGGAGCCGGGCTGCAAGGCGAACTGCTGCGCAAGCTCAGCCCCGGACTTGATGCTGCTGCAGGAAGTCAATCTCGGCTCGGCTGAAGCTCTCCGCCAGGAGGCTG
The DNA here is from genome assembly GCA_964250865.1 of uncultured Streptosporangiaceae bacterium. GTDB lineage: Bacteria > Actinomycetota > Actinomycetes > Streptosporangiales > Streptosporangiaceae > Bog-532. The sequence goes on from CAXUJF010000719.1 coordinate 1,211, forward strand.
GCGTTGACTGGCAGATTTGCGCGGCTGACCTGAGTCAGCAGGCCGCCGATGATCGCCCGGTCCGCTCTCGCGGGGTTGCGCTCGCCGGCCGGGGACCAGCCCCGCAGCGTGCCTGGATCCCCACCGATGTGCCGATGCCCGAGCGGATCTTGCCGGCCCAAACTGCGTTGAGGGGCTCGGCGTGACCGCCGTTTCCTACCATGCTCCTCCAGGAGTGAGCTGGGGCATCATCAAGCCGCGCCAAGCGGTCACCTTCGCCCGGTGGCTCGCGGCCCAGCAGGGGCCGATCCTGCTGGGAGCCGACGCCAACACACCGCTGATTGACGCGCCACCGGCAGATGTATCGGCTGCTGTGATGGCCGCAGGCAGATCATCTGGTTCTGTGCGTCCTGGCACGCGCGACTGAAAGTCATGCGCCAGTGTGGGCGTCCCGGATGTCGCTTGGCCCGGCCTCAGCGCTGATATGCGGCTCGCGGCGTAGCCCGGTCATGAGGTTGTCGACGAGTGCGTCGGCGAAGTCGTCGGTGAGCGGCTCGTGGTAGGTGAGCATCCGGTGGTAGCAGGCTCCCCAGAGCTGGTTGTCGACGACTTCGGGATCGATGTTGTCGCGGAGCTGGCCACGTTCGATGCCGCGGGTGATGGCCTCGACCGCTAGCTGGCGGCGAGGTTCGGCGTAGCGCGTTCTGTATGCCGCGGCGAGCTCCGGGTCGGTCTGCGCGGCCCCGATGAGCTCTGTGATGACGCGCCCGGCGCTCGTGTCGCTCAGCAGATGGGTGAGAGCGCGGACCTGCGCGGTCAGATCCGCGCGGATGTCACCGGTATCGGGGAATTCCAGGGTGTGCTCGGACACGGCGAAGTAGCCCTCGATCGCCAGCGTGCCCCGGGAGGGCCACCACTTGTAGATCGTCATCCGGCTGGCTCCGGCGCGGGCCGCGACTTTCTCGATGGTGAACGCCGCCATGCCGTCCTCCAGCAGCAGCTCGCCGGCGGCCTGGAGGATTTGCCCGCGTACCTCACCTGCGGGACGTCGGCCCCGGCCCCGGCGTGCGCGCGGCTCGGTCTCGCTCATGTCAGCTCGTCCTCGGGTCGTCGGATATGGACACAGAGTATCTCTGCGGCTGACCTTCGGGTGCTGGCGCCATACCGCATTCCGAGAAATATTGACATAGTGTCCATATCCTGATTATATGGACATAGTGTCTACATTTACCAGCGTAACGAAGGAGAAGCCATGACCTCCACTGAACACAACGCAAGGGTTGCCATCGTGACGGGCGGGTCGGGTGGTATCGGCCAGGCGGCCGCCCGGCGCCTGGCCGCTGACGGGATGAGCGTGGTGGTCAGCTACGCCGGTAACCCCGGCCGGGCCGAGGAAGTCGTCGAGCAGATCACCTCGGCGGGCGGCACCGCGGCCGCTTTCCGGGCCGACGTGGCCGATGAGACGGACGTCACCGCGCTGTTCGACGAAGCCGAGCGGCGTTACGGCGGCGTTGATGTAATCGTGAACGCCGCCGGGATCATGCCGCTGTCCCCCCTTACCGGCCTTGATCTCGGCGAGTTCGACCAGATCGTCCGGATCAACCTGCGCGGCACATTCGTCGTCACCCAGCAGGCGGCCCGCCGGGCCCGCGCGGGCGGGGCGATCATCAACTTCTCCTCCTCGGTGACCAAGCTCGCCCCGCCAACGTATGCGGCCTACGCCGCCACCAAGGGCGCGGTCGAGGCCATGACCCTGATCGTGG
>CAXUJF010000720.1:0-2951 GCA_964250865.1 uncultured Streptosporangiaceae bacterium
GGCGCCGCGGGCGGGCCCGCACGGCCGGGGCCGGGCGGGCCGGCGTCTACGCCTCCGGGCAGGCCCTTGCGGCCCGGGCGGGGCAACGACGGCGGGGCACCCGGGACCAGTACCAGGACTTCCGCCAGCCTTCGTTCGCCCCGCCCGGGCCGAAAGGCCCTGACCGGAGGCGTAGACGCCGGCCAGCCCGGCCCAGGACGTGAGGCCCCGCCCGCTGAGACGGCTAGTCATCGCGGTGCACGGTGTCCGGGGCAAAGGCGGGCAGGCAGACCGAGATGTAGTCCGCACCGTCCGGGCCGGGGGTGCTGTAGCGGACCCATTCGCCCGGCCGGGTGTGCACGCCCTGGCCGGCGTCGACGATGAGCTGGCCGTCCTCGTGCTCGACCACGACCGCGCCGTGCAGGACGATCGTGTACTCGTCGAACTCGGGCCGCTGGCCGGGCTCGGACCAGCCCGAGGGGCTGCGCATGTGGGCGATGCTGACCCCGGCGTCCCCGGTGTTCACCCGCCCGGCGAACTCGTCGATCAGCTTGGGTGGCTCCCCCGCCGCCGTGACCCGGCTCGGGGTGCCAATCAGTTCGGGCATCAGGCCAGTATGCCGGCCACCTGCTCGGCCAGGCCTGCCGGGGCGGTCAGACGGTTGGCGATGGTGTGGTGCGGGGCCTCGGGCTCGCGGTCCAGTCGCATCCGCGCGGTGAAGGCGCCGATGTCCGCGACCTTGCCGGTGTCGCGGGCCGAGGCGCGGGCGGCCCGCCGGGTCCGCAGGGTCGCGGCGTCCGAGCGGACCCAGACCAGACGGACGGCATCAACCGGGCCACGCTGCTCTTGCCCGCGCCCGGCGGTCCCGCCACGACCCGCACCACCCCAGCACCCATGGGCGCGAGGATACGGCGGCCACCCGCGGGGTTGTTAAAAAATGATCATGGCAGGAAAGGTGGGATTTTCGTCGTTGCGGTCATGCGGTGCGAGCCTCAGCATGGGAATGTGCAGACGCGCAGTGTGCTGATCATCCTGTTCGACCGGGTGCAGAGCCTGGACGTGACCGGGCCGCTGGAGGTGTTCGCCACCGCCAGCAGCCAGGCGGGCGGTGCGGCCGAGGGGCCGGCCTATGAGATCCGGACGGCCAGCGTCGGGGGCCGGGCCGTACGGACCACGAGCGGGCTGACCATCACGCCGGACACCGCCCTGGCCGACCAGGAATCGCCGCACACCGTGCTCGTCCCGGGCGGTCAGGGCACCCGGGCCCCGGACCCGGAACTGATCGCCTGGCTGCGCGCGCACGCACCGGACGCGGAGCGGATCGTGTCCGTGTGCACGGGGACGTTTGTGCTGGCCGAAGCCGGACTGCTGGACGGGCGGCGGGTCACCACGCACTGGGCCAACTGCGCGCGGCTGGCCCAGCGGTACCCGGACTTGACCGTGGACCCGGAGCCGATCTTCGTCCGGGACGGGAACGTGGCCACCTCGGCCGGGGTGACCGCGGGCATCGACCTGGCCCTGGCCCTGGTCGAAGACGACCACGGCCGGGACGTGGCCCTGGCCGTGGCCCGGCAGCTGGTGGTGTTCCTGCGGCGCCCGGGGAATCAGACTCAGTTCAGCGCCCAGTTGCAGGCTCAGGTGGCCCACCGTGAGCCGCTGCGCGAGGTGCAGCGCTGGATCGCCGAGCACCCCGGCGCGGACCTGTCGGTGGACTCGCTGGCCGAGCGGGCGCGGCTGTCGCCGCGGCAGTTCGCCCGGGCGTTCACCGCCGAGACCGGGGTACCGCCGGGCCGGTACGTGGACCAGGTCCGGCTGGAGGCCGCCCGCCGGCGGCTGGAAGACACCCGCGACGGGGTCGAGCAGGTGGCCCGGTTCTGCGGTTACCACACCCCGGAAGCCATGCGGCGGGCATTCCACCAGGCCCTGCAGGTATCCCCGGCGGAATACCGCCGTCGTTTCTGAGTGCCCCTTTCCGAGATCAACGGAGGATCGTCATGCAGATCGCCATCGTGCTCTTTCCCCGGCTCACCGTGCTGGACGCGATCGGGCCGTATCAGACGCTGGACCACCTGCCCGGGGGCGAGGTGGTGTTCGTGGCCGAGCAGGCCGGACCGGTCCGGGACGAAACCGGCCAGCTCGGCCTGGTGGCGGACGCCGCGCTGGCCGAGGTGCCGCACCCGGACGTCGTGCTGGTACCGGGCGGCCCCGGCACCGACGCCCTCACCGGCGGCGGCCCTGTGGCCGACTGGCTGCGGGCGGTGGACCAGACGACGACCTGGACCACGTCGGTGTGCACCGGGTCGCTGACGCTGGCCGCGGCCGGGCTGCTGACCGGGCGGCGGGCCACGTCGCACTGGACGGCCCTGGAGCAGCTGGCCCGGTTCGGTGCCGTGCCGGTCACCGAGCGGGTCGTGTTCGACGGGAAGTACGTGACCGCGGCCGGGGTGTCGGCCGGGATCGACATGGGGCTGACCCTGGCGGGCCGGATCGCCGGCGATGAGGTGGCGCAGTCCATCCAGCTTATGATGGAGTACGACCCGCAGCCGCCCTACGACGCCGGTTCGCCGGACAAGGCGCCCGCGGCCGTGACCCAGCGGTTCCGCGACCGCAGCCGCTACCCTCAGCCGGTTCGCACGGTGACCTGAACCGACGGGTAGCCGGACGCGCCGTTCGGGATGGTGTCGGCCGCCACAGCGGTCTGGGTGTAGCCGGTGGCGTCGGTGGCCCGGGCCTCGAGCTCGTGGGTGCCCGGGGTGGCCGGCCACTCCCAGACCCACTGCCGCCAGGTGTCGATGCCAGGCACCGTGGCCAGCCGGGCCTGGTGCCAGGGGCCGCCGTCCACCCTGACCTCGACGGCCGCGATCCCCTTGTGCTGGGCCCAGGCCACCCCGGCCACCGCCGTCCGGCCCGGGGCCAGCGCCCGGCCCCCGGCCGGGGCGGCGCTACCCGCCGCGGGCGTGATGGGGGCCAGC
>CAXUJF010000721.1:0-383 GCA_964250865.1 uncultured Streptosporangiaceae bacterium
GCGGCCAGCGTGGCCCCGCGGGCCAGCGCCGAGGTCTCCACCCCGGCGGCGGCCAGCCTGGTCCCGATCAAGCCGCCGATCGCCCCGGCCCCCAGCACGCACACCCGCATCGGCGCTCCTTCCGGTCAGTACTCGGCCGCGTCCGCCGGGCCCGTTTACCCGCCGGCGTGGGCCCGTTCGAGTTCGGCGATGTCCAGCTTGCCCATGGACAGCATGGCCTTGTTGGCCCGGGTTGCCTTCTCCGGGTCCGGATCGCTCAGCAGCGCGGCCAGCACCGTCGGCACGACCTGCCACGAGAGGCCGAACCGGTCCTTCAGCCAGCCGCACGGGCCGGGGGGGGGGCCGCCGGGTTCGCGGCGCCCAGGTTGGAGATGATCCGGCAG
>CAXUJF010000721.1:393-2936 GCA_964250865.1 uncultured Streptosporangiaceae bacterium
CCGCCGGCCGCGGTCAGCCGCTCCCAGTAGTGGTCGACCTCGTCCTGGTCGGCGCAGGGGATCTGGAACGAGATGGCTTCGGTGAAGGGAAATTCAGGGCCGCCGTTCAGGGCCAGGAACTTCTGCCCGTTCAGCTCGAACTCCGCGGTCATGACCATGCCCGCGGGCCGCGGCCCGGCCTCGCCGTACCGGCTGACGCGGCCCATCCGGGCGCCAGCGAACACGCTGGTGTAGAACTGGGCGGCTTCCTCGGCCTGGGTGTCGAACCACAGGCAGGTGGTGAACGGCTCGGTCGCCATCGGTCCTCCTCGTGATGTGCTGTTACCGGATAAGACGCCGGATCGGGAGCTCAGTCATCGCCCGGCGGCGGCGAAGGGAGAGGGCATGCGGGTCAACCGGTCATCGTCGACGACCCGATCGAGGACGTGCCGGCCCAGCTGGCCGCGGCCGGCGTAACCGTGGAGGAGGGCCCGGTGACCCGGACCGGGGCGACCGGCGAGATCGTCAGCTGCTACCTGCGCGACCCGGACGGCAACCTGATCGAGCTGAGCAACTACCGGACCGGGTGACACCTGCCTCCTGCGTAGCGTCGCGCCGGCCTGGCATCATCGGCCCGTGAACACTGCGCCAGAGGACCCGAGGCCAGAAGACCCGGGGCCGGAGGACACCGGGCCGGAGGACACCGGGCCCGAGGACGACGAGACCGGGGCGCCGTACGGCGTGGAGCGTCTGCTCGCGCTGTCCGACGGGTGGTGTCCATCGCCCTGACCCTGCTGGTCCTGCAGATCGCGGTCCCCGCCGTCTCGTCGCTGAAGCACCCTCACGCGGCCGCCGACCTGGCCCACGCGCTGGGCGGGAGTTACAACGTATGGATCAGCTACGTCATCTCGTTCTACGTCGTCATCCAGTTCTGGATCCTGCACCACCAGGTGTTCCGCCGGATCGCCCGGCAGCGGGAGGGATTGGTGCTGTGGAACGCCGCCTTCCTGTTCGCCGTCTCGGTGATGCCGTTCACCAGCGACCTGCTGGGCAAGGACGGGAACAATCCGCTCGCGGTGACCATCTTCGCGCTCAACCTGCTGCTGGCCACCCTGGCCATGCAGGGAGCTCAGGAGTACGCCCGGCGGCGCGACCTGATGCGGCCCGGCCGTTGGGATTTCCCCGCTTACCGGTGGAATTACGCGGCCAGCCTCGCGGTGATCGCCCTGTCCCTCGGGCTGGCGTGGATCAATACCACGGTGGCCGAGCTCTGCTGGCTGCTGTTCGGCGCGGTCCCCCAGATCGCGGCCAGACTGCGGCGCGGCTGGTCGCGGGTCCGGGCCGACGTCTGAGTCCGGCGCCCCGGCCGGTAGTCAGGCTGGCGTCCACCGGGTGACGAACCGGCGCTGCCCCGGGGTCTCGACCGCCCGCCGGTCGTAGTGCGTGCGGACGTAGGTCACCGCCTGCGCCGCGGCCACCCCGTCCAGGATGGCCAGGCAGGCCAGGGCGGTACCGGTGCGCCCGCGACCACCGGCACAGGCCACTTCGACCCGCTCCGTGGCCGACCGGCGCCAGGCCTCGGTCAGCACCCGCCTGGTCTGGTCAGGGTCGGCCGGCAGCCGGAAGTCCGGCCAGCGCAGCCAGCGCGACTCCCAGGGGACCGCGGGCGGCGGGCGGCCCAGCAGGTAGACCCCGAAGACCGGCGCCTGACCCGCCGCCACCGGGTGACGCAGGCTCCGGCCGCGTACCAGCCGCCCGGAAGGAAGCCGCAGCACACCGGGCGCTCCCGGATCCCACGGCTCGGTGGCTGGGGTCACTGGGGATCAGCCGGCCGGGAGGGCCGCGTCCGGGGACATCTCGGTGCCCTGGAAGACCCGGAAGCAGCCACCGCCGGCTCGCTTGGCCTCGTACATGGCCAGGTCGGCCCGGGCCAGCAGGCTGGGCAGGTCCCGGCAGCCCGCGGATTCGGCGATCCCCACGCTCAGCGTGAACGCCACCGGCGACCCGTCGGCGCCGGTCACCCGGGCCGGTGGCCCGGTCAGCCCGGCGGCCAGCTGGGACGCCCGGGCGCAGGTGCTGCCGGGAATCATGATGATGAACTCGTCGCCGCCGTACCGGCCCGCGATATCACCGGCCCGGACATGCTCCCGGCAGGACCGGGCCAGGTCGGTCAGCACCCGGTCTCCGACGGCGTGCCCGTGCACGTCGTTGATCTGCTTGAAGTTGTCCACGTCGATCATCAGCGCGACCAGGGGCTGGCTGACCCGCTGGGCGTGGGCGAACGCTCCCTCGGACAGCTCCATGAAGTGGCGCCGGTTGTACAGGCCGGTCATCCCGTCGATGGAGGCCAGCTCGGCGTACCGCACCGCGAGCCGCCCGTTGTCGCGCAGCGCCGCGAACTGACGCACGCTGACCAGCAAAGTCAGCGCCACCGCGCCCACCAGCACGCCGCCCAGCGGGTTGAACGCGACGTGGCGCAGACCCACCACCACGAGCAGCAGGTAGCTGCCCGCCACGGCCAGGTACGGCAGCACGCTGGGGCGGGGCGCGGGCGCCGCGAGGGG
>CAXUJF010000722.1:0-2934 GCA_964250865.1 uncultured Streptosporangiaceae bacterium
GGTCAGGCGGGGTGCTCCTGGCGGTCGCCGGACCACTCGGTGTGGAACGCGCCGTCCCGGTCCACCCGGCGGTAGGTGTGCGCGCCGAAGAAGTCGCGCAGGCCCTGGATGAGCGCGGCGGGCAGGCGCCCGGCCCGCAGGCCGTCGTAGTAGGCCAGCGAGGAGGAGAACGCGGGCGACGGGATGCCGGCCGCGGCGGCCTGACCCACCACCCGGCGCCAGCTGTCCACCCCGTTACGCACCGCGTCGGCGAAGTACGGCGCGACCAGCAGGCTGGTCAGGGCGGGCGTTCCGTCGTAGGCCTCGCGAATGCGGTCCAGGAAGCGGGCCCGGATGATGCAGCCGCCGCGCCAGATGGTGGCCATCGCGCCGCGGTCGATGTCCCAGTCGTACTCGTCGCTGCCCGCCGCGATCTGGTCGAAACCCTGGGCGTAGGCGACCACCTTGGACGCGTACAGGGCCCGGCGCACGTCCTCGATGAACGCGTCCCGGTCCTTGATGTCGAGCGCATTGTGCTCGGTGCCGAAGGCCTCGCGGGCCGCCTCGCGCTGGTCGGCGTGGCCGGACAGTGACCGCGCGAACGTGGCCTCGGCGATCCCGGTGATGGGGATGCCCAGGTCCAGCGCGCTCTGCACGGTCCAGCGGCCGGTGCCCTTCTGCTCGGCCTGGTCCAGCACGACGTCGACGAACGGCTTACCGGTCGCGGCGTCGGTCTGGGACAGCACCTCGGCGGTGATCTGGATCAGGTAGGAATCCAGGTCACCATCGTTCCAGGCGCGGAAGATCTCCCCGATCTCGGCCGGGCTGGCACCCAGCCCGGCACGCAGCAGGTCGTAGGCCTCGGCGATGAGCTGCATGTCGGCGTACTCGATGCCGTTGTGCACCATCTTCACGAAGTGCCCGGCCCCGTCCGGCCCGATGTGGACGCAGCACGGCGTGTCGTCGACCACGGCTGCGATCGACTCCAGGATCGGGCCGAGCTTCTCGTAGGCCTCCTTGGACCCGCCGGGCATGATGCTGGGCCCGTTGAGGGCGCCTTCCTCTCCCCCGGACACGCCGCAGCCGACGAAGTTCAGGCCGTGCTCACGCAGCGCGTGCTCACGCCGCCGGGTGTCCATGAAGTGCGCGTTGCCGCAGTCGACCACGATGTCGCCCTCGTCCAGCAACGGGACGAGCTCGTCGATCACCGCGTCGGTGGCCGGGCCGGCCTGGACCATGACGATGATGGCCCGGGGCCGCTCCAGGCTGGCCACGAAGTCCGCCACCGACTCGCTCGGCAGGAACGTGCCCTCGTCGCCGTGGTCCTTGACCAGGCTCCGGGTCCGTTCCGGCGACCGGTTATGCAGCGCGACCGTGTGGCCGTGGCGGGCCAGGTTCCGGGCCAGATTACGGCCCATCACGGCCAGGCCGGTGACGCCGATGTCGGCCTGCTTGCTGCCTTCGTGGCCGCCTTCGTCGCTGGCTTCGTGGCTGGCTTCGCTCATTGGTCACTCCGGGGGGGGGGATGGTCCACATCATTAAAACTACCTTAACGCGTGGCGGCCAGCCTCCCGTTGGTGGGGAAGCTGGCCGCCGGCCATGACCGTGTCGGGGTCACAGATCCTGCCTAGGGGCCTGGGGTTTCCAGGGGCTTAGGGCAGGGACCACTGCTGGTTCGCGCCGCCGGTGCAGTCCCAGATCTCCAGCTGGGTGCCGGGGGTCGTCGACCAGCCCGTGTCATCGAGACACTTGTTGGATTGCGGGTTGTACAGCTCGCCGTTGGACTCGGGGATGAAGACCTGGGCGCCGGTGTTGTTGCAGCCGTACAGGTCCACCGTGGTCCCGTCGGCGGTCCCGCCGCCGTTGATATCCAGGCACTTGCCGAGGGCGTGCAGCGTGCTGCCGGCCTGGACCACCGACCACTGCTGGGCGTTGGTCCCGTTGCAGGTGTAGACCTGCACCGGAGTGAGGTCGGCGCTGTTGGCCGCGCGGACGTCCATGCACAGGCCGCCGTAGCCGACGACCGGGCCGGTGGTGCCGGTCGGCGGAGGCGGAGGCGGAGGGGTGCCGCCACCGGAACTCGAGCCACCGGTGGTGTAGGCCGCGACGTACTGCACGCTCATCGTGCCGCCCGACGTGGTGGAGCTGCTGGGCGACGTGCAGTTGCAGACGCCGTTCGGGTATCCGCCGCCCATGGCCAGGTCGAAGATGATCGACATGTTGTGGTCGAACGCGGCCTGCCAGGTGGAGGTGCCGACCTGGCTCTCGGACACGGAGAAGTACTGGTTCCCGTCCAGGTAGAACGTGATCGACTCGTCCGCGGCGTTGGTGCGGTTCTCGATCATCGTGTACGTGTGGTAGCCGGTCTGGCAGCCGGAGCAGGCCCGCAGACCGCTGCCGATGCCGTTGGTCTCGTTACACGGGCCGCCCGGGTCCACCCCGCAGTGCACGGTGCCGGAGAGTTCGGACAGGGCGTTGACGTCCTCCATGATGTCGATCTCGCCGTTTTCCGGCCACTGGCCGGGGCCGAGCATCCAGAACGCCGGCCAGTAGCCGAGGCCGTTGCCCGGGTTGGGCTGCTCGATCGAGGCGGTGACCTCAAGCTCGCCGCCCGCCGGCGCGCCGACGTTGGCCGAACTGGTCTGGATCCGGCCCGAGGTCCAGTTGCTGCCGGAGCCGTTGGCGGTGATGTCCAGGTCGCCGTTCCCGTCCAGGTGGACGTTGCTGGTCGAGTTGGTCATGGTCTCGATCTCGCCGGTGCCGAAGTTCGAGCCGGGACCGGTGTCGTAGATCCAGTTGCTGTCCGCGCCGGATCCAGATGACCCGTTGAAGTCGTCGCTGAACTGAGTGGTCCAGCCGGACGGCGGGGCCGGGACGTCCGTCGCCGACGCCCGGGTCTGAGCGCTGGCGGGGATGGTCTTGGCCGTGGTGGCGGCGGTAGCCGCGGTGTGGGCC
>CAXUJF010000723.1:0-2927 GCA_964250865.1 uncultured Streptosporangiaceae bacterium
GCCCAACGAGCGATACGGATCGGGAACTCATCCGGCTTCTACGGCGACCGCGGCGCCGCCTCGCGCGAGATGGTCGAAGGCGGCCCGATCGACGTCCTCACCGGCGATTATCTGGCCGAGCTGACCATGCTGATCCTGTGGAAGGCCCAGCAGAAGGACCCGGCCGCCGGGTACGCCCGCTCGGTCCTGGGCCAGCTGGAAGAGGTGCTCGGCACCTGCCTGGATCAGGGCATAAGGATCGTGAACAACGCCGGCGGCCTCAACCCGGCCGGCCTGGCCACCCAGCTGCAAACGCTGGCCGAACGGCTCGGCCTGCACCCGAAGATCGCCTACGTGACCGGTGACGACCTGCTGCCCCGGCTGGACGAGCTGACCGCGGCCGGGTACCCGCTGGCCCACCTGGACACCGGCCTGCCCCTGGCCCACGCCTCCGGTAAGCCGGTCACGGCCAACGCCTACCTGGGTGGCTGGGGCATCACCGCCGCGCTGGACGCCGGCGCGGACATCGTGGTCTGCCCCCGGGTCACCGACGCCTCGCTGGTCACCGGCCCGGCCGCGTGGTGGCACGGCTGGCGCCGCGACGACTTCGACGCGCTGGCCGGCGCGGTGCTGGCCGGCCACGTGATCGAGTGCGGCCCGCAGGCCACCGGGGGCAACTACTCCTTCCTGGAGGAGATCCAGGACCGGCGCTACCCGGGCTTCCCCATCGCCGAGGTCGCGGCCGACGGCAGCAGCGTGATCACCAAGCACGACGGAACCGGCGGCCTGGTCTCGGTGGGCACGGTCACCGCGCAGTTGCTGTACGAGATCGCCGAACCGGCCTACGCCAACCCCGACGTGATGGCCCACTTCGACACCGTCACGCTGACCCAGGACGGCCCGGACCGGGTACGGCTGGCCGGGACCAAGGGCAGCCCGCCGCCGCCCACAGCCAAGGTGGCGATGAACTTCCTGGGCGGGTACCGCAACACGACGACGCTGGTCCTCACCGGTCTGGACATCGAGGACAAGGCGGCCTGGGCCACCGAGGAGCTGTTCGACGTGCTCGGCGGCCGGGCCCAGTTCGCGGACGTGGACGTCCGGCTGCTCCGCTTCGACCAGCCCGACGCGCCCACCAACGAGCAGGCCACGGCCCATCTGCGGATCACGGTCAAGGACCCGGACCCGCGCAAGGTCGGGCGCCGCTTCTCCAACGCGACCATGGAACTGGCCCTGGGCGGCTACGCGGGCTTCCACACCACCACGCCGCCCACCCTGGAGAGCGCCTACGGCGTCTACTGGCCCACCCTGGTCCCGGCGGCCGAGGTGGCCCACACCGTGGTCCTGCCCGACGGCACCACCTTGCCCGTCCCGCCCACCGCGGCCGGCGCTGCCCCGGCCGCTCCGGTCCCGTCCGCAGCGCCGGTTCCGTCAGATTCTTCCGGCATTTTTATACCGGGCCCCACCGCCGACCCGCCCCCGGGCGCCCCGGGCTCACCCGGCGCGGCGGCCGATGAGGTCACGCGGGCCCCGCTCGGCCGGCTGTGCGGGGCCCGGTCGGGGGACAAGGGCGGTAACGCCAACATCGGCCTCTGGACCCGCGACCCGGCCGCCTATCCGTGGCTGCGCGACTACCTGACCGTGGACCGGCTGCGCGCGCTCATCCCGGAGTGTGCCGGCCTGGACGTCCGCCGGTACGAACTGCCCAACCTGGGCGCGCTGAACTTCGTCGTCGTCGGGCTGCTGGGGGAGGGCGTGGCCGCCTCGACCCGCCCGGACCCCCAGGCCAAAGGGCTGGGGGAGTACCTGCGCTCCCGGACCGTCGCGATCCCGTCCCGCCTGCTGAGCCCGTGACCGACAGTAACGAGCTCAGCTACGAGCGCCGGAGCCCGGCCGCCTGGATCACGCTGAACCGCCCGGGCCAACGCAACGCCCTCACCGCCACCATGCTGGCCCAGGCCCACCGCGCCCTGGATCTGGCCGAAGCCGACGACCAGGTGCGGGTGCTGGTCCTGACCGGGGCCGGGCCGGCCTTCTGCGCCGGCGCCGACCTGAACTTCTTCCGGGCCATGCTGGCCGAGCCGGACGGCTGCGACCGCTTCCTGGCCGCCGTCATCGGTCCGCTGGCCGCCCTCATGGCCCGGCTGCGAGCCTCGCCCCGGCCCGTCATCGCTGCGGTCAACGGCGCCTGCGCCGCCGGCGGCCTGGAGCTGATCCTGGCTTGCGACCTGGTCGTGGCCGACACGAGCGCCACCTTCACCGACGCGCACGCCGGCCTGGGCATCGCTCCCGCCGTCGGCGCCGCCGCGGGTCTGGTCCGGGCCCTGGGCGAGTTCCGGGCCAAGCAGGTCCTGCTGCTGTCCGACCCGGTCGACGCGGCCGCCATGGCCGCCTACGGCCTGGTCGCCGAGGTCACACCACCCGGCGACCTGGAACGCCGCACCACGGAACTGGCCGGCACGCTCAGCCGTCGCAGCCCAGTCAGCGTCGCGGCCATGAAGACCATGGTCCACCAGGCCCTGCAGCCCAGCTGGGAGCAGACCCTGGAGTCTGACCTGGAGTTCTTCCGCCGCAACTGGAACTCCGAAGCCATGCGCGAAGGCCTCGACGCCTACGCGGCCCGGCGAGCCCCCAACTTCGCCCCGCCCGCGCCGAACTGATTGCCCCCGGCGGGGGCCTCTGGCTCAGGGATGGATGAAAACCCTTGGCCTGGCTCCTCCCGGGGTCGCCGTCGTCCGCCCCGTCAGCCGAGCAGACCTCCCGGATCGCGTCAAGCTGCGGAAGAGCGCCGCCGCTTGACCCGCCCCGTCCGGCCCGCTGATCCGGCCGCCGGGACGACGGCGACGGGATGGCCCAGGCTCGCCACCCGTGTGCGCAGGAGCGCCCTCTCAGTCCCGGGCGCTACCCCTGTGCGCCGGCGCGCCCCACTCAGCCCTCACGTCACCCCC
>CAXUJF010000724.1:0-2926 GCA_964250865.1 uncultured Streptosporangiaceae bacterium
ATCCAGTCGGCCACCCGCCGCCACGCGCTGGTGCGCGGCAGGTAGGCATTCTGCCGGGTCCCGACCCCGCCCACCTTGGGGTCGGTGAAGGGGGCCAGCACGTGGAGCAGCAGGCCGGGCTCCCAGCGGGTGTCGGAGTCGGCCAGCACCAGGACTTCGCCCGCCGCCCGCCGGATCCCGAGCCCCAGCGCGGACCGCTTGCCGCGGTGAGCGAACGGCAGGACCTTGAGCCGGGGCTCAACGGCCGCCCGCGCGTCCAGCCGCGCGATGACCTCCGTGTCCTCCAGATCGGGAACCACGATGACCTCGGTCGGGTTCTGCGCCAGCCAGGTATCGAGGCATTCGGAGAGGATGCCGGGGTCCTCACGGTAGGCGGGAACGACTACTGAAGTGGTGGTGGTGAAGCCGTCCGGCACCGGGCGGTACAGCCGGGACAGCGTGAACCGCACCAGCCACACCGACCAGGAGATGGCCCCGACCAAGCCGATCGGGACCACGTGATGCACCTGCTGCCACCAGGAACCGACATGAGGCAGCGTGATCGACGCCACCCGTACCGTCTCCTCGCCCAGCCCCGCCATCGCTGTTCCTTCCGGCTTTCGCATCGGTCGTAGGCCGTGCTGCGCCGCGGACAGGAGAACCGACGACCCCCGCGCGGCCGCATAAATCGGCCTATGTCGGCATTTCGCCGCTATCTCGTGGGTTGCGAGATTACCCAACGGACGGACTGAAGGCGGACCGAATTAGACGGATACAGATAATTGTGAGTAATGCTTTGTTACGCCCGAGTTTCGTGATCACCGGACGTGATAATCGCTTCTCATTCCGTACAGATGATCTTGGCTTAATAACGGATCGTGACCAGGATGTCGGATTTGCTGGCCCGCTATGCGGATTGCCAACGACAGTGGCCGCCGACCGGCCCGGCTGGCCATGGTGGCATCGGAAAAACACGTCGCAACAGGTCAAGGTAGTCATGACCGGCATAAAACGATCGTTTTGATTTTTATTTAAGCCGTGCCGTAAGGCCAGATTCACCTAGCCGACACCTGTTTGACATATCCGCTACGAACCGTGAGGCGCGTCACAGTAAAGGCTAAATTAACGTTCGGTACAACTAGTGCTTAATAGGGCTCAAGCCGACATATAAGCCGTAGCCGGTCTGCGGGACGAAATGAGGACCACGCCCGGAATCTCGTGCGCCTGATCGGGGCGGATCGTGCCCGAACCCGGGCAATGGATGATCGTGTTCCCAGCGGCGGCATTCGCATCGGCCGAACCCCAGGCGTACCCGCCAGCATCATGCCGAAGCCCTCACCGCGGTTCTTGACCCGCCGGGCCCGCAGCTACCCGCCTGCCCCCGGGCCAGGCCGCCAAACGACGCACCGCCGATGGCGCCATTGAGCAGGTAGTGGGTACCGTGCCTTCAAGGAGGGATGCGCATGGCAGATGACGCGGGCCCAGCGAACTTGGTGGGGAGTGAGCAGTGAGTCTCATCGCCCAGCCGGCGTACCGCCGCGAGGACCTCCGGATCGGCATCGTCCACATCGGCGTCGGCAACTTTCACCGGGCGCACCAGGCCATGTACCTCGACCGGCTGCTGAACCAGGGCGAGGCGGCCGACTGGGCCATCTGCGGGGTCGGGCTGCTGCCGGGCGACACCAGGGTGCGCGACGCGCTCCGCGGCCAGGACCTGCGGTACACGCTGGTGGCACGCAGCCCGGACGGCACGGCCAGCGCCCGGTCGATCGCCTCGATCGTCGATTTCCTGTACGCGCCGGACGACCCGGAAGCGGTCTTCGAGCGGCTGGCCCACCCCGACACCCGCATCGTGTCGCTGACCATCACCGAAGGCGGCTACAACCTGGCCGACGGGGGCGGGTTCGACGCGGACGACCCCGTGGTCCAGCGCGACCTGGCTCCCGGGGCCACCCCGGCCACGGTGTTCGGCGTCGTGGTCGAGGGCCTGCGGCGCCGCCGGGACCGGGGCATCCCGCCGTTCACGGTCATGTCCTGCGACAACCTGCCGGGCAACGGCCACGTGGCCCGGCAGAGCTTCACCTCTTACGCCCGCCTGGCCGACCCCGAGCTGGGCGAGTGGGTCGGCCGCGAGGTCGCGTTCCCGAACAGCATGGTGGACCGGATCACCCCGGTCACCACCGACGAGAGCCGCCGCTACGTGGCGCAGACCTACCACGTCACCGACGCCTGGCCGGTCATCTGCGAGGACTTCACCGCCTGGGTGCTGGAAGACCAGTTCACCCTGGGCCGCCCGCCGTACCAGGACGCCGGGGTCACGCTCGTCCCCGACGTCACGCCGTACGAGCAGATGAAGCTGCGGCTGCTCAACGCGGGCCACCAGGCCATCGCCTACTTCGGCTACCTGCTGGGCTACCGGTTCGCCCACGAGGCCGTCGCCGACCCGGCCATCGCCGCACTGGCCCGCCACTACATGCACGACGAGGGCGAGCCGACGCTGGAACCCGTGCCCGGCGTCGACCTCGGCGACTACCAGCGCAGCCTGCTGGCACGGTTCTCCAATCGGTACGTCCCGGACACCCTGCTGCGACTGGGCACCGACGGCTCGGACCGGATCGCGCAGTTCCTGCTGCCGGTCGTCCGGGACCGGCGGCAGCGCGGGCTCGGGTCACCGTTGTCAGCCGCCATCGTGGCCAGCTGGGCCGCCTTCGCCCGCGGGGTGGACGCCGACGGCGCTCCGATCAGCTTCGTCGACCGGCAGCGAGAACTGGTCGACGAGGCGGTGCGGCGGCAGGCCGGCGACCCGATCGGCTTCCTGACCGTGACCCAGCTGTTCGGTGATCTCAGCCGGGACACCGAGTTCGCGGACCAGTTCGCCGCGGTCTACCGGGACATCCTCGAGCGCGGGCCGCGGGCCGCGCTCGAAGCGGTCCAGGCTAGGTGACTG
>CAXUJF010000725.1:0-2925 GCA_964250865.1 uncultured Streptosporangiaceae bacterium
GCCGCGGGCCGGTCGCGGTCACCAGGGCCGGCCGGCCGGACGTGAATCTTCTGCTGGCTCACCCACCCAGTGTGGTCAGGCTGGCCGGCCGAACTCCTCACGCTCGGCTGGGACCAGGCGGTGGCCGCTAACCGCCAGGACCTTGGGCTCGGGGCCGACCAGGACGTGAGCCACGTAACCCGCGTGCGTCAGCCACGCGATGAGCATCCGCGTCTGGGCCCAGCCCGACTCCTCTTCGGCCAGCTCGATCCATACGCGCATTTCGCCATGGTAGCGGCTTGTGTTCGATAGTTTGTTCTAATCAGCTGATCGATGCGCTCGGGTCGGAGTCGGGATCGGCCGGGCTCGCGTTGGCTGGGGCGAGCACCGCGATGTCCTCGCGGGTCTTTTTGCCCATGCGCCAGAACAGCAGTCCGATGAGCACGAAGACCAGGACCGGGATCACCTCGGTGGCCAGGTAGGTCCAGCGCTCGCCGTGGGTCCAGCCTTGCGGTGCGAAGTCGGAGCTGAACCAGTGCATGCCCGCGCCGGGTGCGAACAGCTCGATGACCGTGATGACCAGCAGCACCATCAAGATCACGGTGAGCGGCTGGTAATACGGCATCTTGAATGGCCGGGCCACCTCGGGGTGGCTGCGGCGCAGCTTCCACAGCGCCGGGTAGATCAGCAGGTAGCTGACCAGTGTGGTGGAGATCGTCACGCCGAGCACGGCGCCGAAGAACTTGGCCGCGTTCCCGTTGGTCAGCTGGTGGGCCAGGATGAGCACGATAGTGGCCACGATGCCGCTGAAGATGTTCACCCGGACCGGCGTCCCGAACCGGGCGTTGATGACGCCGAGGAAGCGCGGGGCGGCACCGTCGTAGCCGGACACCGCGAGGGCCCGGTCCGAGCCCATGATCCAGGTCACGCCCGAGGTCAGCACGCAGATGATGAACATGATCGCGGAGGCGTCGCCAAGCACCGCGCCCGCCCCGGTCAGCGTCACCGTGCCCTTGCTGACGCTGCCGCCGAACACCGTGAACACCTGCTGGATGGCGTCGACGAACCCGCCGAAGTTCGTGACCTGGCTGGTCGGCAGGACGACGAGGATGCCGAGCACGGGCACGGCGTAGAGCAGGAAGCTGGCCACCGAACTGCGCATGATGGCGAACGGCACGTCCCGCTTGGGGTTGGTCATCTCGTCGCCGGCGCTGTTGGGCAGCTCGAAGCCCACGTAGTTGAACAGCAGCACGGCCACCAGGGCCACGAACCCAGCCTCGCTGGGCTTGAAGTTGCCCGCGGACAGGCCGTGCACGCCGTGCCTGGCGCCGTAGATGATCACGGCGATGGTGAAGAAGCCGAGCAGCAGGAACCGGGCAAACGCGCCCGCCGTGGGCACCCACTTGCCCGAGCTGAGCGACAGGATGGCGGCCAGCACGGCCACCCAGACGAATATCAGCGTGATGACGAAGAACCAGGGCGTGGAGAAGGTGTTCCCATGGTTGAAGAACACCTCGATGGCGGTGATCATGGAGAACGCCAGCGTGCCGCCCAGCCAGACCGGGTTGGTCACCCAGTACAGGAAGTTGTTGATGGCCCCGGCCAGATGACCGAAGGCCAGGCGCGTCCACAGATAGGGGCCGCCTTCCTGCGGGAACGCGGTGCCCAGCTCGGCGAACAGCAGCGCCTGCGGGATGAAGAAGACCACCGCGAAGATGATCATCCAGGTGAAGGCCTCACCGCCACTGCTGGCGACCGAGGCGATCGTGTCCACCCCGACGATCGTGCAGATCAGGAAGAACAGGATGTCGAAGCGGCCGAAGTGACGCTGGAGCTTGCGGCTCTCCACTTCGGCGGCTTCGGTGATGGGCACTCCCGGAGCCAGCGCCATGAGCGACCCTCCCTTCTCACGGTGCCGGGACCCGCCTGGCACTCACCTGAGGGTCAGCATGACGATCCCTCGCAACAAGGACATTTCGTCTTTGTTACCGCTATATATCACGGTTATGATCCCGTCCGTAATAGCCCGGTGAATCGAGGGAATCACGCTGGCGGATGAGAAATGACCGCTCAGTTTCGTTGCCGGCCCGCTCAATCGCTGCGGTATAAGCAGTTGCAGCCTCGGCCGGGCGCCCGAGCCGGCGGAGCAGGTCGGCCCGGGCCGCGTGGAACAGGTGGTAGCCGTCCAGGCCGGGCTGGGCCGCCGCGCCAGGCTGACTGGTCGCGCCGGGCCCGGCCAGCGCGTCGAGCTGGCGGAGGGCGGCGGCGGGGCCTTCGATCTCGGCCAGGGCGACGCAGCGGTTCAGGGCAACCACCGGGGTCGGAGTGATGGCCAGGAGCTGGTCGTAGAGCGCGAGGATCTGGCGCCAGTCGGTGTCGGCGGCGGTCGGGGCGTCGGTGTGGACGGCGGCGATCGCGGCCTGCAGCTGGTAGGGGCCGGGGCGGTTGCGGCGCAGGCAGGCCCGCACCAGGTCGTGGCCGTCGGCGATCAGGGCCCGGTCCCAGCGGCCCCGGTCCTGGTCGGCCAGCCGGACCAGGGTCCCGTCGGCGGCGGCCCGGGCCGGGCGCCGGGCCTCGGTGAGCAGCAGCAGCGCCAGCAGCCCGAGGACCTCGGGTTCGTCCGGCATCAGCTCGGCCAGCAGCCGGGCCAGCCGGACGGCTTCGCCGCACAGCTCGGTGCGGATCAGCGCGTCGCCGGCCGAGGCGGTGTAGCCCTCGTTGAACACCAGGTAGACCACGGCCAGCACGAACGGCAGCCGTACCGGCAGCTCGGCGTCGCGGGGTACCCGGTAGGGGATGTTCGCGGCACGGATCTTGCGCTTGGCCCGGACCAGGCGCTGGGCCATCGTCGGCTCCGGCACCAGGAAGGCTGCCGCGATGTCGGCCGTGCTCAGGCCCCAGGCGCAGCGCAGCGTCAGCCCGCACCGGCCCGCCGCAGCGAGGGCC
>CAXUJF010000726.1:0-2924 GCA_964250865.1 uncultured Streptosporangiaceae bacterium
GCGTGCCTTGTGCTCGGGCGTGACGACGCTCCGCGATTGCGGCTCGCGGGCAACGACCGTGCTTGACGTCCGCGCCGCCGGCCAAGCTGGGCTACTGGCCAGCCCACGCATCCTCAGCGCCGGCTGGCCATTGACGATAAGCGGCGGCCACATGCGCCCATTTGGGGGTGAGGCGGACGGCGTAGACGGCGTGCGGGTTATGGTGCGGCGGCTGGTCAGCGCCGGTGCCGACCTCATCAAGGTTGCCGGCTCGGGAGGTGGCACGATACCGCGCCAGGAAGGGCCGATGAGTTAATGAAGAGGACATACCGCTGCCTCCGACACATTCCGCCGTTGGACCATCGGGCCATTTGGGCCGGTATGAGAAGATCAACAATTTAACACTTAATTAATCAGAAAAGAAGACGCTGAGCTGAGCGGCCGCGTGGCGCCCGCCGGTCAATTAGGCTCCTGACCCGCGCCCGTCCACCCGTCAGCCAGAAAGCGGAGCCACGTGACCACACCGCCCACCGCCCCGGTTTCCCAGCCCGCACCGGTCAGCCGGCGGATCGCCGAGGAGCTCGGCGTCCGGGAGAGCCAGGTGACCGCGGCGGTGGACCTGCTCGACGGCGGGGCCACGGTCCCGTTCATCGCCCGCTACCGCAAGGAAGTGACCGGCACCCTCGACGACGCGCAGCTGCGGACGCTGGAGGAACGGCTGCGTTACTTGCGTGAGCTGGACGAGCGCCGGGCCGCGATCCTGGAATCGATCAGCGCGCAGGGCAAGCTGGACGCGGAGCTGGAAGGGCGGATCATGGCCGCCGACTCCAAGGCCCGGCTGGAAGATATCTACCTGCCGTACAAGCCCAAGCGGCGGACCAAGGCGCAGATCGCCCGGGAAGCCGGGCTGGAGCCGCTGGCCACCCTGCTGCTGGCCGAGCCGGGCCGGGATCCCCAGCAGGCCGCGGCGGACTACGTGGACGCCGAGCGCGGAGTGGCCGACACCGCGGCCGCGCTGGAGGGGGCCCGCGCCATCCTGGTCGAGCAGTTCGCCGAGGACGCCGACCTCATCGGCGAGCTGCGGGAGCGGATGTGGTCCGCGGGCCGGCTGGTGGCCCGGGTCCGGGAGGGCAAAGAAGAGGCCGGGGCCAAGTTCGCCGACTACTTCGAGTTCGCCGAGGCGTTCACCCGGCTCCCGTCGCACCGCACCCTGGCCGCCTTCCGGGGTGAGAAGGAAGAGATCCTCGACCTGACCATGGACTCCGGCGCGGACGAGATCGCGGGGGACGGCCCTTCCCAATCCAAGCCGACCCAATACAAGCTGACACCGTACGAGGAAGCCATCGCCCGCCGGTTCGGGGTCTGCGACCAGGGCCGCCCGGCCGATCGCTGGCTGGCCGAGAGCGTGCGCTGGGCCTGGCGCACCCGGATCCTGGTCCACCTCGGCGTCGACCTGCGGATGCGGCTGTGGCAGCACGCCGAGGACGAAGCGGTCCGGGTCTTCGCGGCCAACCTGCGCGACCTGCTGCTGGCCGCCCCGGCCGGCGCCCGCCCGACCATGGGCCTGGACCCGGGCTTCCGCACCGGCGTCAAGGTGGCCGTGACCGACGGCACCGGCAAGTCGGTCGCGACCGAGACGATCTACCCGCACGAGCCGCGGCGGCGCTGGGACGAGTCCGTGGCCATCCTGGCCCGGCTGGCCGCCGCTCACGGCGTGCAGCTGATCGCGATCGGCAACGGCACCGCCTCCCGGGAAACCGACCGGCTGGCCGCGGACCTGATCAAGACCCACCCTGAGCTGAACCTGACCAAGGTGGTGGTGTCCGAGGCCGGCGCGTCGGTCTACTCCGCCTCCGCCTTCGCCTCCCGCGAGCTGCCCGGCATGGACGTGTCGCTGCGCGGTGCGGTCTCGATCGCGCGGCGGCTGCAGGACCCGCTGGCCGAGCTGGTCAAGATCGACCCCAAGTCGATCGGGGTCGGGCAGTACCAGCACGACATCTCCGAGGGCAAGCTGTCCCGCTCCCTGGACGCGGTGGTCGAAGACTGCGTGAACGCGGTCGGGGTGGACGTCAACACCGCCTCCGCGCCCCTGCTGGCCCGGGTGTCCGGGATCAGCGCCGGCCTGGCCGACGGAATTGTGGCCCACCGCGACAGCGCCGGGCCGTTCCGCAGCCGTCACGCGCTGACCACGGTGCCGCGGCTCGGGCCCAAGGCGTTCGAGCAGTCGGCCGGGTTCCTGCGCATCACCAACGGCGACGACCCGCTGGACGCCTCCAGCGTCCACCCCGAGTCCTACCCGGTGGTGCGGCGCATCCTGACCGCGGCCGGCACCCCGCTGCCCGGCCTGATCGGCAACACCAAGCTGCTGCGCACGCTGGCGCCGCAGAGCTTCGCCGACGACCGGTTCGGCGTGCCGACCGTCACCGACATCCTGCGCGAGCTGGAAAAGCCCGGGCGCGCCCCGCGCCCGGCCTTCCGCACCCCGCCCTTCGCCGCCGGCGTGGAGACGCTGGCCGCCCACCCCCGGCCTGGTCCTGGAGGGCACGGTCACCAACGTGGCCGCGTTCGGGGCGTTCGTCGACATCGGCGTGCACCAGGACGGGCTGGTGCACGTGTCCGCGATGTCGCGGAACTTCGTCTCGGACCCGCGCGAGGTGGCCAAGCCCGGCGACGTGGTCCGGGTCAAGGTGCTCGGCGTGGACATCCCGCGCCAGCGGATCTCCCTCACCCTGCGGCTCGACGACGAAGAGACCCCGGCCCGGCGGCCGGCCACCGGGCCTCGCAGCGACCGGCCCCCTAAGGACCAGCCGCGTAAGGACCAGCCGCGTAAAGATCAGCCGCGTAAAGATCCGCCCCGCCGGGACCAGCCGCGCGGCGGCCAGCCGCGTCAGGGCCAGCCCGGCCCGAGCGAGCCCCGCCGGGATCAGCCGCGCGGCGGCCAGCCG
>CAXUJF010000727.1:0-2920 GCA_964250865.1 uncultured Streptosporangiaceae bacterium
ATTGGGGACTGCCCGAACTGGGCCTGGCAGATGGCCTGGACCCGGCGCACGCTCAGGCCCATCGCGGCGGCCAGGTCCGTCACGCGCACGGGCTGGTGCTGGTGGGCGCGCAGCCACCGGCTGATCCAGGTGGCCGTCTCCGCGCCGGTCACCGCTTGACCGCCACTCCGGCTAGGACCTGCCCGGCCCGGTCCCAGAACGGGGCCGGGGTCGCCCAGCCCGACATCCAGGCGCGGGCATCGCACACCCCGGGCGGGACCAGGTCCAGGCCGGTGAAAAAGCTGGCCACGTCCTCGGGGGTGTGGTTGTGGATGGTGGCCGCGTCGTAGGCGCGGGTGATCTGGTCCCCGATGGCTGGCTCGCCCCGGGCCACAGACAAGACCACGTACGACCCTGCCGCCAGTTCGGCAGTGTAGGCGGCGACCAGGTCGCGGGCGGTGGGGGCGTCCATGAAGTGCAGGACCATGGCCAGGATCAGGCAGACCGGCTCGGCCAGGTCGATCTGCCCGGCCGTGCGGATGTGGCGCAGCACGGTGGCGGGGGCGGCCAGGTCGGCGGCGATGGCCTCGACGCGGGCGTCGGCGGTGCAGGCCAGCGCCCACAGGTGGCTGATCACCACCGGGTCGTTGTCCACATACAGCACGGCTGCGGTGTTGTCGTAGCGGCGGACGATGTCGTGCACCGCCGGGGACGTGGGCAGGCCCGCGCCGAGGTCCACGTAGCCGCTGATCGCCTGCGCGAGCACATAGTCCAGGGCACGGACCAAAAAGCGCCGGTTTTCCCGCACCATCTGCCGGCTGGCCGGGTAGATGGCCAGGATTTTCTCGGCCAGCTCCCGGTCGGCGGCGAAATTATCTTTACCGCCCAAGAGATAGTCATAGGCGCGGGCCACGTTGGGCCGGGAGGTGTCCGGCGCGGCGGGCACGGTGCCGTTGCGGTCAGGGGTTGTCATCAGTGATCACCAGGAACCGGAGACGGGGTAGGGACAGGGTTCTTGTGCGCGACGGTGGACGCGAACGTGATGGTCCGGGCCACGGTGCCGTCGCCGGCGCGGAGATGGTCCAGCAGGGCAAACGCCTGCTGTTTCGCCGGGCCGAGAGCGTCAGGCGGGATGTGCCGCCAGGCGGCGGCCCACGGCCCCTGACTGCGGGCCGCCTCCCACCACTGGTGCGGGCCGGTGTAGGTCATGGTGACCCGGTGCAGCACGGTGGCCGGGGCGTGGTACCCGGCCCCGGTGAGCATGGCCTCCAGGGCGTCCGCCGAGGTGAACGGGGGGCGGCGCAGCATGGCCGCGAACCCGCTTGCTTCGGCGGGCATGGCGGTGTCGAAGGCGGCGATGACGGGCAGCCAGCGGGGGTCTTCGGCCAGGCTCCAGGAGATGCCGAGCTTGCCGGGCGGGGTGAGCAGGGTGCGCCAGTGCCAGGCCGCGTGCGCGGGCCGGGGCAGGAACTGGATCACGTTGCCGGCGAGGATCACGTCGAAGCTGCCCGCGGTCCAGCCGGGATGGGTGCCGGGGTCTTCGGCGTCCCCGGCCCGGAACGTGACGTTGGTGACGCCGGCGCGGCGGGCGCGGTCCTCAGCGTGCGCGAGCATCACCGGGGCCAGGTCGATGCCGGTCACGTGCCCGTCCGGCCCGGCCGCCCGTGCGGCCGGGATGGTGACCGCGCCTTTGCCGCAGCCCACATCGAGCACCCACGCTCCCGGTGGGATCTGCGCGTGGGCCACCAGGTTCTTGCCCATGGCGGTGAAGAACTCGGTGCCGGTACTGTCATAACCGGCCGCTGCGTCCGCGAAGCCTTCGCTGACCTGCTGTTTGACTGTTTGCGGGGTGTCGGTGCTCATGAGCTGATCAGCTCCTTAACCAGCGCCTGCGTGTTCACGGAGTTGGGCAGCAGCCCGCCGTTGGTTTTCATCAGGTTCGCGACCCGGGCCAGCGCGACGGGGTTGACCGACAGCGGGAAGGTGCCCAGCGCCATCACCGCCCCGGTGGGCTTGCTGAGGTGCAACGCGGGAATCAGCGCCTGCTCCACGGCGGCCCGGTTGGTGCCCGCGACCTGCTGGCCGCGTTCGAGCGCTTTGACGAACGCGGCGGCGGTCCGCGGGTACTTTTTCGCCCACGCGGCCGTGGTGACATACCCGGAGATCGGGATGTTCTGGGTGGGGCCGGTATCGACGTCGAACAGCGGCTGGACGCCTTGCCCGATTTCGGCGGCGGACAGGGACGGCTCGGCGATGAACGCCGCATCGACCCGGTGCGCGGCCAGGGCGGCGCCCATGTCCGGGAACCCCATCACCACGTAATGCACCGAGGAGACCGGCACCCCGTGGCTGGTCAGCATGATGTTCGTGACCAGCACCGCCAGCCCGTTCAGCGCGTTGACCGCGATCGTCTTACCTTGCAGCTGCTGCACGCTGGTGATGGGTGACTTGGCCGGGATGACGATCTCCTGCACCCCCGGCCCGCCCGCGCTGGCCGAGGCCAGCGCGTGCAGCTTGACGATGCTCTTAGCCTCGGCGGCCAGGTCAGCGGCCCACTGGCCCTCGTCGATGTCCACCGACCCGCTGGCCAGGTTGGGGATGGCGTTGACACCGCTGGCGATGGGGACAATCTTGACGTGCAGGCCGGCGGCGGTGAAGTAGCCGTCCTGCTGGGCGATGTACAGGCCGGCGGCGCTGATCGCCGGCACCACGGCGACGGTCAGGTCCGGTTTTTCCACCCCGAGGGTGGTCACCTTCTCCGCAGACCCGCACGCCGTGAGCACGGTCATGCCGGCGCTGAGGGCCAGGACGGCGGCCAGGCGGCGGGTGCGGGGGTGGTGCAGGCAGGCCAGCGCGTGAGGGGACGCGGCGGGCATAATGAACTCACCTTCCGAGGGCTATGGGAGGCAAGCGGAGACCGGGCGGACCTTTGGAGAGAGAC
>CAXUJF010000728.1:0-1608 GCA_964250865.1 uncultured Streptosporangiaceae bacterium
CAATATCGAACAAAGCCGGCGCGATGGACCACGGTCCACCGCGCCGGTTGTGTTGCGGGCAAAAGGCGGTCGGCTTTCCGCTCCGGCCGGGTGATCCAAGGTGCGGCTGGGAATGGGTCAACCACGCGGGCGCGCCGCATGCGGCCGGGGCCGGCCGTCCCGACCCGCCCCACGCGGCCGTCCGGCCGGACGACGGTCACGCATCGTGGCTGGCGACGGAGCGCCGCCGCCGCGGCGGTTCTGCCGCTGTTTACGGTACGTTAACGTGCTTAGATGCCGCTTTGCCCCGGTAAATCGGTCGCGGCTATCGTCACTCAACGTGAGGATAATCGGTTTGGCTTAAACCAAGTAGAACGGTCAACAATTCGTTCTGTCATCTGCATGCGTTCCCAGGAACGCAGCCGAGATCGAATTTGTCGCTTTCTTCCGGACGATCTCACTCTTTCCGCTGTCGCCGGTAAAGCGATCGTCAGCCGTCATCGGACAATCGGGCGTTTTTGCCTTATTTCAGCTTGATAAAGAGTATTGTTCTTCCTGCGTGCTCGCCGTGCGTGCTAGGCGGAACGCGGGTGGTCTCACCACCTGGCTCGTGGGATTGCTCGCTGCATGTGCACCTGCAAGTGCCGATGCAGTGCACCGCCGTTATCCAGCGACGAAGCGATCCTGGTGCCGTCCCGGAACGGGCTGGAAACGGGCTCGGAGGGCGCTCCCGGGCCGGGCGTCAGAGGCCGAACCACGCGGTGAGCCGAGAAAGGCCTGTGTTTTGCCAAAAGCCTTGTACGAGGTCCTTGGGGTGCAATACGGTAACGGAATCGATATGTTGGTGCGCGCATGCGCGCGTGAAGCCTTGTAACGCAGGCGCGCGATCCGCGTCCAGGTGTACGTACCGGCTACTCGCCAGGTCACGTACGACTCATGGCAGGTGCCCGCCGATGACGAACGGAACCATCACCCCTGGTTCCCGATGTGTAGGGGTTTACCGTTGACTGTCCGTTTGATGACCAACATCGGTCGCCTGTGGACGGGGTCTGAGATCTTGAGCAACGCCGCCATCCTGACCAAGGACGAGCGGATCGCCTGGGTCGGCCCCGCGGCCGAGTTGCCTCAACGCGTCCCCGGGGTGGTTGACGACATCGTCGATGTCGACCACGTGGAGAACCTGGGCGGCGGGCTGGTCACGCCCGGGCTCATCGACGCGCACAGTCATCCCGTGTACGCGGGCAACCGCTGGGCCGAGCTGACCATGCTGTCCGGCGGCTCTACCGCCGCCGAGATCAACGCGGCGGGCGGCGGCATCTCCTCCACCGTCACCGTGACCCGGGGCACCGACCCCTGGACCTTGTGCAACGGCGTCCGCGAGCGCCTCAACGGCTGGCTGATGTCGGGCACCACCACGGTCGAGGCCAAGACCGGCTATCACCTGACCCGCGACGGCGAGCTGGCCGACGTGCGGATGCTGCGCTCGCTGGAGAGCGAGCCGGGCATGCCGCGGATGCACGTGACGTTCCTGGCCGCGCACTCGGTGCCGCCGGAATACTTCGGCCGCCGGGCCGACTACATCGACGCGGTCCGCTCCTGGTGCCCGGACGCGGCCGCGGCCGGCGCCGA
>CAXUJF010000728.1:1618-2895 GCA_964250865.1 uncultured Streptosporangiaceae bacterium
CCCCCCCCACCCCCCCCCGGGCCGCGGCGGGGGGGCGGCCGTATTAGTGCGGCCGCCGGGCCGACTACCGCGTGGCGGGCTGGTCCGGGGGCGCGGCCGGGGCCGCGGCCGGCGCCGACAGTGTCGACGTCTACTGCGAGGACGGCCGGTTCACCGAGGCCGAGGCCCGCTGGATCCTGAGCGCGGGCCGCCGCTCCGGGTTGCTGCCCCGCATTCACGCCTGCGGTCAGTCGCGCATCGGCGCCGCCCGGCTGGCGGCCGAGATCGGCTGCGCCTCGGCCGACATGCTGCACGAGGCCGACGACGATGACGTGGCCGCGCTGGCCCGGGCCGGGGTGGCCGCGGTGGTCTGCCCGGCGACCTCGCTGCAGACCCACGGTGCGCCGCCGGTGCGGGCGCTGCTGGACAAGGGCGTGGCCGTCGCGCTCGGGTCGGATCACACCCCCGGCGGCAACGGCATCACCTCGATGGCCCTGGTCGTCTCGCTGGCCGTGTGGCACTTCGGGATGAGCGTGACCGAGGCGCTGCGGGCGGCCACGATCGGCGGCGCCCACGCCCTGCGGGCTCCGGACCGCGGCGCGATGGCCCGCGGCCGCTACGCCGACATCGTGCAGTGGGACGCCGACCATGAGGGCGCGTTCGTCTGGGGCTACGGCCTCAAGCCGTACCGCATCTGGCGCGGCGGCGAGCCGGTCATGCCCGGCAACGTCTGAGCCGCTATATCCTGCCCAGCGTGCCCCCTGCTCCGGTCAACCTCGTCGTCGGTGAGGAAGAGCTGCTCGTCGAACGTTCCGTGTCCGCGCTGCTGGCCGGGGCCCGGGAATCCTCGGCCGCCGACCCGGCCGCGGGTGGCGACGTGCACGACGTGGCCGCGGGTGGCCTGGCCGCTGGCGAGCTGGCCTCGCTGACCTCCCCGTCGCTGTTCGGCGGCGGCGGTGTGGTGGTGATCCGGGCCGCGCAGGACGCGGGCAAGGACGTCGCCGACGAGATCGCCCGGTACGCGGCTGACCCGGCCCCCGACGTGGTGCTGATCCTCACCCACGCGGGCGGCGGCAAGGGCAAGGCCCTGCTCACCGCGCTGAAGAAGGCGTCCAGGACCGTCGCGGTGAGCGAGTGCCCGAAGGTCACCCGCTTCTCCGACAAGCTCGACTTCACCCGGGGCGAGTTCCGCCGGGCGGGCAAGGTGGCCGACGAGGCCGGCCTGCGGGCGCTGCTGGACGCGGTCGGCTCGGACCTGCGCGAGCTCGCCGCCGCCGCCAGCCAGCTCGCCGCCGACG
>CAXUJF010000729.1:0-2881 GCA_964250865.1 uncultured Streptosporangiaceae bacterium
CGGGGACGAACCGGTGACCTCGCCCGAGGACGCGGACGTTGAGGTACCGGTCACCGAAACGCTGACGATGACCCTGCGCGGCCGGCCGCTGCCCGCCACCGACCGGCGGGTGCTGGGCGCGTTCGCGGCCTACGCGGCCGCGGCCCTGGAGCAGCAGCGGCTGACGGCCGAGGCCGAGGCGGCCAAGCCGATCGCCGAGGCCGACCGGATGCGGACGGCGCTGCTCACCGCGGTCAGCCACGATCTGCGCAGCCCGCTGGCCTCGGCCAAGGCCGCGGTGACCAGCCTGCGCTCGCCCGAGGTGCGCTGGACCAAAGCCGACCGGGACGAGCTGCTGGCCACCGCGGACGAATCGCTGGACCGGCTGGCCCGGCTGGTCGATAACCTGCTCGACATGAGCCGGCTCCAAGCCGGGGCGCTGTCGCTGTTCCCCCGGCCCGTGGGGGTGGAGGAGATCGTGGCCCGCTCCCTGGACGACCTCGGGCCGCGCAGTCAGAAGGTCGTGGTGGACATCCCGGAGGCGCTGCCCGAGATCCAGGTGGATCCGGCCATTCTGGAGCGGGTCGTGGTCAACCTGACCGAAAACGCGCTGCGCTACTCCCCGCCCGGCCAGCCACCGCTGCTGGCCGCCAGCGCGCTCGGGGACCGGGTCGAGCTGCGGGTCGTCGACCGCGGCCCGGGCATACCGGAAAAGGAGCGGGACCGGATGTTCGTACCGTTCCAGCGACTGGGTGACACCGACAACACCACCGGGGTCGGCCTGGGCCTGGCGCTGGCCCGCGGCTTCACCGAGGCCATGGGGGGCACGCTGACCGCGGAGGAGACGCCGGGGGGCGGCCTGACCATGGCGGTCACGCTGCCGGCCGTGGCCGCCACGCCGGGGGGGCCGGGCGAGGCCGAGCCCGGGCAGCGGGAGCGGGCCGGCCAGGACGAACCGGCGGCGACGTGACCCGGGTGCTGGTGGTCGACGACGAACCGCAGATCCTGCGGGCGCTGCGGATCAACCTGCGGGTGCGTAACTACGAGGTGGACACCGCGGCGACCGGCACCGAGGCGCTGGAGGTGGCCGGGCGGCACCCGCCCGATCTGGTCGTCCTGGACCTAGGCCTGCCCGACCTGAGCGGCCTGGAGGTCATCGCGGGCCTGCGCGGCTGGACCAGCGTGCCCATCGTGGTGCTGTCCGGCCGGGCCGACAGCGCCGACAAGGTGGAAGCGCTGGACGCCGGGGCGGACGACTACGTGACCAAGCCCTTCGCCATGGACGAGCTGCTGGCCCGGATGCGCGCGGCGCTGCGCCGGTCCGGGCCCCCGGAGGACGCCCCGCAGATCAAGCTGGGTGACCTGGTGGTGGACCTGGCGGCCAAGCGGGTCGACGGCCCCGGCGGTGACGTCCGGCTCACCCCGACCGAGTGGCACCTGCTGGAGGTGCTGCTCCGGCACCCCGGCAAGCTGCTGAGCCAGCAGCAGCTGTTGACCGAGGTATGGGGACCCGGTTACGCCAGTGCCACCGGTAACCTGCGGCTCTACATGGCCCAGCTGCGGCGCAAGCTGGAACCCGATCCGGCCCGGCCGCGGTGGCTGATCACCGAGCCGGGCATGGGCTACCGGTTCCAGCCGGACCCGGTGAACGGGACCGAGCGGATCGGCTGACCGGAGCCGCTCCGGAGTCAGCCGAGCTGGCTGGCCCGGCGGATCACGTCCTGCACCGGGTAGCCCTCGGTCAGGTCGATGTCCTCGGCCAGCACGCCGTCCCGGAGCCGGATCAGGCGCTCGCTGCGCGCCGCGGAAGCTGGCGGGCAGGCCGGTGCTACCGGCCCGGCAGCAGCACGCTCAGGCAGGTGACGCAGCCTTCGAGCTTCTCGAACTCGCTGATGTCGACCACGATCGGGGTGAAGCCCAGGTCCTCGAGCCGGGCCGCGGTCCGCGGCGCGGACGCGGCGATCAGCACCCGGTCCCGGCCGAGCGGGACGACGTGGCAGCCGGACTCCTCCGGCACCGAGCGCACGGCCGGGAACAGCTCGGCCGGGACCAGGCCGGGCAGCAGCAGGAACGTCCCGTCGGGCAGCGCGGTCACCGCGGACTTCAGGTGCAGCACCCGGCTCAGCGGGACCGCGATCACGGTCCGGCCCAGCGGCGCCAGCAAGGCGCGCAGCTGCCGGATGCCCTCGCCGTTGGTCCGCCCGCCGCGTCCGACGTAGACGATGTGGCCGGCTTGAAGCACGTCACCACCCTCCAGCGTGCCCGGCGCTTCGATCCGGGCCGCCCGCAGCCCGAGCGGGCCGACCAGGCCGGCCACCCCATCGACCTCGGGTCGCCGCACCTGCGCGCCCGGCCGGGTCAGCACGGCCAGGTCCTCGCAGACCACCACGGTGTCCTCGACGAAGACCGAATCCGGGCAGTCGTCGGCGGCGGGCACCGGCCGGACGGCCCAGTCGCTGGCCGTCAGCGCGGCGGCGTAGGCCGCGTGCTGGGTCCGGGCCAGGGCGACGTCCACCGCGGTGCGGCCGATGTGGGTGACGATCCCTTCGGCCAGCCTGCTGCTGGGCGGGCGGATCAGGCTGGTGCCGTTCACCGCGCCTACGTTACCGGGGCGCCCTGGGGGCACCGCGGACCCGCCTCGGGGGCGCTAGCGGGCCGTGGTGATGTAGTCCGACAGCGCGGTCCGCTCGGTCTCCAGCTCGTCGATGCGGATTTTCACCACGTCGCCGATGCTGACCAGCCCGCCCAGGGCCCCGTCGACCACCACCGGCGCGTGCCGCATCCGGTGCTCGGTCATCAGCCGCATGACGTCGTCCAGCGAGGTCTCGGGCGCGACCGTCCGCACCTGCGCGGTGTAGATCTCGGTGACCGGCTCGGACATCACCGCGGCGCCCCGCTGGGC
>CAXUJF010000730.1:0-2873 GCA_964250865.1 uncultured Streptosporangiaceae bacterium
CCGGCGGGCAGGGTGCGGCCGGAGACGGCCGTAGCGCGAAGCCGGGGGAGCAGAAGGGGTGACCGTCGTGGCCGCGGGGACTTCGGCGCGGCGGTCACCCTGCGGCCCGCAGTGGCCGCGGCCCCGGGGCGTTCAGCTCAGGTCAGCTCTGGCCGTCGAACAGGCTGGTGACCGAGCCGTCGCTGAACACCTCGTTGATGGCCCGGGCGATCAGCGGCGCGATGGACAGCACGGTGAGCTTGTCGAACTGGCGCTCCGGCGGGATCGGCAGCGTGTTCGTGATCACGACTTCGCTGATCTGGGAGTTCTTGAGGTTGTCCACGGCCGGGCCGGAGAGCACGCCGTGGGTGGCGACCACGATCACCTTGGCCGCCCCCTGATCGAACAGGGCCTCCGCCGCCTTGGTGATGGTCGCGCCGGTGTCGATCATGTCGTCGACCAGCATGCAGGTCCGCCCGGCGACCTGGCCGACGACCTCGAACATCTTGACCTGGTTGGCCACGTCCGGGTCCCGGCGCTTGTGGATGATGGCCAGCGGGGCGCCGAGCCGGTCGGTCCAGCGCTCACACATCCGCACCCGGCCCGCGTCCGGGGCGACCACCGTGACCTGGCTGAGGTCCAGCTTGTCCTCGATGTAGTCGGCCAGGATGGGCAGCGCGAACAGGTGGTCCACCGGGCCGTCGAAAAAGCCCTGGATCTGCGCGGTGTGCAGGTCCACGGCCATGATCCGGTGTGCTCCGGCGGTCAGGAACAGGTCGGCCATCAGCCGGGCCGAGACCGGCTCGCGGCCCCGGCTCTTCTTGTCCTGGCGGGCGTAGCCGAAGAACGGGGTGACCACCGTGATCCGCTTGGCCGACGCCCGCTTGAGCGCGTCGACCATGATCAGGTGCTCCATGATCCACTGGTTGATCGGCGCGGTGTGGCTCTGCAGCACGAACACGTCGCAGCCGCGGACCGAGTCCAGGAAACGGACGAAGATCTCGCCGTTGGCGAAATCGAACAGCTTGCTCGGGGTGGGCTCAATGCCGAGGCAGGACGCCACCTCCTCGGCCAGCTCGGGGAAAGCCCGCCCGGAGACGAGGATCATCCGCTTCTCGCTGGCCGCCTGGATGCCGCTCATTCGGCTTGCCCCTCTGGCTCGGTCGCGTCTGCTCGGGACGGTTCTGGGTCGGACTGTGCCTGCTGAGACCGTGCCGCCGCGGCGGCGGACGAGGTGCCGGGCCGGCGCCGGGTCACCCAGCCGGGGATGTTCCGCTGCTCGGCCCGGCCGATGCCGAGCGCGCCGGGCGGGACGTTCTCGGTGATGACCGAGCCCGCGGCGGTGTAGGCGCCGTCGCCGATCTCGACCGGCGCCACCAGCATCGTGTCGCTGCCGATCCGGACCTGGTCGCCCACCTGGGTGCGGTGCTTGGCCACGCCGTCGTAGTTGACGAACACGGTGGCCGCGCCGATGTTGGAGCCCGCGCCGATGTCGGCGTCGCCCACGTAGGTCAGGTGCGGCACCTTGGTGCCCTCACCCACGACCGCGTTCTTCATCTCCACGAAGCTGCCTGCCCGGGCCCCGCGGCCCAGCCGCGACCCCGGCCGCAGCCGGGCGTACGGGCCGACGGTGGCCTCCGGGCCGATCTCGGACTGCTCGCAGACGGCGTGGATGACACTGGCCCCGGTACCGACCACGGTGTCCCGGAGCACCGCCCCCGGGCCCACCTGCGCCCCGGCGTGGACCGTGGTCTGCCCCTCGAGCTGGGAAGACGGGCCGATCTCCACGTCGGGCGCCAGCGTGACCTGCACGTCCAGCCAGGTGCTGGCGGGATCGACGATCGTCACCCCGGCCCGCATCCAGTGCTCGAGCAGCCGGTCGTTATACACCCGCCGGGCCTGGGCCAGCTGCACCCGGTCGTTCACGCCCTGGATCTCGGTGGCGTCGGCCGCGACCAGGGTGCCGACCGGGTGGCCGTCACCCCGCAGGATGCCGACCACGTCGGTGAGGTACTCCTGGCCCTGCGCGTTGGCCGACGACACCCGCTTGATCGCGTCCGCGAGCAGCGCGCCGTCGAAGGCGTAGCAGCCCGAGTTGATCTCGTCGATGAGCTGTTCGGCCGTGGTGGCGTCGGCCTGCTCCACGATCCCGGTCAGGGCGCCGGCGGCATCGCGCACGATGCGGCCGTAGCCGGTGGGGTCCGGCATCCGGGCGGTCAGCACGGTCACCGCGTTGCCGGCCTGGTCGTGCTCACGGGCCAGCGCGGCCAGGGTGTCGGCGCGCAGCAGCGGCATGTCGCCGTAGGTCACGATCACCTGGCCCGGGATCAGGCCGATGGTCTCGATGACCGACCGCACCGCGTGCCCGGTGCCGCCCTGGTGGTCCTGGATCACGATCCTGGCGCCGGGCGCCTCGCCGGTGGCGTGCGCGCCCACCTGGTCACGGGCATGGCCCACGACCACGATCAGCCGCTCGGGATCCAGGTCCTGGGCGGCGGCGATGGCGTGCCCGAGCATGCTGCGCCCGCACAACGGGTGCAGCACCTTCGGGAGGGTGGACTTCATTCGGGTGCCCTCGCCTGCGGCGAGGATGATGACGGCGGCCGGGCGGCTGGCGGTCACTCCGCAGGGCTCCTCGGATCGCTACCGGTACGCCGGGGCCGTGACGTACCTGTTTACGTGCCCCTCACTGGGAGGATACCGCCAGGTCGCACACCGCGGAGCATGGATCACTCCGGCCGCGCGAGCGTAATGTCCGCTGGCCGGGTACGTCCGTTACCCGCGGCCAGCGCGGCCACGCCAGGCCGGTAACCCGGCCGTCGGCCCCGGTGGTCACCGCGCCGGCGATCTCACCCCGGCCGTTGGCCACGGTTACGGTGGCCCCGCTGACGGGC
>CAXUJF010000731.1:0-2872 GCA_964250865.1 uncultured Streptosporangiaceae bacterium
GCACCCGGCTCGCCCCGGCCCACCTGCTGCGCGAGTTCCACCGGGCCCAGCCGCGGACCCCGCTGGAGGTGGTGCGCCTGTTCGACGTCCGCGCCGCGATCGAGGCGGTGCAAACCGACGCCATCGACGCGTCGTTCCGGGCCGTCCCCGGTGCCGCCGGCGCGGGGACCCGGTCGGCTCGGCCGGTGCCCGACGGCATCGAGACGGCCCGCGCGATGGGCGCGCCCGTCCAGCTGCTCACCGGGCCGCGCCATGCCCTGGCCGGCGCGGGCACGGTGACGACGGCCCAGCTCGCCGGGCACCGGATCTGGATGCCTACCCTGGACCCCGGCACCGAATGGACCGCGTTCTACGACGATCTGGCCGCTGCGTTCGGGCTCAGCATCGACGTCACCGGCCCCGACTTCGGCACCGAACCCCTGCTGGACGTGATCGCCGGGTCGGCCGAGCTGGCCACGCTGGTCGGGGAGCAGACCCACCTGGTCTGGCCCGCCCGCTTCGACCTGCGGCGGGTCCCGCTGCAGGACCCGGTGCCGGTCTATCCGCACTCACTGATCTGGCGCGCCGGTAACGCGCATCCCGCGCTCCGGGCCCTGCGCCGGCATCTGGCCCGCCCCCGGCCGGACGGCGGGAACGCCGACGTGTGGACCCCGGACTGGGCCCACGCGTGAACGAGGACGGGGGTGGGGATGGCCTGGGCCGATGCATGGCCAGACGGTCATGACCGTGGGCCGTTGGCCGCGGCGTGCGCGGTCTGGCCCACGATCATGGCGGAACGGCCACTACGAGCCACGAGACGGCCAGTACGGCGTGGTCCGTGCTGGCCGGGCGGAGCAACTACGACAGCGTCCGGATCAGACGTGCGTCCGGGCGCGCAGCCGCAGCGCGCGCCGTTTCACGGCCCGCCGCTCGTCCTCGCTCAGTCCACCCCAGACCCCGGAGTCCTGACCGGACTCGATGGCCCAGTGCAGACACGGTTCCATAACCGGACAACGATGACAGACGCGCTTGGCCTCGTCGATCTGAAGTAGCGCGGGACCAGTGTTTCCGATCGGGAAGAACAATTCAGGGTCCACGTCACGGCACCCGGCGTCATGGCGCCAGTCCATGAGTCACTCCTTCGGGCAAGTCGGCTACGCGGGGGACTGCTGATCCTCGCGCGCCCACTTATCAGAGCTTGTGAATGATTTCACGAGCTAAGTTGTATATCGGGAGAAAGCAGTTATTTCCCCGTATTAATGCGGTGCCAGTCGGTGACCGGCCCGGAGCTGCGTCACAGCCCGGACACGCTTGGGCACCGGGAAACCTGCTCCGCGCAGACCGCGCGCGGGAAGTGGGCTTCCGCCCGGCATCGTTTAAAGCTTCTCAAGCGTGCCGTGGCCAACGCAAGAGGGCGCAACCGTGATCTTCGTCATTTTGAATGTGACGTAAATCACAATTCACCAGCTGTTTTAACCAAGTCCAACGGCTGCGGGTAATCACGCGATGACACGTATCGCATCCGGGACGCAGCGAAATGTAACCGACTCCCGCTCACCCACATAATCCCCGTCCACCTGCAGCGCGACCGCTTCCCGGGCCTGGACCGTGATCTCCGCCTGATCGTGCAGGTCGAAAGCGTATTTCCCCTTCACCGGCCGTTCTGGCCACATGATCATCTGCCGCAGTGCGTTCAGAGTGGAAATGGTACGCAACCGCCGCAGCAGGAATGCATCCAGCCCCATATCGAAGGACGCCTGCGGAGTGGCGCTCACCGGGTGCCGGCCGACATAGGTCCACGGCGTGGTGTTAGCGATAAGGGCCAGGCCGACCGGGCCGATACGGGTGCCGTCCGCCGCGTACACGGTCAGGTTGGGGTGCCGCCGGTCGGCCCGCCGGAACTGCCGCAGCGCGGTGCGCATGTACAGGCCGTTGGAGGCGGGGCGGCCCTGGGCCCGCCGCTCCTCGACCGCGTGGATGACCTCGGCGTCCCAGCCCAGGCCGGCGTTGAACGTGAAGTAGCGGTCCCCGGCCAGGCCGAGCCCGATGGTCCGGGTCGTGCCGGCCGTCAGCCGGGCCGCGATCAGCTCCACCGCGGCCAGCGGGTCCGAGGGGACGCCCAGGTTCCGGGTGAACACGTTGGCGTTCCCGCCCGGCAGCGCGCCGAGCGCGGGTAGCTGGTCGGCCGAGGTCGCGGGGTCGGCGGTGGTCCGGCCGGCCCGGATCGACGCCTTGTCCATCAGCCCGTTGACCGCTTCGTTGATCGTCCCGTCCCCGCTCAGCACCAGCAGCGCGTCCCAGCTCTCGGCCACGGCGCGGGCGGCGATCTCCCGGGCGTCGCCCCGGTGCCGGGTCTCGACCACCTCGATGTCGGCCCGCGCGGCCAGCGTGCGCACGATCTCGTCGCGGACAGGCTTGGTCGTTGTCGTCGCCCGGGGATTGACGATTAGCAGCGTGCGCACGCGCATAGGCTAGTCCTGGGCAGAAAGGTGCGACACATGCGACCACGTCCGTGGACGTTGCTACTGGCCGTGGCGGCTCAGGTCCTGGAGGCAGTTGGCCTGCTGGTGGCGGCCGTGGTGACCACGGTGGATGCCGTTTCCGGGCATTCGTACCACCAGAACAGCGGCATTGCGCTGACCTTCCTGGCCTACCTGGCCACGATCGCCGTGGCGTTCGTCGCCTTCGGCCTGAACCAGGGCAGCCTGTGGAGCCGGACTCCGGCCCTGCTCACCCAGCTCTTCGTCGGCACCACCGGCGTCTATTTGCTGGAGGGCCACCACCTGGCCTACGGCCTGCCCGCGCTGCTGATCGCGATCGTCGGCTTCCTCGGCGTCTGCCTGCCCCCCAGCTAGCGGACCCTGAGCCGCCTCGGCCTGGCCGAACGCGAGGA
>CAXUJF010000732.1:0-2872 GCA_964250865.1 uncultured Streptosporangiaceae bacterium
GATCGCCCTGACCCTGGTCGCCCTGGTTCTGGTCGTAGCCGCCCTGACCCTGATCGCCCTGACCCTGGTCGCGCTCATTCTGGTCCTGGCCGTAGCCGCCCTGACCTTGGCCCTGGTTCTGGCCGCCCTGGCCCTGGCCGCCCTGATTGCTCGCTAGCTTCTTGGCGTCGTCTTCGAGTTCGCTGAAGTCAGGCATGGTGCCCCCTGCGTCGTTGGTCTGGTTGGCCCATCCGTCGTACGGGGCTAACAGGTGCCCGGCCGGTAGATCGTTAAACCAGCCGGTCGGCCTGTTTCATGAGGTGGACAGAGCTTGTTCGGGCCCAGTTAACGGAAAGGGCCCCGCGTGAACGCGGGACCCTTGGCCGAGCGAGCTAATTAATTCTGGTTCTGGTTCTGGTCTTGGCCCTGCTGATCCTGGTCCTCGACACCGAGATAGCCCTCGGCCTTGTCCTCGCCGGACTTGATCTGGCTGTCGTACTTGTTGCCGGTCTTGTCGTCGGCGAACTGCGAGGCCTTGTCCAAGGCCTCGTCGGACTGCTTGTCGTGGTCCCCGGCAAAATCTTTGGCCTTGTCGGCCATGTCACTGAAGTCAGGCATGGTGCCGCCTCCGTAGTCGGTTTGGTTGGCCCATCCGTCGTACGACAGTGCACGCTTCCCGGTCAGTAGATCGTTAAACGGGCCGATCCCGCCGCTCAGCTGTGGATACGTATCCGGAGACGACGAAAACCCTTGCCCTTGTTCTCGACCTTGACGACCTCGATCCGGCCGACCTGCCGGGTGGAGGCAACGTGCGTCCCGCCGTCAGCCTGCTGGTCCAGCCCGACGATGTCGACGACGCGGACGTCCTTGACCTCGGGTGGGACCAGGTTGGTAGCGGTCCGGATGATGTCCGGCAGCGCGAAGGCGTCGGCGCGGGGCAGCACCCGCACGTCGATGCGCCGGTCCGCGACGATTTCCATGTTGCACAGGTCCTCGATCGCCTGCCGGAAGCCCTCCGGCACGGCCGGGAGGTTGAAGTCCATCCGCGCGGTCAGCGCTTCCATATTGCCGCCGGTCACCAGCGCGCCGAAGTCCCGGAACACCACCCCGCACAAGATGTGCAGCCCGGAGTGGGTCCGCATCAGCGCAGTCCGGCGCGCGTCTTCCACCGCGCCCCGGACCGTGGTGCCGGGCGGCGGCAGCGGATCGGCCTCGGCCGGGATCAGGTAAAGCTCGTCACCCTTGCGGGCGCCCTCGATGTGGGTCTGTACGCCACCCCAGAGCAGTACGCCGTGGTCCGGCGGCTGACCGCCACCGCCCGGGTAGAAGGCCGAGCGGTCCAGCACGATGCCGTCAGGCCCGGACGCCAGCACGGTCGCGTCCCACTCACGCAGGGTCTGGTCGTCAAGTTCGAGCCGGTGCGTATGCCAGCCATTGTCCGTGTTGTCCGCCACCCGAGCAGCCTACTGCGGCGGGAGCGGGGCCTCCGGCGGCGTTGCCGGGGCCGCAGGGCACCGCGTCAGGCGACGACGCGGGCCTCAGGGGTGCCGAGTCAGGCGACGCGGCGCGCGGCCAGGAAGTGGCGGATGTCGGCCGTGTCCTCGTCGCTGTAGCGGTCGAGGATCGCTTCCAGGTCGTTCAGCTCGGACGCCGTGTTGTAGCTGGACAGCTCGTGCTGCAGGGTCCGGCGCGCGGCGCGGGCTTCCCGGCTGTCACGCCGGATCGCCGTCAGACGCCGGCCGATCGTGCGGGTCGTGGTCTCCATTTCTTTCTTCCCATCCTCGGTGTTGTCGTCCTTCGTTATCCAGTGTCACCGGCAATCATCCATGCGTCCAATGACTAAAAGACAATCGACCCATGAGCTACCGTCATGATATGGATACCGATGCGTTGCGCTGGTTTCAGCAGGT
This sequence comes from uncultured Streptosporangiaceae bacterium, assembly GCA_964250865.1. GTDB lineage: Bacteria > Actinomycetota > Actinomycetes > Streptosporangiales > Streptosporangiaceae > Bog-532. Next base: position 1,890 of record CAXUJF010000732.1, read on the forward strand.
CGCCGACGGTACGACGGTCACCGAGGTGAGCGAGCTGGAGAGCGTCACCCAGTCCGGTGTGTCCCGCGCGCTGGCCCGGCTGGAGGTCGAGGTCGGCACCCCGCTGCTGCAGCGGTCCGGCCGCATTCTGCGCATGACCCAGGCCGGGTCGGTGTTCAAGCGCCACGTGGACGCCCTGCTGCACCAGCTGGACGACGGGATCGCGGCGGTCAACCAGCTGCTCGAACCGGAAACCGGAACCGTGGCGCTGGCCTTCCAGCACTCACTGGGCACCTGGCTGGTGCCGTACCTGGTGTACAGCTTCCGGTCCACGCACCCGCAGGTGCGGTTCGAGCTGACCCAGGTCCGGGACGAGCTGCACTCGGCCGCGCTGGCCGGCGGGCAGGCCGACCTGGAGCTCGGTACCCGCCGACCGCATGACCCGGCGCTGCTGACCCGTCAGCTGGCGCTGGAGCCGTTGCGGCTGGCCGTGCCGCGCGACCACCGGCTGGCGGAACGGGGCCGGGTCTGGCTGACCGACGTCACCAGCGAGCCGTTCGTCGCCCTGCGGGCCACGTCGGCGCTGCGCCGGCTCACCGACGAGCTGTGTGAAGCGGCCGGGTTCGTACCCGACGTGGTGTTCGAGGGGACCGACCTGTCCACCGTGCGCGGCTTCGTGGCGGCGGGCCTGGGCGTGGCCGTGGTACCGGCGCCGCGGGCCGGCTCGGTCGAGTCCGCCCCGGGCCCCCTGGTCCACCTGGAGATCCTCGACCCGGGCGCGGTCCGCGAGATCACCCTGACCTGGTCGGCCGAGCGCCGGCTGCTGGCGGCGGGCGAGCTGTTCCGGCGCTACGTCATCCGCCGGGCCGCGGCCGGGCGGGTCCCGACGCTGTCGCCCTGACTGGTTTCCGCTGGGCTGGTCGTTGCGGCCGGCGGGTTATCGCGGCGGGCGGGGTATCGCGGCCAGGCAGGTTGTTGGGGCCGGGGTTACCAGGGCACGCGGT
>CAXUJF010000733.1:0-2867 GCA_964250865.1 uncultured Streptosporangiaceae bacterium
AACGCGCGGCCCTGCGCCACGGCCGCGATGGCACCCGGGTCACCGCCCGGCAGCACCGCGCCGTAGGGCGACCAAGGCGCGGGCGCGGGCGCGGCCGCACCGTCGCCGGCCGTGGTCAGCTCGGCCTGGTCGCTGATGCCCGGAATGGCCACCAGCGTGGTCTGGGGCCTGGTGTTCCCGGCTCGCAGGGTGTCCTCAGTCTCGGCCAGGTCACCGCCGAGCGCGTCCGCGAAGGCCGTGACGATCCAGCGCGGGTAGCTGTACGCGGCGGCCAGGTACCCGACCGGGTCGGCGGCCCGGTCCGGGGTGATGATGGCCACCCAGCCGTCCAGGTCGCGGGTGGCGACCCGGCGCAGCACCGCGTTGACGAAGCCGGCCGGGCGCATCCCGATCACATCCTTGGCCAGGTCCACCGACGTGGCCACGGCGGCGTGGCTGGCCACCCGCGTGGCCAGCAGCTGGTGGGTGCCGAGCCGCAGCACCTCGCGGACCGGCGGGTCGATGTCCCGAGCCGGCCGGTCGCTGCACAGATCCAGGATCGCGTCGTAGGTCTGGCGGCCGCGCAGCGTGCCGTAGGTCAGCTCGGTGGCCAGCGCCGCGTCGCGGCCCTCGATGCCGCGTTCGCGCAGCAGCGCGGGCAGCATCAGGTTGGCGTAGGCACCTCGCTCGTCCACGGCGGCCAGCACGTCGTAGGCGACGCGGCGGACCGGGTCGGCCCGGGTGGCGCGGCGGGGCCCGGAACGTGGTCCGGGCCTCCCCCGGCCGCGCTGGGTTCGCTGAGCCACGGTCAGGCCAGCTTAGGGGCGTCAGGGCCAGACTGGTGCAGGCCCCGGCCCCAGTCGGCGGCAGGTGTCGGGCGCTTGCCCGGCGGCTGCACCAGGCCCAGCTGGACCGGCTCAGTGCCGGTCCCGGCCAGCACTGAACGCCGCCCGACCAGCAACTCCCCCGGGGCCAGCGGGCCCGCGCCGTCCAGGGCCGCGGCCGGGGCCAGCTCGACCGGGCCGAGCTTGAGCCGGACCCCGCCGAACTCGGTCCAGGCGCCCGGCTCCGGGGTACAGCCGCGGATCAGCCGGTCGATGGCCACCGCCGACAGCCCCCAGTCGACCCGGGCGTCCTCGGGGTTGATCTTGGGCGCGTAGCTGATGCCTTCCTCCGGCTGCGGGACCGCCCCTACCTCACCGGACTCGATGCCGTCCAGCGTGTCGACCAGCAGCCGGGCGCCGGACACGGCCAGCCGGCCCAGCAGGTCACCGGCGGTGTCGCGCGGGCCGGCCGGCTCGGTCAGCACCCCGAACACCGGCCCAGCGTCCAGCTCCTTGACGATCTGGAAGGTGGTCGCACCGGTCACGTCGTCGCCGTGCAGCAGCGCGTGCTGTACGGGGGCCGCACCGCGCCAGGCGGGCAGCACCGAGAAGTGCAGGTTCACCCAGCCGTGCACCGGGATGTCCAGCGCCACCTGCGGCAGCAGTGCGCCGTACGCAGTTACCGGGCAGCAGTCCGGGCCGATCGCGCGCAGCCGGTCCAGGAACTCCGGGTCGCGCGCCTTGGCCGGCTTGAGTACCTCCAGGCCAGCCGACTCGGCCAGCTGAGCTACCGGGCTGGCCTCCAGGTGACGGCCCCGCCCGGCCGGGGCATCCGGCCGGGTGACCACGGCCACGACCTCGTGCCGCGAGGCCAGCAGGGCCTCCAGTGCCACCACAGCCGGGTCAGGTGTCCCAGCGAAAACGAGCCGCATCAGCCGGTCAGAGCGCCTTGCCGAGCGTGGGATGCGGCGAGGACCGCAGCTCGGGCACCGCCATGCCGGACCAGTCGGCCGCACGGATGGCCTTCATGGCCAGCTTGCGCTGCTCGGGGTCCAGCCGGTCGATGAACAGCACGCCGTCCAGGTGGTCGGTCTCGTGCTGGAAGCAACGGGCCATCCGCTCGGTGCCTTCCAGCGTCACCGGGTCGCCGTACATGTTGAAGCCCTTGGCCACCGTGCCCCACGCGCGCTTGGTCGGGAAGGCCAGGCCGGGAAACGACAGGCAGCCCTCCTCGTCGGTGTCCTCCTCTTCGGACAGATCGAGGCTGGGATTGATCAGGTGCCCCAGCTCGTCGTCGACGAAGTAGGTGAACACGCGCAGCCCCACACCGATCTGGGGCGCGGCCAGGCCCGCGCCTGGCGCGTCCATCATGGTGTCGGTGAGGTCCTTGACCAGCTTGCGCAGCTCGGCATCGAAATCTCGGACCGGCTCCGCGGCAGTGCGCAGCACCGGGTCGCCGAACAGCCGGATCGCCTTGACGCTCACGAAGAATCCTCCCGGCCCAGACGGGCATCGATCACGCCCAAACGGGGCGCTGTTACCTAGCTGTCAGTTTAGGCGGCCGGACGCGGGTCAAAACCGCGATCGGGCCTTGAACGCGGCCTTGCGGGCCGCCTTGGCCACGTCCGGCTCCGGGTGGTGGTCGCTCAGCGTGGTCAGCAACTCGGTAACGGCCGGGTGCTCGACCCGCCACAACCCGGCCACCAGCTCGGCCTGCGCGTGCGGCGGCAGGTCCGGCAGCAGTTCGGCCACCACGGCGTCGGGCGCGGCCTCCTCCAGCAGCCCGGCGCCCAGGTCCACCAGCAGCCAGGCGCTGTCTTCGCGGCTGAGGCGGGCCTCCTCGCCGTGCTCGCGCAGCCAGACCGCCGCGTGCGGGCGCAGCACCGGGTCAGCCAGCGCGCGCCGGACGGCGGGCACCGCGGCCGAACCGACCCGGTCCATCACCGCGAACGCGGCTCCGCGCAATCCGGGCGAGCCCTGGCTGGCCGCCTCGGTCAGCTCCTCCGCGGCTTGCGCCGGGCTGCGCCGGGCCAGCCAGGCGGCGATCTCCGCCTCGCCGTCCTC
>CAXUJF010000734.1:0-2866 GCA_964250865.1 uncultured Streptosporangiaceae bacterium
CTGGCGCACCGCCCGACCCGGCGCGTGCTCCTGTTCGGCTGGCTGATCCCGGCGTGCGCGGTCGCACCCGAGGCGCTGGCCGCTCCGTACGCCGTGCACATCGGCCAGCCGGCCCGGGCGGCGGGCTTCCTGCTGGTCGGCATCCCGGTGGGGACCGTGATCGCCGACATCCTGGCCGCGCGGGTGTTCTCGGCCCGGCTGCAGTACCGCGTCATCGTCCCGGCTGGCCTGCTCACCTTCGTGCCGTTGGCGGGTTTCGCGGTCAGTCCCGGCCTGGGTCTGGCCCTGGGCCTGCTGGTGGTGTGCGGGCTGGGCTCGGCCTGGATGGCCGGTATGGACGGCCTGCTGGTGGCCACGGCCCCTCCGGCGCTGCGGAGCCGGGCCCTGGCCTTGTCCTCAGCTGGCCTGATGTTCACCCAGGGGGCGGGCTTCGCCCTGTGGGGCATCGCCGGTCAGTACGCCCCGCTCCCGGTGGTCATCCCGCTGGCTGCGGCGGCCGGTGCCGTGGCCGTCATCGTCTTCCGGCCACCGCGTCGGACCGGTGCGGCGCCGCTCGGCTCAGCGCGGCCGGAAGCCAATTAATAAAGCATCCAAAAATGCGGCGGGTCAGGTCGGTACGGCGGCCGGCCGGGCCGGGCGGCCCAGCTAGCCGGGGGCAAAGACTTTGCCTCCCTAAGAGGGGCTGACGCTAAATGGTAAAAAGATTCCCTGGCCTCGAGCTAATAATCGAACAAACATTCAGCTTTGACAGGTCTGTCACTCACCCTAGCCCACGCAGCGAGAAAGGACCATCCGGGCCCGGCCACAGTGCGCAGCCGGTGCAGATGCGGCCGTGCCGCCGCCGTACAGTTCACGGCCGCCGCCTGAGGGAACACCGTCAAGCAAGGCTACGTTCGCCCGCGTGCCCGAAGCCAGGGAACTGGTGCCTAATAGGGTCGAGGCCCGACCCGGCGGCCTGCTCCTCTAGCTTGAGAACGCTGGCCGCCGCGGTGTCACCACCGTGGTGGCGGCTGTGCGGTTGGGGCGGGGGCTTGTGTCTCGGCGAGGCGTTTGATCGCGTGCAGCCGCCGGTCCCATTGCGCCCCGGCGGCTGCCATGGCCTGGGCGGCTGCGTCGAGACGGTCCGGGCGGACGGAGTAGCGAACTTCGCGGCCAGCCGCTGTCCTTCGACGAGCCCGGCGCGGGCGAGGACCGCCAAGTGCTTGGTGACCGCCTGGCGGGCGAAGGGCAGGCTGGCGGCCAGCATGGTCGGGTGGCCTGGCCGTGGCATGGAAGTGGGCGATCGCCGGGGAAGCATGACGGGCTTGGGGCACTACGGAGACCTTGGGTACTACGGAGACCCGGCCGGGCTCAGGTCAACCGCTTTTGGCGATGTAATAGCGCACGACGGCCCCAAAGATCATCAGTGCGGCGAGCAAGAAAGCCATGATCGGGATCAGCCGGCCTGCCCATCTGCCCCGGTCATGAACCGGTAGATCGTTGCCGATGATCCATGCATACCGCTCGCGGATGACCGGTGGAAGCGGCCACCTGGGACGGTGGTCGGTGCCGGTGTCACGAGTCTTGTCGACCTGCCGCTCGATGAAAAAGAGCTGGACAGTGTTGCCGACGGGGGCGTAGATCCGGTGAACGACCAGGCCGGTGATGATACCGATCAAGACCGGCTGCCAGTTCCACGCGGACAGGTACGCAGCCAGCCAGCCCGGCGGGCTTACCGGCGCGTGGATCGCGTGGTGGTGGAATACACGACGCCACAGCCATGGGCCGCCGTAGTTGATCACGTAGATGCCCGCCACGACGATCGGTGCCGCCACCGCGATGATCACCAGCGGCGCCGCGACTAGCCGCACGGGGCCGACCCGCCGCTCTCCATACTTCCGCCAGTTCGCCAGCAGTGACTTGACGAACAACGTAGCCAGCGCGCCCTCGTACACGTCCCGTACATCGTGGCGATCTTGGGGCCAGCCCCTGAAGCTGAACAGATGATCCCAGTCGTTCTTGAGGTACAAAACCTTGTGGGCGCCGATGTGCCAGTTGATCTGGGTGAGAAGGTAGTAAAGCGCCGCGATGATCAGCGATCCGGCATTGGCGGCCAGGAATGACCAGACCAGCTGCTGTACCAGACGGAAGCGGATCGGCGCCCCGTTGACCTCAATGCGCTTCGGCGGCACCAGCTCCGCGGTCCCGGTTGTCACTGGTCCGCCACCAGACGCACGATTGCCGTGTTTCCGGACCGGACGCCCTTCCCCAGCCGCCTCAATGATGATCTTCTGCGCCGTCGGATACCGAATCTGGTGGTCAGCGCCGCTTGGCCGGCCCGCACGTGACGACGGCCAGATCCGGTCCAGTCAGCCTGCACCAAGGCCGTGACCGGTAGGGCCGCAGCGGTATCGACTCGCGTTGGGATGGGCACCGGGTGCTCCAAGACCGTGTCGGGATATGTATTGGGTAGTGGCCAATGACCTACCTTGGCGGCGATGAATCAACCATCTCAGCTCGGTCTGCGTCATGCAGTGTTTACACGATGCCGCCGGCCGGACGCGCCACGGAGGGTGTCCCCTTGAGAGAGGGTGGGGAAAGTCTTTGCCCACCCTGGTCGGCGGGGTCAGGTCCGTGCAACGGCTGAACGGGCGGGGCCCCGCCGCGGCCGGGCGGGGGGGGCAGGCCGGGCAGGCCGCCCCCGTGCCCCGTCTGCGGCAGCAGCGACTTGAGGACGGCCAGAGTCGGGCCGACGGTGCCCAGGAAAAGGAGGACGTTCAGGACCGTGCCGGCCAGACTCCAGCCGATGGTGATCCAGCCGAGTTGGGTCTTGCGGGGGTCGTCGAGCATCAGAAAGACGATGCCGACGGGCAGGCCGATGTAGGGG
>CAXUJF010000735.1:0-2864 GCA_964250865.1 uncultured Streptosporangiaceae bacterium
GGCCCGGGTCATCGCGATCGACCTGTCCGCCTCCCTCGTAATCGCCGCCAGGGCCCGGCTGCCCGCCCCGGCCCGCGCCGGAGCCGCCCGCGCCGACTTCCATCACCTGCCGCTCCAGACCGGAGCATGCGATGTGGCGGTCGCCGCATTCTGCCTCTACCACTCACCCGCCCCGGAGCAGGCGATCGCCGAGATTGCCCGCAGCCTCGCCCCCGGCGGGACGGCCGTCATCGCGGTCAAGTCGGCCGACAGCTACCGGGAACTCGACCACCTGATGGCCGCCTCCGGCCTCGACCCGGCCGCGCCCGGCCGGCCGAGCCTGTACCAGGCCGCCCACAGCCAGAACATCGCGCGGCTCACGCTGCCCTTCCTCGACGTCACCCAGGTCATTCACGAAGCCCACGCGTTCACGTTCCCCGACCTTTGCGGCCTGACGGAGTACCTGGCCACCTCCCCGAAGTACGACCTGCCAGCAGCGCTGACCAGCGACCCGGCCCGGCTCGCCGCCGAACTTCGCCAGCGGCTACCCGACGCCCCGTTCACCATGACGTCCCTCGTCACCTACCTGACCGCCCGGCACAAGGCAGCGACCGCGTGACCGGAACCTTCGCTAAGCGCTACCCAGATCCCGGCGCTCGCCAGCGCGCCGCCGGCAACTACGCGTGGCTCGCCGGGCTGGCGCCGGCGGCCTACCTGCCCCGGATGCTCCCGGCACCGGACCCGGGGCACCTCAGCTTCGAGCACGTCGCCGGGCGCCACGCGCTCCCGGGCGACCTCACCGTGCTCGCTGTCGTCCTCGGGAACCTGCACGCCGTCGTGCACGAACGCCAGCTGAACCGGGCCCGGCTCCACGCGCCCTTCACTACGCCAAACGGTCGCGTACTTCCCGCCTTCCCGGACCGCCGCCTGGACGCCGTCGCCCGCGAGCTGCAGGCCGGACGGGTCCCCGGCGCGCGGCTCACCGCCAGCGAAGCACGGGAGCTGATCGCCGCCGCGGACGGCCCCGCGGCGATCTACAAGGACGCCAACCCAAGGAACTTCCTCATCACCCCCGCAGGCGGCGTGGTCATGCTCGACTTCGACGACCTGACCCTCGCCCCGTTCGGCTACGACCTCGCCAAGCTCGTCGTCACGACCGCCATGACCCACGGCCCCCTCCCCCGCGACGCCATCACCGCTGCCCTCGGCTCCTACAACACCGCCGCCGCACGCCACCAGGAGTCCCCGCCCGGGGTCAGCTGGGACGAGCTGATGCGCTGGGCGGAGGTGCACCACATTCTCACCAGCCGGTACGCCGCCGACGGCCGCTACCCCTTCCGCTGGGACCAGGCCCGGCCCGCCACCCCAGCGCCCAGGAGGTAGCCCCGTGGCCGTGATCACCACCCTCATCCTCACCCGCCACGGCGAGGCACACTGCAACGTATCCCGGGTCGCCGGGGGCGACCGGTCATGTACCGGACTGACCGACCGGGGCCGCGCCCAGATCAGCCTGCTCGCCGGCCGCCTGCGCGACGAGCAGCCGTGCGACGTGCTCTACGCCACGTCCAGACGCCGCACCCGGGAATCAGCCGAGATCCTGTCCAGCCGGCTCAGGCTGCCCGTCCGCACCGAGCCGGGCCTGAGCGGCCCCGACTACGGCGAGGCTGACGGCCGCCCCTGGGACGAGATCAAGACCACGTTCGGCGGCCCGCCCCAGCACAATCCCGACCGCCCCTGCGCACCAGGAAGCGAGACCTGGAACCAGTACCTCGCCCGCGCCAGCGCGGCCCTGGCCGCAATCGTCCACCGCGACCGCGGACGGCGCATCCTGATCGCCGGGCACGGCGAGACCACCGACGCCGCCATCATGCTCTTCCTCGGCCTGGTCCCGGGCTTCAGCACCTGGGCCAGGCTCGAAACCAGACACGCCGCCATCACCCGCTGGAGCTTGAACCGAAACCGCCTCGGCCAGGAAGTATGGCTGCTAGCCGCGCACAACGACACTTGCCACCTCCACACCACCCCGTGACCAGCACCGCCGAGCTGCTCCAAGCCGCCACCCGCATGCTCGGACCGTGCGAGCTGACCGCCGTGATCACGGGAGCGGTCATCAAGGTCACGACCCCCGCCGGCAGCGAACTCGTGATCAAGCAGCACCCGGACAGAAGGCGGTTCGAGCATGAGGTCCACGCTTACCAGCACTGGACCGCCGCCCTGGGACGGGCCGCGCCCGAACTCGCCGCCTCGGATGAGAGCGCGTTGACCACTGCGGTCTCAGCCCTGGCCGGCCACAGCCCCGGCCCGGCGGACCTCACGCCGGGTACCTTCCGCCAGGCCGGCACGCTGCTGCGGCGCTTCCACGAGGCCGGGCCACAGGTCCGCCTGCCCTGGTTCCGTGACTGGCTATGGGAGCGGGCCGCCTACTGGGCCGGCCGGGCTGCCCCGCTGCTCATGCCGGACGACGCCGCGGCAGTCAACGACCACCTGACGGCGCTCGGCGACATCGGCTCCCCGCTCGGCGGACCGTGCCACCTGGATTTTCAGCCGCGCAACTGGCTCATCACCCGATCTGGCAAAGTCGCGCTCATCGACTTCGAGCACGCGCGCACGGACCTGCCTGCCCGTGACTTCGTCCGCCTCCGCTTCCGCACATGGCCTGGCCAGCCCCGCCTGAAGGGCGCGTTTCTCACCGGGTACGGGCAGATACTCACCCAGTCCGAGGAACGCGCCATCTGGCACCTCGGCGCACTCGACGCGCTGACGTCGCTCGCGCGCGGACACGAGGACGATGATCCCGAGCTCATAGCAATCGGCCGCAACACACTCGGGCAACTGCGGGAACATGCCTAACGGCGAGGCCGGTAGAGCCGATGGTCCAGCCTTCG
>CAXUJF010000736.1:0-2856 GCA_964250865.1 uncultured Streptosporangiaceae bacterium
CGCCTGGGGCATCGCCGCCGCCTGCGCCGCCTCCGGACTGGGTGGGCCGACGTTGGCCACGGTGGCGACCCGGCGGCCCGGGACCCGGGCGTGCGGGCGGGCGAACAGCACGATGAACAGGACCGCCGCGATGACGATGAACAGCAGCAGCGGGAACGCGATGGTCAGGTAGGCCCCGCCTTCGGTGTTGTCCGGCACCGCGGCAAGAATCGCTCCAGGCACGCCAGCCTCCTAGGCCGTCAGGTAGAACAGCACCCAGAACACGACCGCGACCACAGCCAGGTAGTTCCAGAGCACCGTGAAGGCACTCAGACCAGACTGAAACCGCTGCACGGCGAATGCCTCGGCGTAGGTTGGCGGCTGCTCCACGAAAGAGATCTCCGGGATGACCCGCACCCGCATGATCAGCGTTTCCAGCCAGATCATGGCAGCCAGCAGCACGATGAGGAAGACCGGGGTGGCCCCCACGAAGACACTGGCGAAGCCAGCCCGGCCGGGCTGGAAGGGCAGGTTCATCAGCTGCCACACCTGCAGCCCGACCGCGGCCAGGCCCAGGACCAGAGCCGCCACCGCGGCCTGCTGCCAGGCGCTCTTGTGGCCGCGCTTGATCCGGGCCAGCCCGATGTGCTGGATCACCGCGCTCAGCACTACCAGGGCCATGATCACCGCGCCCGCCCAGGGCTGCGGGCCCTTGAACCCCCGCGGGTACCACATCCCGTGGGAGTTCAGCGAGCGCAGGTAGAAGTAGGCGAACACGAAGCAGCCGAAGGCGAAGGACAGGCCGCCCAAGGCCAGCCGCACCCCGGTCCACGTCGCGTTCAGCGCCGCCTCGTGGTAGAAACCGGCCTCTTCGGACGCCCGGGTCACGCCCTCCGGGACCGGCGGAGGGGGCGGCGGGCTCACGGTATCGGTCATCGGTCGGCCTCCGCGGGTTCGGTCTCGGCGGCCAGGTAGGCGTGGCTGAGTACGCCCAGGGGCGGATCCAGGTCGGCCACCGGCGGCGCGCCCGGCACGCCGTAATCGTAGGGACCGGAAAGAACCACGGGTACCCGGGCGAAGTTGCCGGGCGGCGGCGGCGAGGCGATCTGCCACTCCAGGCCACGAGAGCGCCAGGGGTTGCCCGGTTCCGGCACCCGCGTGATCACGGTCGAGTACACGAAGTTGATCACGAAGATCAGGATCGATACCCCGAGCAGGAAGGCGGAGATCGAGACCCAGTCGTTCAGCGTGGTCAGGCTGCGGGGGTAGGTGTACACCCGGCGGGGCTGGCCGTCCATTCCCACCGCGAACAGCGGCAGGAACGTCGCGTTGAAGAAGACGAACATCGTCCAGAAGTGGATCTTGCCCAGCCTCTGGTTCAGCCGGATGCCCATCACCTTGGGCAGCCAGTAGTAAAGGCCGCCCATGAAGGCGAAGATCAGCCCGCCCATGATCGTGTAGTGGAAGTGCGCCATCACGAAGAAGGTGCCGTGCTCGGTGGTGTCGGCGGGCACGTCGGACAGGAACACCCCGGAGATCCCGCCGATCAGGAAGTTGAAGAAGAACCCGAGCGCGAACAGCATCGGCACCGTGAAGCGGATCTTCGCCTTCCAGAGCGTGCCCATGGCGACCAGGAAGATGAACCCGGTCGGGATCGAGATCACCTCGGTGGTCAGCATGAACACCGGCCGCATATCGGGGTTGATCCCGCTGTCGAACAGGTGATGCTGCCAGACGAAGAAGCTGAGCAGGGTCACGCCGACCATCCCCGCCGCCGCGACCTTGTAGCCGAACAGCGGCTTGCGGCAGAACACCGGGAGAATCTCGCACACGATCCCGAAGCCCGGCAGGGCCAGGATGTACACCTCGGGATGACCGAAGAACCAGAACAGGTTCTCCCACAGGTAGCTGCTGCCGCCGAGATCGTCGGTGAAGAACGCGGTCTGCACCGTACGGTCGGTGATCAGCATGTACATCGCCCCGACCAGGACCGGCGCGGCCAGCACCATCAGGAACGAGGTGGTCAGGGTGGCCCAGACGAAGATCGGCAGCCGGCTCCAGCGCATCCCGGGGGCCCGGTAGCAGACGATCGTGACGATGAGGTTGAAGCCGAGCAGGATCAGAGAGAAACCCATGATCCCGAACGCCACCGCGTAGGCGTCCGCGCCCTGAGTGGCCTCGATCGACAACGGGGCGTAACCGGTCCAGCCGAACGGGAACCCGCCGAACAGCAGCCCGGACAGCAGCACCAGGTAGGCGGCCGGCGTGAGCCAGAAGGACAGCGCCTCCATCCGCGGGAACGCCATCCGCTTGGAGCCGATCATCAGCGGGATCAGGTAGTTGCCGAGCGGCCCGAGGATGATCGAACTCATCATCATCATCATCATCGTGCCGTGCTCGCCGACGATCGCGGTGTAGGTCGCCGAGCTGAAGACGTGGTAGGAGGGGGACAGCAGTTCGGTCCGGATCGCGATGGCCAGCAGGCCGCCGGTCAGGAAGTAGCCGATCATGCCGACCAGGTACTGGATGCCGACTACCTTGTGGTCCAGCGAGTAGCGGAAGAACCGGGCCACGCCGCCGGCCGCCTGGGCCTCCTCGTCGGCGTTCACCGGGCGGCCGGCCATCTGGCGCAGCAGGTCGTTGAACACGCCCAGCCCGGCCAGCCAGCCGACCGCCCCGAACACGTAGCCGAGGATGATGGCGAAGTCGTTCTGGCCGGAGTTCTGGACCTGAACGTAGCCGCCGGCGATGAGGTTGCCGAGCCAGTGGCCCAGGAAGTAGCCGAGCACCGCGCCGATGATCCCGGTGTGGATCGCCGGGCGCCGCCACCACGGCCGCGGCGGCCGCGAGGCACTCGCTTCCCGCGCCCCGCCCCCC
>CAXUJF010000737.1:0-2856 GCA_964250865.1 uncultured Streptosporangiaceae bacterium
TTCCCCGCCCGCCCCGCACCGGAGGCAATGACCGGGCCGTCGGCGGACGCACGGGTATGCACGCTCGGCTCAGCGGCGGGCGTCAAGCCGGAACACGCCACCAGCATGGCCCGTCCGTGGCTGTCCGTGGAAGCCGACGGTGCACACCGACCGCGCCGGGGGCACCGGCGCCCGTCCGCTATATGTCCGTGGACACCGCGACACAACGCCGTACAGCGCTACAAGGTGACACACGGAAAGACAGAGACAAAATGCCCCGCCAGCACGAGAATTCGCAGCTAGCGGGGCATTTCTGCAGGCAGTGGCAGGTGTTGGGTTCGAACCAACGTAGGCTTAGCCGACGGTTTTACAGACCGCTCGCTCCATCCGAGTCATGTGCCACTGACCTGCGCTTATGGGCTGCGAGACGGGATTGCGGGCCACCGCCGTCCGCTATGCGTCCGTGCGTTGCGGAATCGGGGCGGTGCAGCGCACGGACGGGGCACGGACGGCGGGGGTGGGAGCGGTATACCGACCGCAGCAGGAGCGGTGTGCGGACCGCAGCAGAAGCGGTATACCGACCGTTCTGCCTGCTGTATGGCTGCTGATCTGAGACTTCAGGATGCCTGCTCGCGGTCGTCGTCGTCGTCTTCGCCAGAGCCGGGCTCGGGCTCAGCGATGGCGAGGGCGTCGGTGATGCGGTGGTTGGCGGCGTCGGCCTGCCCGTCGATGCAGTGGGCGTAGATCTTCAGCAGGACCGCGATGCCGTGCCCGGCGCGGCGGGCGACCTCGGTCGCGGGCACCCCGGAGTTCAGCCATAACGACACTGCCGCGTGCCGCAGGTCATACGGGCGGCGGCCCAGCGGCGACCGGCACTGTACCGGGGTCAGGGCCGTCTGCCGGACCTGGGCCCACACGGCGCCGTAGGCGGAGTCCTGGATGATCCCGCCCCGGCTGGTCTGGAAGACGGGCCGTCCGGGGCCGTGCCGTACCTCTTGATGTGGGTGCGCAGCAGCTTCACTAGGTCGGGCGGGATGGGGATGGTCCTGGTCTCGTGCGCAGCCCAGTGTTTCAGGCCCCGCCCCTGGCGGGCGGTGCCGTGGTCGGTCCAGCTCCGCCCGGCCCGGGAGGCAGACGCGGCGGCAGCGTTGCATTGGCCGATCGATGCACATGACAGTGCGAGCCGATCAGGATGAACAGATGATCAGATGGCCGCCGCGAGCTGGTCGAATGCTGCGCGGAGCCGGTGGCGGGCGGGGACGTCGGTGGCGATTTCATAGTGTCCGCGGCGGAGATTCTGCACGAACGCGTGACCGGCGGCCATGGTCCGCGCAGACCGGTGACGTTGAGTCCGCGCATCGGCCGCAGCCGGGCTTTCAGCCGCCCATGATCAGTCTCGACTGGGTTGTTCGCGTACCGCTCAACGGTGTGCAGGGCTGAGGGGATCAGCTCGTCGAGGACCCGCGGGTATGCGGGTGCCCGGTCGGTGGTGACCTCGGCCGGGATCGTGCCGGCGCGGGGCGCCCGGGTGAAGAACCGCCGGGCCGCGGCCAGGCCACGACGCGCGGACAGCAGCACGTCGATGACTTGGCCGTGCCGGTCAATCGCCCGGTACAGGTATGCCCACCGGCCAGCGACCTTGACGTACGTCTCATCAGCGAACCATCGGTCACCGGGAGCATGCCGGCAGAAGCGTGCCGCCTCGATGAACTCGGGCGTGAACCGCTGCACCCACCGGTAAATGGTCACGTGGTCAACGGTCACACCGCGCTCGGCCAGCAGCTCCTCGACGTCACGGTAGGACAGCCATACCGCAGGTACCAGCGGACCGCGACCGAGATCACCTCACGCGGGAACCAGAAGCCAGCGAACACCGAAGATGAACCCGACGACGCCACCGAACCAGCCTCCCCGATCGGCCAACGCAACACTGCCCATGTGCTCGCCTGCCGGGCCGGAGGTGGATGGAGATGGCTTCTGTAGCCATAAGCGTCATATGATTCTGACGTCGCCGGGATACTGCTGCCGCGCCTGGCAGCGCGTGGACGCGGACGAGGTCTACCGGAGCGGCCAGCTGGCCCGGGTTCTGGCGTGGTTACAGTCCTCGCCGCCCGCGAGTCTGGGATGTGGGCTGAGTCGCCGCGGGTGAACAGCCGGTACGAGCACAGAATCCTCGGCACAGCCATCGGCAGTAGAGCCGGATGTGTAACGGGAACACCGGGTCCGGCGTTCCCGTTACGGGAAGCTGGTGGCCTCTTGGACGAGTTATTGCCAAGCCGTCCTGACCGGTTTGCCTGCCGACCGCGGCGGCCGGGAGGCCACCCTGCCCGGCGCGCGTGCGGTCAGCCGACCGGGCCCAGGTGGGCGGTGGCCACGTTGCTGCGGTCGGAAGGATCCTGCCAGGACATGTTCATGCTGGCCGCGGCCCGGGTGAGGGTGATCAGGCCGCCCGGCGCGCACATCCCGCGCTGGTTCCGCGTGATGTCCTCCTGAGCGGTGGCCGTGGTGCTGGTCAGCCCGGTCACGACGAGGTTCCCGGAGCAGCCGAGGGTGGGAAACCGGAACGTCCCGGTCCGCCCGGAGCCCGTGAAGCTGAGCTCGGCTGTCCAGTGGGTCACGGCCCCGGCGGGCTGGCCGGCAGTTCCCGTCCACGTCCCGCTCAGCCATGACGCGCGCGGCGCGGCGGACGGCGGCGCGGCTGTACCTCCGGGGTGAGCGTCAAAGTAGTAGGTCGCCAGCCAGGTGCCGGCTGCGATGGCGGCCAGGGCGGCCGCACCAGCGCCCAGGCCCCGGGCACGGGAGCGGCGCCGGCGGGTCCGCGGAGTGACTGCCGTGCCGGGGGGAGGCGGCGCGCGGCGGGTATCCGGGGCTGCCGAC
>CAXUJF010000738.1:0-2851 GCA_964250865.1 uncultured Streptosporangiaceae bacterium
CTGGGCCCGCCAGCGGCCGGGCCCGGCGCCGGGGCGGAACCGGTGGCCCCGGCTCGGCGATGGCGATCAGCCGCTGGGTCAGGGCGTCGTCCGGCGGTACCTCGCCCAGGCCGCGCATGCGCTTCTTCAGCGCTCGCAGCTGGTTGGCCTCGGCCCGGCAGGCCTCGCAGCCGGCCAGGTGGGCGTGCACCCGATCGCGTTCGTCCGCGCTCAGCTCGCCGTCGACCAGCGCGGAGAGCCGGTACCCGAGGTGACTCATGGCGTCTCCCACTCGGCCGCGGGGTGGCTGGGCGCGCCCCGGTGCGGGCGGCGGTGCTCCAGCGCGGTCCGGAGCTGGGCCCGGCCCCGGTGGATGCGGCTCCGCACGGTGCCGATCTTCACTCCCAGGGTGGCCGCGATCTCCTCGTACGACAGTCCCTCGATGTCGCACAGCACGACGGCGGCGCAGTACTCGGGCGCCAGATCCCGCAGCGCGGCCTGGACGTCGCTGTCGAAGTGGCGGTCGTCGAACGCCTCGGCCGGGGTCGGGTCACCGCCGGACAGGCGGCCCTCGACGTCCTGCCCGAGGCCCTCGAACCGGATTCGCTGCCGGCGCCGGGCCAGGTCCAGGAACAGGTTGGTGGTGATCCGGTGCAGCCAGCCCTCGAACGTACCCGGCGTGTAGTTGGCCAGTGAGCGGAACACCCGGACGAAGACCTCCTGGGTGAGGTCCTCGGCGTCGTGCTGGTTGCCGGTCAGCCGGTAGGCGAGGCGGTAGACCCGGGCCGAATGGGTCCGGACGACGTCATCCCAGCTGGGCGCGGTCCATTCCGGGTCCGGAGGCGGAATCGGCCGGGTCTCGTCCACGGCGTCCTCCTTCACCTCGTCCCGAACTGCTGCCAGAACCATCGTGCCCGCGATTCTCCGGTTGTGCCACTTACCCGGCCAAGGTCTCGGGGGACCGGGCGCCCGCATCCCCATCCAGCTCGGAAGGGGTCACTAACCTGCCGAATTGCTAACGGTCCAGTCGGCCGGATTGGTTCCCGCGCGCCACCGGACGTTAGGCTCCGGAAGACGCTAGGCTCCGGTGAGCGGTCCTTTTTTCTGCCCGGGGAGGAAATCATCGCGACGGTACACGCGGCCCTCGGTTACGCGGACGGTTACCTGCCCGAGGACGATCCGCTGCTGGCCGCCCGGGCCAACGCCGAAGACCTGGGGGGCAGCGACCCGATCAGGCCCGCTGGCGGGGCGGCGCTGCGGTTCCTGGCCGCGGCGATCGGTGCCCGCACGGTAGTGGAGATCGGCACCGGGTGCGGCTCCTCGGGCATCTGGCTGCTCCGGGGTATGCGTCCGGATGGCGTGCTGACCAGCGTGGACGTGGAGCCGGAGTACCAGCGGATGGCCCGCAAGGCGTTCGCCGAGGCCGGGTTCGCGGCCAACCGGTACCGGCTGATCCTGGGCCGGGCCCTGGACGTGCTCCCCCGGCTCTCGGACGGTGCCTACGATCTGGTCTGCTGCGACGCGGACCCGCGTGAGTACCCCGACTACCTGGAGGCCTCGCTCCGGCTGCTGCGGGTCGGCGGCATCGTGGTCTTCGACGACGTGGTGATCCCGCCCGAGCTGGCCGGCCTAGATCAGGACGAGGCGGCCGACATCGAGATCTCCTCCCCCGCGGGCTGGGCCGCCGCAGACCTGCCCCAGGTCCGCGAGGTGGCCGAGATCCTGCGGGCCGACGACCGGCTCACCCCGTTGTTCCTCCCGGTCGGGGAAGGCCTGCTGGCCGCGGTCAAGCGCGCCTGACGGTCAGCGCCTCCAGGCGTCTGACGGTCAGTCGCCGGGGGCCAGCCAGCGCAGCAGGAGGCGGGTACCGAAGCCGGTGCCGCCCCGGGTGAGCTCGCCGTCGTCGGAGGCGGACCGGGCCGGGCCGGCGATGTCCAGGTGGGCCCAGCGGCGGCCGCCGGTGAACTCGCGCAGGAACAGGGCGGCCGCGATGCCACCGGCCTGGGCGTTGCGGGCGCCGTTCATGGCGCTGGCCACGTGGGCCAGATCGGCGGTGTTCGACGTCAGCGCGCTGGTGTAGTCCTCGGGCAGCGGCATCCGCCACAGCCGCTCGCCGGTGGCGGCGCCGGCCGCGCGCAGGTCCGCGGCCAGCTCGTCATCGCTGGCGTACAGCGCGCCGATCTGGCCGCCGAGCGCGACCCGGACCGCGCCGGTCAAGGTGGCCAGGTCCACGGTGGTGGCCGGATCCAAGGTGGCGACGTAGCCGAGCAGGTCGGCCAGGACCAGGCGGCCCTCGGCGTCGGTGTTCAGCACCTCGATGGTGCGCCCGCCGTAGCTGGTGATGACGTCGCCGGGGCGCATGGCCGAGCCGGACGGCAGGTTCTCGGCCGCGCCGATCAGGCCGGTGACCCGGACCGGGGCCTCCAGGGCGGCCAGCGCGGACAGCGCGCCGATCACCGCGGCCCCGCCGGCCATGTCGCCCTTCATCGTCTTCATGGCTTCGTTCGGCTTCAGCGACAGGCCACCGCTGTCGAACGTGATGCCCTTGCCGATCAGCACCACGTGGTCCCGCGCGCCACCGGGGTCGTAGCTCAGCTCGATCATCCGGGGCGGCCGGACCGACCCGGCGCCGACGGCCAGGATCCCGCCGAACCCCTCGGCGGCCAGCTCGGCCTCGTCCCGGACCCGGATGCGCAGCCCCGACCGCGCGGCCGCAGCGGCGGCCTGCTCGGCCAGCCAGGCGGGCGTCTTGCGGTCAGACGGCATGTTGACCAGGTCGCGGGCCAGCGCGACGGCAGCCGCGATCGCGGCCGTGCGCCGGCCAGCAGCAGGTTCGGCCGAGCGATCACGGCGCGCGCAATCGCGATCCGTT
>CAXUJF010000739.1:0-2830 GCA_964250865.1 uncultured Streptosporangiaceae bacterium
CGGTGCGCCGCGTCGCGGCCGTGCCGCCAAGCGCCACGCGCCTCGGCATGGCTGAGCCGAGGTCCGGGCCAGCAAGCGGTGCCTGGACCCGGATCACGGGTCCGAGCCGGTCGCGAAGCGGGGCCAGCTCGTCACGGTCCACCAAGTGGATGAACTTCGGGTGCCCGGCGAACAGCAGTTGCAGCCGCGGCGTCCGGGTGCCGAACACCGTGAGCGCCACCTGCAGGAAAGCGAGTGTCGGCAACGGCAGCAATTCGGCCTGCTCCAGCAGGAGGACGACCTGGTTCTCCCCACGGTTGCGCGTCGCCAGCACCCGGACGATCAGCTCGTCATCGTCAACTGGCGGCCTGCCGTGATGGTTGGCGCCGATCTCCTCGACGATCCGCGACAAGGTCAGGGGCGTGCCGGGCAACCCGCGGACCCGCACGACGCGGATGGGATCACCGGACAGCAGGGCGAGGCCGCCATCGACGGCGGCCGACACGGCGCGCGCCTCCGTGCCGGCCCGGCCCGCGCCCGGCGTAGACCTCTTCGGGCAGGCGGCCGGCCCACCAGGACACGGTGTCGATGAAGTGACCGCCCTCGCCGGTGAACCGGGAGCCTTCCAGCTCCTCGTTGGTGTACCAGCTGTCCGCGGCCAGCTGGCCCGCGTTGACCAGGTACCGGGTCAGCGAGCCGTCACCGGCCGGGCCGAACCTGGTCTTCAGCTCGGTCAGCAGCGGCGCGAACCGGCGGTTGAACCCGACCATGATCCGGTCGTTGCCGGTCCGCTCCACCACCGCGGCGATCCGGTCCAGCTCCGCGCGGGTCAGCGCGAGCGGCTTCTCCACGAAGACGGCCTTGCCGGTCTCCAGGGCCCGGCAGACCAGGTCGGCGTGGGTGTGGTGGCGGGTGACGATGAAGATCGCGTCCAGCGCGGCGTCGCTCAGCACGGCCTCGGCGCTGGTGGAGACGTCGCTGAAGCCGAACCGGCGCTGGGCGTTGGCCGCGGACAGCGACCGGTTGGTGGCCACGTGGGCCAGCCGCACGGTGTCCAGCTTGGCCAGGTGGGGCAGCAGCATCGAGGAGGCGTAGTTGCCGGCCCCGATGAAACCCACGGCCACCGTGCCCGGCTTGGGCGCCGGGGCCGTCCCGCGCGGGGCCGAGACCACCGTGCGCATGGTGCGCGGCGGGGTCTGCGCCACCGGGGCCGGGTACTCCAGCAGCACCCCCACCGCGGGCACCGTGCCCGCGGCCAGGCCCTCGTAGGCCGAGGCGGCCTGCTCGATCGGGAACGTGCCGGTGACCAGGGTCTCGACCTCGATCTCCTTGTGCGCCAGCAGGTCCAGGAACGACTCGATGTTGCGCCGCTCGGTCCACCGGACGTAGCCCGCCGGGTAGTCGATGCCGCCCAGTTCGTAGCGCTCGTCGTACCGGCCGGGGCCGTAGGACCGGGAGAACCGGACGTCCAGCTCCTTGTCGTAGTAGGCGTTCCAGGGCAGGTCGAGCCTGGTCTTGCCGATGTCGACGACCCGGGCCCGGTCCCGGGCCAGCTTCACCGCGGTCTCGACCGGGCCGTTGGACGCGCCGCCCGCGGCCAGGAACACGTGGTCGGCGCCGCGGCCGCCGGTCAGCTCGCCCAGGGCCTTCTCGATGGCGGCGATGCCCTCGTCGGTCGGGGCGGCGCAGGCGGTGGCGCCGGCCTGCTCGGCCCGCAGGCAGCGGTCCTCCAGCACGTCCAGCCCGACCACGCGGACCCCGGCCGCAACCAGCAGCCGGACCACGAGCTGGCCGACCAGGCCGAGGCCGATCACGCAGGCGGTCTCGCCCAGCTGCGGCTCGGCCCGGCGGACCCCGTGCATGGCGATCGCGCCGACGGTGGAGAAGGCGGCGTGCTCGGGCTGCACCTCACGGGGCACGGCCACGCACATGTTGACCGGGACCCAGTTGTACTCGGCGTGCAGCGCGTACTCGTTCCCGGCCGCGGCGACCAGCTGGCCGACGTGGAACTCCTCGGCGCCCTGGCCCACCTCGACGACCACGCCGCAGAGCGAGTAACCGAGCGGCGTGTAGGAGTCGAGCCGGCTCATCACCTTCTTGTAGGTGGCCGCCGCGCCCTGCTGCGACACCGTGTCCAGCACCTTGCGGACCTGGTCCGGCCGGGCCCGGGCCTTGCCGACCATGGACAGCCTGGCCTCGGTCAGCTTCATCATCTCCGTGCCGGTGGAGATGAGCGAGAACCGGGACTGCACCAGCACGCCACCCGGCCGGCAGGCCGGCGCGGGCACGTCGAGGACGCTGAGCTCCCCGGACTTGTAGTTCTGGGCTACCTGCTTCATCGTTTCCTCTCCTCAGCCAGCCACGCCGTGCGAACGGGCGTTGCGGTGCCAGAGCTCCAGCGTCAGCAGCTGCCACAGCTGCTTGGAGCGGTCTTCGCGGCCGGCCTGGTCGTCGGCGATCAGGCGGGCCAGGGCGTCGCGCCGGATCATCCCCGACCCGGCCAGCTCGCCCCCGACCAGCACGTCCTGGATGACATCGCGCAGGTCGCCCCGGACCCAGGCCCGCAGCGGGGCGCTGAACGAAGCCTTGGGCCGGTGCACGATCTCGTGCGGCAGCCAGCTCTCCGCGGCCTGCTTCAGCGCGACCTTGCCCCGGCGGTGACGGATCTTGGCCGCCCCGTCGAAGGAGAACGCGGCCGCGGCCACCACCGGGTCCACGAACGGGGTCCGGACCTCGACCGAGGCGGCCATGCTGGCCCGGTCGGTGTAGGCCAGGTTGAGGCCGGGCAGGAACATCCGGGTGTCGGCCAGGCACATCCGGTTGACCTCGTCCGGCAGCGTGGTGTCGGTGT
>CAXUJF010000740.1:0-1027 GCA_964250865.1 uncultured Streptosporangiaceae bacterium
ATCCGGCCCAGTGCGGGCAGGCCGGCCGGCAGCCGCGCTAGGAGGGACCCGAACTGGGCGCCGTGCACGACGGCGGACACGTGGGCCTGGCGCAGCACATGCTCCGCGTCCGCGCTCTGGTACCGGATGTTGAGCGGTACCGCCGCCGCGTCCAGCAGCGACAGGGCGATCCAGGTCAGCGGGAACGCCGCCTCGTTCGACAGCAGCAGCGCCACGCGGTCACCGGCCCGGACGCCCCGGTCGCTCAGCGCCTGCGCGTAACCGGTGGTCAGGCGGTCCACGTCGGCGAAGGTCAGCGTCTCGCCGGGATCGAACCGCCACGCCACCCGGTACGGCCATCGCTCGGCCGCGGCCCGGACGGCACCGGCCAGTGTCGCCGGCTGGGTGCCGGGCTGCTCACCGCTCATCGCCCGCCCTCGGGGGCCACGGTCAGCGCGGCGAAGTCAACCTCGGCCGCCATCGCTTCCTCCAGCGCGCTCTCCGCGCCCCGGTCCAGGGCCTGCTTGGCCAGCGCCAGCGCCAGCGCCGGCCGGTCCCGCAACCGGGCCGCGATCTCCGCCGCCACCTTCTCGTGCTCGCCGGCCGGGGCGACCTGGTTCACCAGTCCCAGCTCGAGCGCGCGGGCCGCGCCGAACCGCTCGCCCAGCAGCAGCAGTTCCTTGGCCCGGACCGGCCCGACCAGCAGCGGCAGCAACCGGGAGATGCCGCCGGTCACGCTCAGGCCCACCGACACCTCGGGGAACCCGAACTGCGCGTCCTCGGCCGCCACCACCAGGTCGCAGCCCAGCGCGAACTCGCAGCCCGCGCCCAGGGCGTAGCCGTGCACGGCCGCGATGACCGGACCGGGGAACCGGCGGATGGCCCGGGTCACGTCCTGGATCTGCTCCACCCGCAGCCTGGTGCCCAGCACGTTCTCCGGTGGCAGCGGCTCCTTCAGGTCGTGCCCGGAGCAGAACGCCCGGCCCCGGCCCGCCAGCACGATCACCCGCGCGCCGTCGCGGCCCGCCCCGCCCCCCCCCCCCCCCCC
>CAXUJF010000740.1:1037-2385 GCA_964250865.1 uncultured Streptosporangiaceae bacterium
CGGCCCGGCCGAGCGCCGCGACCAGGCCGGCCGTCAGCTCCGGCACCACCGCGTTGAGCCGTTCCGGCCGGTTCAGGCGAATCCACGCCACCGACTCGGCCAGCTCGTAATCGACCACCATGTCAGGAGCCCTTCTGGTCGTGGTCCGGCCCCGGCGCCGCGGCCGCCCCGTTCGCCGTGACCTCGTACGCGGTGACCTCGGTCGCGGCGATCTGGGGATCACCAGGATTTAGCCGCCAGCGGTACCGGTACACGGCGGCCACGATGGCGGGCGCCCCAGGTAGCTCCGCATCGCCGACCGCGGCCGCCATCAGCCGCATCGGCGTCCAGTGCTGACGGCCGCCGCTGACACTGTCGTGGCTGACACTGTCGTCGTGCGGGTTGCCGTAGCCCTGGACCGGCAGCAGGTGGCCCTGATGCCGCTCGTAGAAGCGGATCCGCCGGTTCCTGATCTCTACCTCGGCCGGGTCGCAGCCGGGTTCGTCCGGATCCTCGACGTCCCACACCAGCAGCGGGTAGCCGGCGTCCCGCAGCCAGGCCATGAGCTGATCCCACATGATCCCGCCCAGCCCCTGCCCACGCTGGCCCGCCACCAGGTAACGCAGGAACATCCAGCCGGTACCGCCCAGCGGCCGGAGCATCACGAACCCGCGCGGCTCGCCGTCCTGCATCAGCGCCAGCGCGCTCTCGTCGTCCTCCCGTTCGGAGGTGAGCGAGGCGAAGTCGGCCCGCAGGTGCCGCGCGAACCCGTCCTCGTAGATGCGGCGCACCGCACTGACGCGCCCGGGATCGAGGTCGTCCACCGGTTCCAGCGCGTAACCCCCGTCGGTCACCGGCTCCATCGCTCTGTCTCCTTAACCCTTCGGACTAGCACTGACCCTTCGGACTAGCACTGTTCTAGCCACGTTATTGCCTCCCCAGCGCTGGCCACGGTAAGGGCACCCGGGGCGGGCGGCCGGTCCACCATCACCACCGGCAGGCCCAGCCCCCGGGCCGCGGTCAGCTTGGCCGAGGTGAGCGCGCCTCCGCTGTCCCTGGTGACCAGGACGTCGACCGCGTGCCGGCGCATCAGGACCGTCTCGTCCGCCACCCCGAACGGCCCGCGGGCCGTCACGACCTGAGCCCGCGGCGGCAGCGGCGGAGCCCGCGCCTCCCCCGCCCGGCTGAGGAACCCGCGCGGCTGGTCGCCGGCGCAGGCGGCCCCCGCCGTGCGGCCGCCGCTCAGGTGGTTGTAGCTGGCCTTGTGGCGTCCGGGCGACATCTCGATGCGGTCGAAGAAGTAGGCGAGACCCGGATGCCGGCCGTGCGCGTCGGTGCGGCCGCCGTGTCCGCGGCCGCTGCTCTCGAC
>CAXUJF010000740.1:2395-2824 GCA_964250865.1 uncultured Streptosporangiaceae bacterium
GGCGCCGGCGCATCGGCCCCGCGTGGCCCCCCCCCCCCCCCGCCCGGGGGGCGGTCACGACCTGCGCCCGCGGCGGCAGCGGCGGAGCCGGCGACTCCACCGACCGGATGAGGAACCAGCGCTGCTCGTCGCCGGCGAAGGCGGACACCTCCTTGCGGCCGACGGTGAGGAACACCCGCTGGCCCGGCAGGTCAGCGGCCGCGGCCGCCAGCGACGGCACCCGGCGCCAGTCGTCGTCTGGCCTGGCCGTCCAGCCCGGACGGCGCAGGACCAGCAGCGGTACGCCCAGTCGCTCCGTGGCCGTCACCGCGGTCGCGGTTATGGCCGTGGCGAAAGGATGGGTGGCATCGACCACCGCGCCGATGTCTTCGGCCGTCAGCCAGGCCGCCAGCCCGTCCGCGCCGCCGAACCCGCCGACCCGGGTCCGCC
>CAXUJF010000741.1:0-2821 GCA_964250865.1 uncultured Streptosporangiaceae bacterium
GATACAGCGCGGATACGGCGCGGGCGTCGTAGGAACGGCGCGGAAACGCCGGGGTGGGTCAGTGGCCGGTGGGCGGGGTGTGGCGCTTCAGCTCGGCCCGGGCCAGCGAGTTCTTGTGCACCTCGTCCGGGCCGTCCGCGAAGCGGAGGGTGCGGATGCTGGCGAAGGCGGCGGCCAGCGGGAAGTCCTGGGACAGGCCGCCGGCCCCGTGCACCTGGATGGCCTTGTCCAGGATCCACTCCACCGTCTCCGGCGTCGCGATCTTGATGGCCTGGATCTCCCCGTGCGCTCCCTTGTTGCCAACCGTGTCCATCAGCCAGGCCGTCTTGAGCACCAGCAGGCGGAGCTGCTCGATCTTGACCCGGGCCTCGGCGATCCAGTTGCGGATCACCCCCTGCTCGGCCAGCGGCTTGCCGAACGCGGTGCGGGCCAGGGCGCGCTGGCACATCAATTCCACCGCCTGCTCGGCCACCCCGATGGAGCGCATGCAGTGGTGGATGCGGCCCGGGCCCAGCCGGGCCTGGGCGATGGCGAAGCCGTCCCCTTCCCCGGCGATCAGGTTGGTGGCCGGGACGCGGACGTCGCGGAACTCCAGCTCGGCGTGGCCGCCGTGCGCGTGGTCGTCGTAGCCGAGCACGTGCATGCCGCGCTTGATGGTCAGGCCCGGTGTTTCACGGGGAACCAGAATCATCGACTGCTGGCGGTGCCGCGCGGCGTCCGGGTCGGTCTTGCCCATGACGATGAAGATCTTGGCGTCCGGGTTCATGGCCCCGCTGATCCACCACTTCCGCCCGTTGATCACGTAAGAGTCGCCGTCGCGCTCGATACGGGTGGAGATGTTGGTCGCGTCGGAGGAGGCCACGTCCGGCTCGGTCATGGCGAAGGACGACCGGATCTCCCCGTCCAGCAGCGGCTGGAGCCAGGTCTTGCGCTGCTCCTCGGTGCCGAATCCGGCTAGCACCTCCATGTTCCCGGTGTCGGGCGCAGAGCAGTTGAGCGCGGGGGGCGCCAGGCTCAGGCTGTGGCCGGTGATCTCGGCCAGCGGCGCGTACTGCAGGTTGGTCAGGCCGGCGCCGTGCTCGCCCGGCAGGAACAGGTTCCACAGCCCGCGGGCCTGCGCCTCGGCCCGGAGCTCGGCCAGTATGGGCGCCTGAGTCCAGGCCCAGTGGTCGGTCAGCCCGGCCAGCTGCTCGGCGAACACCGGCTCGGCCGGATAGATCTTCTCGTCCATGAAGGCCAGCAGGTTGTCCCGCAGCTTGAGGGTGACGTCATCGAAGCCGAATTCCATCAGGAGAACTCCTTCATCGTGGCCAGGCCGGCCTGGATGAGCGGCTCGGGCGCGGCCCCGACGTCCCCGAAGCCCTCACCCAGGGTCTGGCCCTGGGTGAAACGGTAGTAGATGCCCTCGCAGATGACCGCGATCTTGAAGTACGCCAGCCCCAGGTAGAAGCCGAGGCTGGACAGGTCCCGGCCGCTGCGCTGGGCGTAGGCGTCGGTGATCTCCGCCGCGTCGGGGAAACCGGGCGCGATGGCCGCGTCGGCCACGGCGTAGCCCGTCTCCATCTGGGCCAGCGCCTGGTAGACCAGCAGCAATCCGATGTCGGTGAGCGGATCGCCGAGGGTGGCCATCTCCCAGTCCAGCACCGCGGTCACCCGGTCGCCGTCCCCGATCAGCAGGTTGTCCAACCGGTAGTCGCCGTGCACGATCGCGACGTCGGACTCGGCCGGGACCCGGCCGGCCAGCGCCGCGTGCAGCTCGTCGGCGCCGGGCAGATCGCGGCTGCGTGAGGCGTCGAGCTGCTGCTTCCACCGGCGGACCTGACGGGCAAGAAAGCCTTCCGGGCGGCCGAAGTCGGCCCGCCCCCCCCCCCCGGGCGGGGCGGCGGGCCACGCAGCCCCCGGGTTGATCAACCGGGGGGGCCAGCCCCGGGTCCGCTCGGCCCCGACCGCCTCGAGCTGAGCCGCGGTCCGGTAAGCGGTCCCGGCGACCTTGGTCATCACGTAGAACGGGGCCCCGATCACGGCGGGGTCCTCGCACAGCAGGCAGGTCTCCGGCACCGGGACGTTGGTACCGGACAGCGCGCTGATGACCCGGTACTCGCGGCCCATGTCGTGCGCGGTGGCCAGCACGTGGCCCAGCGGGGGCCGCCGGACGACCCAGTGGTGCTCGCCGTCGGTCACGTCGTAGGTGATGTTCGACTTGCCGCCGGGCAGCACGCTGGCCCGAAGCGGTCCGTCGACCGTCCCGGGCCGGGCGGTGCCGAAGTAGGTCCCGAACGCAGCCAGATCCAGGCCCGGGACGTCCGTCTCGCTCATCGTCATATTCGTATCCTCGCGTCAGGGCAGGAACGTCAGCCGGCCGGTGGTCTGGCCGGCGGCCAGTCGCTCCAGGCCCGCGGCGACGTCGGCCAGTCCGAGCCGCTCGCTCACCAGGGGCTTGATCGCACCAGCGGCGGCCAGCTTGAGCAGCTCGTCGTGGGCGTCACGCAGCGACTGGGGGTCCTTGGTGGCGTACAGCCCCCAGTGCAGCCCGACGATCGAGTAGTTCTTGACCAGCGCGTGGTTCAGGGCCGGCGTGGGTACCCGGCCACTAGCGAAGCCGATGACCAGGATGCGGCCCTCGAAGGCGACGCACTTGGTGGACCGGTCGTAGGCGTCCCCGCCCACCGAGTCGTAGACCACGTCGGCTCCGCGGCCCTCGGTGACCTCCTTGACCACCGCGACGAAGTCCTCGGTGTTCCGGTCGATCACCACGTCGGCGCCCAGCTCGCGGGCCACGGCCGCCTTGTACTCGCCCCCGGCCACCCCGATCACCCGGGCC
>CAXUJF010000742.1:0-2820 GCA_964250865.1 uncultured Streptosporangiaceae bacterium
GTAGGTGAACGGGTGTGCGGGTCTGGGCTGGGCGGGTCTGGGCTGGGCGGCTTGGCCGCGGGGGCGGTGAGCCTAGCCGGTCTCGCCGCCCGAGCCGGAGGCCCGCTGGACCATCGACAGCGGGCTGGCCACGTCCTCCAGCGATCTACCTTCGGCCGCCACCCCGAGGAAGATCTCGACCAGACCACCGATGATCATCGCGCCCGCCCCGATCAGATAGCCGACGAAGAGCTTGTTCGGGTCGTTGCCGGTACCGATCAGGCTGGTGTACAGCTTGGTGCCGAACCAGCCGAAGAACTGGGCGATGGCGAAGAACACGGCGATGGCCTTGGCCCGGACCTCCAGCGGGAAGACCTCGCTGGCGGTCAGATACCCGGCGCTGGCCCCGGCCGAGGCGAAGAAAAAGATCACCGCCCAGGCGAGGGTCTGCGTGGTGGCGTTGAACGCACCCTGCTTGAACAGGATGGCGGTGATCACCAGCAGGAGGCCAGAGATGATGTAGGTACCGGAGATCATCTTCTTCCGGCCCAGGGTGTCGAACAGCCGGCCGATCGTGAGCGGCCCGAGCAGGTTGCCCGCCGCGAACGCGAAGTAGTAGTAGGGCACGTGGCCCGTCGGGATGTGGAAGAAGAGGTTCAGGACCAGGCCGTAGGTGAAGAAGATCGCGTTGTACAGGAACGACTGTGTGATCATCAGCGCCGCGACCAGGGTGGAACGGCCCGGATAGTGCCTGAACAGCGAGCGGGCCAGGGCGAGATAGCCGATCTGGGTCGCGGGCCTGATCTCGATGGCCTGGTCGTCGTCCACCGGCGCGACCGCGCCCCGGCTTTGCTCCACGTCGCGCTCGATCTCGCGGATGCTGCCTTCGGCGGCCTCTTCGCGGCCGTGCATGATCTGCCAGCGCGGGCTTTCCGGCAGGTTCCGCCGGACGTAGATGATGGACAGGGCCAGGGCCGGGCCGACCAGGAACGCGGTCCGCCAGCCCCAGTCGGCGGGCAGGTGGTTCAGCGCGACCAGCGTGGCGGCCGTGCCGATGAGCGCTCCGCCCCAGTAGGTCCCGTTGATCGCGATGTCCACCCGGCCGCGATACCGGGCCGGGATCATCTCGTCGATGGCCGAGTTGATCGCGGCGTACTCGCCGCCGATGCCCATGCCGGCGATAATCCGGGTGGCGTAGAGGAAGACGATCCAGCCGCTGCCCGCCATGGTGGCCGCGGTCAGGCCGCTGCCGATGAGGTAGACGGCCAGCGTCACCATGAACAGGTTGCGCCGGCCCAGCTTGTCGGACAGCCGGCCGAAGAACAGCGCGCCGATGACCTCCCCGATCAGGTACCAGGAGGCGATGCTGCCGGCCTGCGAGGTGCTCAGATGGAGCGTGGTCTTGCCGGTCAGATCGGGGATCACGTTGGCCGCGACGGTGATCTCGAGGCCATCCAGGACCCAGGCCACGCCGAGCGCTATCACCATCCGGGTGTGGAATCTCGACCAGGGCAGGCGGTCGATCCGGGCCGGGATGGTGCTGCGGATCACCGGCGCTTCCGCCGTGTCGGTAGCTGACGCCATCGTCTACCTCCGTGTTGGCGTTTTTCCTGCGCGCCTACTTACCCGAGTTGTCAGGAAGCACACCGCTTCCGACCTGCTTGGTGAGCTATTTTTTCCTACTTCTAAAACCGTTACCCGGGCTCACGATGTCGTTAGCTGAGTTAACGATGTGAGCGCGGCCGCGGACGCCGGGCCGGGGCGCTGGGCTAGAGCGCCGGCCTCAGTACGCGGCCCGAAGGATGGCGCGCCCTGGCGTGCCTGGCGTGCCTGGCGTGCCTGGCGTGCCTGGCGTGCCTGGCGTGCCTGGCGTGCCTCGCGTGCCTCGCGTGCCTCGCGTGCCTCGCGGCGAAGGAACTCCCCCGTCGGATGCGTCCGCTCACCCTAAGCCAACCGTCTTTAGGCGCTTGTCTCGGCTTGCCAAATTTTCTGGCGCATCAGCCGATACGCGAGTTACGATGATTACGGACGAAACGCGCGGAGGCGAGAATGGACACTGCGGAGCTGGACCACCTGCAGGAGCAGATCAGTCAGCAGGCCCGGAGCCGGTTCCCCGGCCCGGCCGTGCAGCGGGTGGAGATCCTGCAGTACGGCGACGACCCGGAAGTCGAGCCCGGCCAGCTTCTGGTCCGGGTGTTCGTCGAGCCGCCCGAGGGTCGGCGGCCGGACGGCACCGACGCGGATGCCTTGATCATCCAGGAGTTCGACCACACCCAGAGGGAAGCCATCCAGGGCTTCCGGCAAGACCTGCGCACGGTGCCCCAGGTCGCGTGGGTCGAGTTCCTGCTGCCCGGCGACGGTTACCCGGATGCACTGCCAGGGCCACGGACCAGGATCAGCCAGGCCGAACTGGTCGCGCTGGAACACCCGGACGCCCCGCTGGTGCCGATCATGGCCCGGCTCGGCCCGGCGGACCTGGAGACCGTGGACACCCTGATCACGGCGGGCGTCGCCACCAGCCGGGCCGAAGCGGTGCGCTGGGCCCTGGCCCGGATCCGGGAACGCCCCGCCTACGTCAGGCTCCGCGAGCACGCCCGCGAGATCGAAGAACTAAAAGCCCAGTTCTAGCCCGCCCGCATGAGGGAGCCGTCCCGTGTCGCTGCGCGCCGCCGTCCGGCCTGACGTACCTCAGCCATCACACCAGCACCACGGGTACCGTGGCCCGAGCCGGAGCACGCCCGCCCGATTTACCGTGTTCAAAAAGTGTCGCTGGGGCAGCAGTTTTTGCACACGGTAATAGCATTCGCCCCCGAAGCGACTGGGGAGCCCGGGGTGCAGAGG
>CAXUJF010000743.1:0-2818 GCA_964250865.1 uncultured Streptosporangiaceae bacterium
CATCGCGGTCGTGGCGGAGGGGCGAAGTACCGGCCCCCGGCCCGGCCGGGGGGGCGGGGGTTGGGGGCTCCGGGCGGCGGCGGGGGGCCCCCCCCCGCCCGGTGCCGGTCGCGCCCCAAGAGAGCGACGTCACCGGGTACAAGGTGGTCTGACCATGGCCACCACCCTGCTCGCGCTGATGTGGGCCAGCGTCACCGTGTACGCGCTGCTGGCCGGGGCCGACTTCGGGGCCGGGGCCTGGGACCTGCTGTCCGGCCGGACCGGTCCCGGTGCCCGGCGGCGGGCCCTGATCGAGCACGCGATCGGCCCGGTGTGGGAGGCCAACCACGTCTGGCTGATCTTCGTGCTGGTGCTGATGTGGACGGCGTTCCCGCCCCTGTTCGCCGCGGTGTCGTCGACCCTCTACATCCCGCTGACGCTGGTGGCGCTGGGGGTCATTGCCCGGGGCTCGGCCTTCGCGTTCCGCAAGGCGGTCACCGAGGTGTGGCAGCAGCGGATCTTCGGGGCCGCGTTCGCGTTCTCCTCGCTGGTCACGCCGTTCTTCCTGGGCGCGGTGGCGGGCGGGGTGGCGTCCGGCCGGGTGCCGCCCGGAGTGGCCCGCGGGAACGTGCTGACCAGCTGGCTCAACCCGACCTCGGTGCTCAGCGGTGCGCTGGCCGTGGTGGCCGGGATGTACCTGGCCGCCGTCTACCTGACCGCGGACGCGCGGCGGTCCGGGCAGCTCGACCTGGCCGCGGAGTTCCGCCGCCGGGCGCGGGCCGCCGGGGTGGTGGCCGGGCTGCTGGCCGTGGCCGGGCTGGCCGTGGTGCACGCCGACGCGCCCCGGCTGTGGAGCGGGCTGCCCGGGCGGGCCCTGCCCTTGGTGGCGTTGTCGGGGGCGGCCGGGGTGGCCTCGCTGGCCCTGTTGGCCGCACGCCGGTACCTGCTGGTCCGGGTCACCGCCGCGCTGGCCGTGGCCACGGTGCTGTGGGGCTGGGGCGCGGCTCAGTACCCGCACCTGCTGTCGGGCGCACCGGGTCTGACCGTGGCCCAGGCCGCGGCCGGGCAGGCCACGCTGCAGGCCACCACGATCAGCGTCGGCGTCGGGGTCGTGCTGCTGGTCCCGTCGCTGGCCTGGCTGTTCCTGCTGTTCCAGCGGAGCGGGCAGCAGCCGCCCGCGGAGCGGTAGCCGCCCGCGGAGCGGTAGCCGCCCGCGGAGCGGTAACCGGGTCAGCCCGCGGCCCGCATCTTGGACTGCAACGCGGTGACGCTGGAGGTGCAGACGTTCGACGGCTGGTTGCTGGTCATCTTGCAGATGGCCGCGGTGATGTAGTTGGCCGTACCGTTCACTGCCTTGGCCACGGAGTTGCTGGGGTCATGGAGCGATGAGGCGATCGTGGCCCAGGACTTCCCGGTCAGCACCGAGGGCAGCGCGCTGGCCCCGGTGATCAGGTAGTGGCCGCCGAGGTACACGAACGGGATGGCGCCCTTGCTGGCCGAGGCCACGTACGGGGGCGCGTCGTACTTGGCGATCAGCGCTTGCTGGGCCGCGGTCGGGCTCTGCAGCGGGACATAGCCCTGGCCGTTGGAGGCCACTTGGTTGGTGGTCTCCTCCACCGGCGTGAAGGCCAGGTACTTACTGGTGTACGTCGACTTGTAGAACGTCCACGTCGCAGTGTTCGGGTAGGCGTCGGTGCTGGAGGAGTGCGTGGTGCTCAGACCCTTGAAGGTGCCGAATCGGCTGAGCGCGACGACCATCCCCCACCGCTCGAACGCGCAGTACGGGCAGTACTCGGCCCCGATGTAGAGCATCTCGGGCTTGCCGCCCGAGGTCAGCGCGGTGCCGTTGACCGAGGTGGGCGGGGTGACCACGGTGCCCGCGCCCACCGCGGCCAGCGTGCTGGCCGGGACGCTGGTGGTGTCGGCCACCACCTTGGACAGCGCGGTCCCGGTCGGCCCGTTGGCGCTGGACGATGAGCTGGTCGACTTGCCCGTCGCCGCGACGATGACGAAGATCACGACCACCACCACGACCACCACCACGGCACCGCCGGCGATGAAGATGCGGTTACGGACCTGGCGCCGTTGCTCCGCGGCCCGCTGGGCGGCGATCCGCTCGCGCCGGCTGGCGGTCTGCTTGGTTCTGCTCGCTTTACCCATCGCCCCGGTTGTCCGTTGGTTCGGCTGATCCGCTGGTTCGGCTGGTCCCGGCGCGCAGGCCGTCGTGCAAGGCAGTGTACGCCGCCGCGCCTAACCGGCGGCACTGGCGCAGGCGGCCGGCGCCTTGCCGCTGCTTTCCAGGATGAGCAGCGCGCAGAAGCTCTGGTCGCCGACCTTCCAGGTGCCGTTCTGGTGGACGGCCATGCCGGGCTCGTGCTTCAGGGCCGGGGTCCCGTGGAGCAGGATCGAGTAGGTCACCTTGGCTTGCGCCGGCGACTCGATGGTCACCGCGCTCACCGTGGACGCGGCCGAAGCGGCCAGCGGCGAGGAGGCCTGGGACTTGAGGATCGAGACGAACGCCGAGCCGTTCTGCAGCAGGCTGATCCGCGTGGCCACCGGGGTCTTGGCGCTGAAGAACTCCCGCCAGTCGGCCTTGATCTGGGCCGTCGCGGCGGAGCCGGGGCCGCCGGAGGAGGGCGTGCCGCCGGAGGAGGGCGTGCCGCCGGAGGAGGGCGTGCCGCCGGAGGAGGGTGTGCCGCCGAAGGCGGTGGTAGCGGCCGACGTAGGAGACGCAGGCCGGGCCGAAGCGGCTCCCGGGGTACCGGAGCTGGCGGTGGTACCGAGGCTGGCACGGGCGCTGGAGCTGGCACGGGCGCTGGAGCTGGCACGGGCGCTGGAG
>CAXUJF010000744.1:0-2815 GCA_964250865.1 uncultured Streptosporangiaceae bacterium
GGCGTGCGGGCAGCGCTGGGGGCGGCCCGGATGTCTCCGGGTCTGTGGTGCCGGTCCTGATCGGCTCGGGCTTGCGGACGAGGTGGGATTCGGCTTCAGGGCGCTGCCGCTGCAGTTTCGGGCTCATGCCGGCACGCCTACGGCCGCGAGGTACCGGAGGCCGATCGTGTCGTACAGGGCGGCCACCTCGCGGCCGACCGGCCCGGCGAGCTCGACGGGGGCGGCCGCCTCATTGGCGTCCTTGATCACGGCGCGCTCCGGGATGCCGGGCTCCCAGACCATGCCGTCGCCGAACATGGCGGGCAGCCCGCCGAGCTGGAACTTGTGGGCCCCGAGGGTTTCCCGCACGCGGGACAGCAGGTAGCCGAGCACGTGGAGGCCGGGGTTGCCGAGGTCCTCGCGGGCGGCCTCGATGAAATCCCTGAGCCGGATCGCGGATTCGACGGCGTCGTATTCCGGTTCGACGATGGTCAGCACGTCGTCGACGGCCGCCAGCACGAGCTGGGTGAGGTGACCGAGGCTGGGTTCGCAGTCGAACAAGGTGGCGTCGTACTGGTCATCGACGCCGGTCAGCGCCTTGGTGAGCCGCCGGACGGCGCCGAGCAGGTGAAGTTCGCCGCCGCGGTTCGCCAGGTCGGGGGCGGACGGGATGATGCTGATCTGGTCGGCGTAGGCGACAGGCCAGCCGCACGTCACGATCGCGTCCGCCGCGCATCCTTTGGCCGCGCTGGCGATGACCTCGGAGACGGTGGGGGAGTCCTCGCCGAGCCTGGCTGCCAGGCGGCGGGTGGTGTTCGCCTGCGGGTCCATGTCGACGACCAGGACGCGGCGGCCCTGACGGGCCAGGGCCGCCGCGAGGTTGACGGTGCTGGAGGTCTTGCCGACGCCGCCCTTGTTGTTCGCGAGCGCGGTCCGGTGGCTCATGCTGCGCTGTCCTTGGCTAGCCGGGATTCGATCTCGGGCCGGTGCTCGAGGATGACGCCGACCACGGCGGCTAGGACCTCGTACCGCGGCCGCCGGGTCGTGAAGTGCAGATCGTCGACCAGCTCGGCGAGCCGGTCCGCGTCGGCCCGGGGCAGGTACCAGGACCGCCGAGCCATCGGTACGGGCTCAGCCTCGTGGGATGCGGTGCTCATGGGTGACACGGTACGCCCGGCCGTGGCACTCCTCGCACAAATGCGAAGTGTTACTTAACAACATCTTGCTGCGGGGCCGGTTTGGGGCCGCAGCCCCGCAGCACCAGCCCGCCCGGGGGCTGGCTGCTATCGCGCGGTGAGCTATACCGCTGCGGTTTGGCCCGGGCTCCCAACGGAGTCGGTCTTCATCGAGCATCGCGGCGGGCCGCACCCGAGGGCCCGGCGCTGACGGCGGTCAGCGCCGGGCCCGTCCTTCGGTGGCGGGGGCCTTGCTAGCCGATCCAGATGAGGTCGAAGATCCGGATAAGTTCGGCGTCGTCGTCGGCGTGGAAGGTCAGCAGGCCCCAGCCGGAGCCGAACACGGCTCTGCGGTAGGAGGGGTCATCGCCGGGTGGCATCACGACCGCGTCCCAGGGCTCCTCCACCAGGTCCACGACCCGGTCCAGCAGTGCGTCGAATCCCTCACGGGGCAGGCCGTGCAGCTGGGCCAGGGCGCCGCCCTCGAATCGGACTCGGTAGGTCACCGGCGATTGCGCCGGGCGGGCCAGTCCGGGACGATCTCCTCGATCGGAGCCGACCCTTCCAGGCTGCCGGCCCGCACCGCCTCCCGCATGCCGGCCAGCCGGGCCCCGAAACCGGGCGCGGTGTGTGCGGCCGCGGTCAGCCGCCACAGCCTCAGAAGGTCATGCAGCTTCCGGTAGCCCTCGATCTGGCGGGCCGCCCCGGCGGCGGCATCCGCATAGTCGTGCAGGAACTGGTCGTGGAACTGGCTGGGCAGCACGCGCAGGATCTCCACCGGGTCATCCGGGTTGTGTTCCTGCAGCGGCTCGGCGCTCATGCCGGTCAGCGTATCGCCCGGATGGCCGGTGGGGACGGGGTGATGTCACCTACGGGGCCAGGTGCGGCCCGGTGGGGCCCGCAGCCGGCGACCGAAATCATTGCACTATTTCATTTCATTATTTTATTATGTTGCATTGTTAAATGAAACGCATTGATGGTAGGATCGCAGCATGAGCGAACCGAGCACCTCCCCCGCCATTGAGGCCGCCGCCGTCGTGACGTGCGCTTACCCGGGATGCGAGCGGCCGCCACGGCCCGCATCGTCGGAGGCGGGCGCCCGGCCGAAGTACTGCGACCTTCCCGACCGGCAGGGACGGCCTGCCCACACCGCGATGACGGCGTTCCGGGCCCGGGCCGCCCTGGACCGCCGGGCGGCCGGGCACGCCGCAGCCGCCCAGCCTGATGACCTGGACCGGCCGGTCACCATGGCCACCGCACGTGCTTCGGAGCTGCGGGCCGGGCTGCTGCAGGACGCGGCCGCGCTGGTGGAGAAGCTGACCGCGGCCGCCGGGCAGCTGCAGGCCGCCGCCGACCCCGAGGCGGCCGAGGCGCAGATCGAGGCCGTGCAGGCCGAGGCCGCCGAGCAGGTCGCTGTCGTCCGGGGCGGGCTGGCCCGGGAAGCGCAGCGCCGGCAGCAAGCCGAAGCCGACGCTGAGGAAGCCCGCGCGGCCGCTGTGGAGATGGATGAGAAGCTGCAGGCCGCCGAGGCCGCACGGGCCCAGGCCGAGCAGCGCGCCGCCGAGGCGCGGGAGCAGGTTGAGCAGGCCCGCGCCGGCGCTGAGACCGAGATCAGCCAGGCCCACGCCGACGCCGCCGGGCAAATCCAGGCAGTGCAGGCC
>CAXUJF010000745.1:0-2808 GCA_964250865.1 uncultured Streptosporangiaceae bacterium
CCCCCCCCGGCGGCGCCCCCACCAGCCACAAGGGCCCCGAAGCCCCCCCCCGGCCGGGCCGCCGCCCCCGGGCCGCCCCGGCCGACTTCGCCGACGCCCTGGCGGGCCGCCCGGTCGGCGGCGCCCGCCGCCGCGGCAAGTACCTGTGGCTCCCGGTCGGCGAGGATGCTCTCCTGGCTCACCTGGGCATGAGCGGGCAGCTGCTGGTCGGTGAGCCGGGCCGCCCGCTGTCGCCGCACGTGCGGGCGGTGTTCACGTTCACCGACGGCGGGCCCGACCTGCGCTTCACCGATCAGCGGACGTTCGGCCACCTGCTTTTCGTGTCGGACGGCGCGGAGCTGCCCGGCCCGATCGCGCACATCGCCCCGGACCCGCTGGAAGAGGCCTTCGACGACACGTCGTTCGCGACGGCGCTGCGGCGGCGCCGCACCGGCATCAAGCGCGCGCTGCTGGACCAGTCGCTGATCAGCGGGGTCGGCAACATCTACGCCGACGAGGCGCTGTGGCGGGCCAAGCTGCACTACGCACGGGCTACCGACACGCTGACCCGGCCGGAGATCACCCGGCTGCTGGCGGGTGTCCGCGAGGTCATGCGGACCGCGCTGGCCGCGGGCGGCACCTCGTTCGACCGCCTCTACGTCAACGTCAACGGGGAGAGCGGCTTCTTCGACCGCTCGCTGGCCGTCTACGGCCGTGAGGGTGAGCCCTGCCCGCGCTGTGGCACCCCGGTCCGCCGGGACCCGTTCATGAATCGGTCGTCTTACTCCTGTCCCCGCTGCCAGCCGCGCCCGCGGAACGGCCGGTGGTAGCCGATACGCAGGACGATTCCGGCCCGGTGCGCCTGACCGCTTACGTGGACGGCCGGGTCCAGGGCGTGGGCTTCCGCTACTGGGTCCGGACGAGGGCCACCGCGCTCGGCCTGGCCGGTAGCGCGGCTAATCTGGACGACGGCCAGGTCGAGGTCATCGCCGAAGGTCCCGCCCGTGACGTCCGCGCCCTGCTGGCCGAGCTGACCGGAGGCCAGACTCCGGGCCGGGTGACCCGGGTCACGCAACGCTGGGGTCGCCCGCAAGGCCGCCTCCGCGGGTTCACCGAGCATTAATTCTGGTGCCGATGGTGCCATCCGATGCGCGGCACCACCTGCGAGACCTCAGCACCGCCCGCAGACCTCCCCAATGGTCACGCAGCGCCGGCGGAGAAGGTGTCCTTATTCGGCATGTAAGGTAAATAACAGGGGCTATGTCGGCACTCAACTTGACCAGCCAGGCCCTTAGTGAGAACCTAGTTATTGTTAATGCGCGCAGGAAGCGTGCTATAGATAGTGCCCACTCTGGTCACTCAGCGTGGAGGACCCCACACCATGGCGAAGGCTCTACTTGGCCACGTTGGCGGTCCCGATCCCCGGATGATCTCTGAGATGCGCCGTCTCCAGCAGCGAGTGCGAGACCTGGAAGCCGAGCTTATGCGGCTCCAGGACGAGAATGATGCACTCATGACCGGAGCCAGCGATGAAGAGTTCCTGGTAGCGGGCCGCGAGCCAGCGCTCACATGACGAGCGTCTGCACAACAAGGCAAAACGACAGCAGGATCCGCAAGACTAAATAGGGGCGCCTGCCTCTTTGGGCGTCCCTATTTGTCTTGTGCCTGCCCACCTGTGCGGATGCCATCCGGCAATGCTCGGCAGCCGGTGGCCCGGAGCTTCCGGCGCCATCGGCCTGTCTGGTCTGCTACTTTTTCCGACGCCCCCTTCCCTCCTGGCGTCGGATTCGATCTGCAGTTGCCCGCATTCGACAGTGCCGAGCGCTTTTGGCGGTGCCCGCAGTTTTGACGGGGCCGCACGGTAAGGTCACGGCCAGACGGCCGGTCGGGCGGTGGCGCCGTTCACGGTGCCGCCCATTGGGCCGTTCACGGGGCTGAGCAGGAGGGAGGGCTCTCGGTGTACCTCAAGAGCCTGACCCTGCGCGGCTTCAAGTCGTTCGCGTCCGCCACCTCGCTGCGCCTCGAGCCCGGCATCACCTGCGTGGTCGGCCCCAACGGTTCGGGCAAGTCCAACATCGTCGACGCCCTGGCCTGGGTCATGGGCGAGCAGGGGGCCAAGTCGCTGCGCGGCGGCAAGATGGAAGACGTCGTCTTCGCCGGCACCACCTCCCGCCCCCCGCTGGGCCGGGCCGAGGTCACGCTGACCATCGACAACAGCGACGGCGCCCTGCCCATCGACTACGCCGAGGTCACGATCAGCCGGCTGATGTTCCGGTCCGGCCAGAGCGAGTACGCCATCAACGGCGACCGGTGCCGGCTGCTCGATGTCCAGGAGCTGCTGTCCGACTCCGGCCTGGGCCGTGAGATGCACGTCATCGTGGGCCAGGGCCAGCTCGACACCGTGCTGCACGCGGGCCCGGAGGCCCGGCGCGCGCTGATCGAGGAAGCGGCGGGCGTGCTCAAGCACCGCCGCCGCAAGGAAAAGGCGCTGCGCAAGCTGGAAGCCATGCAGGCCAACCTGACCCGGCTGGTCGACCTCACCGCCGAGCTCGGCCGGCGGCTCAAGCCGCTGGGCCGGCAGGCCGAGATGGCCCGCCGCGCGGCCGTGATCCAGGCCGACCTGCGCGACTCCCGGCTGCGGCTGCTGGCCGACGACTACCTGACGCTGGCCACCCGGCTGGAGGTCGACGAAGCCGACGAGGCCGCGGTGCTGGGCCGCCGGACCGCGCTGGAGACCGCGCTGGGTGAGTCCCGGCGCCGCGAGGCCGAGCTCGACACCGCCGCCCAGCAGCACGCCTCCGCGCTGGCCCAGGCCCAGGAGACCTGGTT
>CAXUJF010000746.1:0-2797 GCA_964250865.1 uncultured Streptosporangiaceae bacterium
GCTGCTCGGCCCGGAAGAACCCGATCCGCGGGTCGGGCCCACGACCTCCTGGTGGGACTCGGATCCAGTGCCCGTCCCGGTGTCGCTGCGCGAACGCGGGGACCGGGCGATGCGCGGGCGCACGTCCCGCGTGCCCGACCCGGCCGCGGACCGGCTGCGGCTGACCGCCGAAGCTCAGCGGGAAACCGAGCAGCGGCAGGCGGCCGCGGCCGAGCTCGCGCTGACCGGCTCACTGCACGGCGCCACCATCTCACCGGCCGCCCGTAACCTGCTGCTGGACCTGGTGGCCGACCTGCTGGCCCGGAACCGCGACGACACCGTCGACCACGACGCCGGCCTGCGGCTGCGTGCGGTCGCCGGCCCGGACACCGTCGTCACCAGCTCCGACGGGACCACAACGTTCGTCGGCCTCAGCCTCACGGTGTCGGGCACCGCCGAATGGGCGCCGAGCGACAGCGCCGCGCGGGAGGCCGCGCTGTGACCAGCCCGCGGGTTTCCACGGCCGGCCTTGACGCCGGCGAGCGGCGGATCGCCGCCCGGCATCTGCTGTCGTCGCCGATCCTGACCGCCGCCCACCAGCCAGCCGAATTGGACCTGGTGCGCCGTCACGCCCCGGCGCTGAAGTCCATGTTCGCCGGTCAGCTCGGGTACACGCTCATCGTCGAGTCCGGCTTCGCCCGACTGGTGAAGGCGCCGTTGCCGGCTTCGGCGCCGCTCCGCCCGGCGCGCCGCGCGACCGACGACAGCTCTTTCACCCCCGGCGCCTACGTTCACCTGGCGCTGGTCTGCGCCGCGCTGCTCGCGCCGGGCGCCGGTGAGCAGATCCTCATCTCCTCGCTGGTCGACCAGATCCGGGCCGACGCCGCCGAGCAGTCCATCCTGGTCACCGACGGCATCAGCGACCGGCGGCAGCTCGTGACCGCCCTCAAGCTGCTCGCGGCCTGGGGGGTGGTGACCGAGACGGACGGCTCGCTCGCCGCCTGGGGCGAACGCCGCGAGGACGAGGCGCTGCTCAGTATCAACCGCCCACTGCTCATCCACCTGCTGCCCAGCCCGCTGCATCAGTTCGCGGCGGCCGAGGACACCTGGTCACAGCGGTCGGCCGAGCCGCCGCGCCGCCGGCTCCGGCAGCGGCTGGTGGAGAACCCGGCCGTGTTCCGGGCCGAACTGCCGGACGACGAACTCGACGTGCTGTCCCGGGAGCGGAACGAGCTGACCCGGCAGCTGGATGAGAACTTCGGGCTGGTGCTGGAAGTCCGGGCCGAAGGCGCGCTGGCCTACGATCCTTCTGGCGCGCTCACCGACCTGGATTTCCCCGGCAGCGGCAGCACCAAGCAGGCGGCGCTGCTGCTCCTGGACGAGCTGACCACGGTTCTGCAGCCGTCGGCCGAATCGGCGGTCCTGGTCGACGGCACCCCCTGGCCCGCCGCCCTCGCGCCCTGGCCGCAGGTCGACGCGATGCTCAGCGAGCTGGCGGCCCGGCACCGGAACTCGTGGAAGACCGTGTACGGGGATTCCCTGGACACGCTGCGGGCCGACGTCGTGGGCCTGCTGGAAGCGCTGCGCCTGGCTCGTCCGGTCGATGAAGGCCTGGCCATCTTCCCGTTCGCGGCGCGATATCAGCCGCACGTCCGCACCCAGCCCGCGCAGGCGGATCAGGCGGCCCAGGCCGCCCTGGAGGAGATGCCCGGATGAGCCAGCCACGTCCGCCCCGCCGCTTCGACGAGCGCTGGCGGCTGTCCCGCGCCGGCATCGTCAACGTCTGGCACTACCTGGACAACGAGTTCGACCTCAGCGGCGGCCGGATGATCCTGCGGGGTACGAACGGGTCGGGTAAGTCCCGTGCGCTGGAGATGCTGCTGCCGTTCCTGCTGGACGCCGACCGCCGCCGGATGGACGCCACCGGCGCGGCCCGGGTGAGCCTGGACGAGCTGATGCGCACCGGTGCCCAGGGCCAGTCCAACCGCATCGGCTACCTGTGGGCGGAGCTGGCCCGGCCGGGTGAGTACCTCACGATCGGGGCGCTGGTCCGGCACAGCCAGTCCGCCAGCGCGACCAAGGTCTGGTACTTCACCACTCCCCTGCGGGTCGGCGGCGGGCTCCAGCTCATGTCGGGGACGCGGGAGCCGCTGTCCCGGGACGCCCTGACCGAGCTGATCGGCGCCGAGCACATCACCGACTCCCCCGCTGTGCACAAGGAACGGATCCGGACCGAGGTGTTCGGGCTGGGCGGCGACGCGGGCCGGGACCGCTTCGACGGGCTGCTGCAGCTGCTGCACACGCTGCGGGCGCCGGACGTCGGTAACCGGATCGATGAGGGGCGGCTGCCGCAGATCCTGCTGGAGTCGCTGCCGCCGCTGCACGACGAGGCCCTGGCCCGGGCGGGTGAGCAGCTCGACGGCCTGACCGAGACCCGCGCCGCCCAGGAGCGGCTGGAGAACTCGGCCCAGCGGGTGGCCACGTTCCTGGCCGTCTACCAGCGGTACGCCGCGGAGACGCTGCGTTCGGTGGCCGGGGACACCCTGGGCGCCGCCGAGGCTGTGGTGGAGGCCGAAGCGACCGCGGAACAGCGGGCGCTGGAGCTGGCCGGCCTGGAGGCGGAGGCCGGGCGGCTCCAGGGGCAGGCTCAGCAGCTGGCCGAGGAGCTTTCCGAGATCGACGACGTCCTGAAGGCGATCGAGTCCCGGGATATCTTCAAGACCGCCGATGACCTCGTCCAGCGCGACCGGGCCGAGGCGGCGCTGGCGGCAGCGGCCGACCAGGCGCTAGCCGGGGCGGAGCGGGAGCGGGCGAACCA
>CAXUJF010000747.1:0-1179 GCA_964250865.1 uncultured Streptosporangiaceae bacterium
CCTCCCCTCCCGCCCCGTTCATCCTGATATTTAATAAACTCCTACCTCACCGAGGCCCGACACGCCCCGGGGCCCGCGGGGTCCCGCCAGCCCTGCGCGCTCCACGGGCCTCTCACACCGAGCGGGTGAGCAGGTTGGGCCCCTCCTTGCGCAGTTCGGCCACGGAGGTGACCCCGAGCAGCTGCATGGTCCGCTGGAACTGGGCCGCGAGCAGTTCCAGGACGCGGTCCACCCCCGGCTCGCCGCCGGCCATCAGGCCGTACAGGTAGGCCCGGCCGACCATGCCCGCATCCGCGCCCAAGGCGACCGCGACGGCCAGGTCGGCACCGTGCCGGATGCCGGAATCGACCAGCACCGTGGGCCCGGGCCCCACTGCCTCCCGCACCTCGGCCACCAGGTCGATCGGCGCCACGGTGCGGTCGAGCTGGCGGCCGCCGTGGTTGGACAGCTGGACGCCGTCGGCGCCGGCCTCAATCGCCCGGCGCGCGTCGGCTGCCCCCAGCGGGCCCTTGACCAGCAACTGGCCCGGCCAGCTGGCCCGCAACTCGGCCAGGTAGTCCCAGTTGATGCTGGCGCTGAACTTGCCGATGCTTTCGGCCACGGTCCGCCCCCCGCTGCCGGGCGGGAAGTTGGCGAACGTGATGGCCGGGTTGCGCAGCATCCGGGCCCAGTACGCCGGGCGGCCGCCGATCTTGGCTATGGTGCCCATGGTCAGCGCGGGCGGCGTGATCAGCCCGTTCCGCTCGTCGCGGACGCGGAAGCCGCTCACCGTGGTGTCGACGGCCAGGGCCAGCACCCGGTATCCGCTGGCCGCGGCCCGCTGGACCATGTCCCGCGTCTGGACCATGTCCTTGGTGACGTACAGCTGGAACCAGATCTCGTCCTGGCCCGCCGCGTGCGCCGCCGTAGCCAGGTCCTCGATCGAGGTGTTGCCCATGGTCGACAGGGTGTACGGCAGGTTCCGGCGCCCCGCGGCCCGGGCCACGGCCGGCTCCCCGCCCATTCGGCGCCACGCCATCGAGCTTCGCCCGAGTCGGCCTCGGCCGTCCGCCGGCCCGCGCCGCTTGCCATTCCGCCATTTTGGAAAAGTAGATCGCCGAGGTACCGCGCCAGCCGCCGCGCTTGGTCTGCTGGATGACGATCGGCAGGACGGAGCGGATGTAGCTGATAATCTCGTCG
>CAXUJF010000747.1:1189-1873 GCA_964250865.1 uncultured Streptosporangiaceae bacterium
CCCCCCGGGTGTCCGGCTGGGCCCGCCCCCCCGCGGCCCGGCCCACGGCCGGCTCCCCGTCCGGGTGCATCATCCGGGTCGAACCCGTGGGCGCCAGGCCGAGCGGGAGGGAGGCGGGGCGGCCCAGGATCTGGGTGCTGGTGTCCACCTGGGCCACGTCGACCAGCTCGCGCGGCCGGAACCGCCAGCGCCGGAACGCCGCGGTGTTGCCGGCCAGGCTGATCTCCTCGTCCGCGGCTCCGTCCACGTAGTCGAAGACCGGCCGCGGGATCAGCCGCCGGGCGCTCCGCCGCAGGTCGCCGACGTCATGGCAATGGTTGAGCCGGCGTTTCACGGTGTCGAGCTCGACCGGTTCCAGCCGGATCAGTTCACGGATTTCCCGCAGGTTCATGTTCAGCTTCCTACCCCGGTACGGCGCCCCATCAATCCGCCGAAACCACGCTCCGTCAATCCACTAAACTAATCGGAAATGTAGCTATACCGCCGGCCCTGACCGGCCGCGACCGTGCTCCGGCCAGACCAGGCCAGATTCGACCTGTGAGGGAAGCCGATGTCACTGCGGTTCCACTGGTTCTTGCCGACCAACGGCGACGGGCGGGACATCGTCGGGGGGGGGGCCCCGGGGGGGCCCCCCCCCCCCCCCGCCCCCCCCCCCCCCCCCCCCCCCCCCCACAGCCCCCAACC
>CAXUJF010000747.1:1883-2783 GCA_964250865.1 uncultured Streptosporangiaceae bacterium
GTGCCGCCCACCGGCGAGGGGCGGGACATCGGCGGCGGGGGCCACGGTGTGGCCACCGGCGCGGCCGGCGCCATCCGGCCGGCCACGCTGCCCTACCTGGGCCAGATCGCGCGCAGCGCCGAGCAGCTCGGATTCGAGGGCGCGCTCACGCCGACCGGCGCCTGGTGCGAGGACGCCTGGCTGGCCACGGCCATGCTCACCGAGGTCACCGAGCGGCTCAAGTTCCTGGTCGCGTTCCGGCCCGGGCTGATCTCGCCCACGCTGTCGGCCCAGATGGCCGCCACCTTCCAGCGCTACTCCCGGGGGCGCCTGCTGCTCAACGTGGTCACCGGGGGCGAGTCGGCCGAGCAGCGCGCCTACGGCGACTTCGCCGACAAGACCGCCCGCTACGAGCGCTGCGGTGAGTTCCTCGACATCGTGTCCCGGCTGTGGGCCGGCCACACCGTCGACTTCGAGGGCCAGCATCTGCAGGTGGAGGGCGCGCGCCTGGCCCGGCTGCCGGACCCGGTGCCCGACCTGTACTTCGGCGGGTCCTCGGCCCAGGCCGGCCCGGTCGCGGCCGCGTTCAGCAACGTCTACCTGACCTGGGGCGAGCCCCCCGAGGCGGTGGACCAGAAGCTCCGCTGGATCGACGGGCTCGCCGCCGAGCGCAACCGTCAGGTCCGGTTCGGCATCCGGCTGCACATCATCACCCGGGACACCGCCGAGGAGGCCTGGCGGCAGGCGGACCGGCTGATCGCCGGCGTCGACGAGGCGATGATCCGCAAGGTCCAGGAGGGCCTGGCCACCAGCGAGTCCGAAGGGCTGCGCCGGATGCGGGAGCTGCACGGCGGCAGCCGCGACGGCCTGGAGATCTATCCCAACCTGTGGGCCGGGGTGGGCCTGGTCCGCGGCGGCGCC
>CAXUJF010000748.1:0-2779 GCA_964250865.1 uncultured Streptosporangiaceae bacterium
GAGCAGGACGGGTGGCTGGGCCATCATTTTGGCGGCGCGACCGCGGTGCGGCCAGGAGGCGGCGTGCACCAGGAAGGGGTGGCAGAGCAAGACGTCACCAGCGCGGCCGGTGGCCCAGGCGGTGGGCCGGTGCGCGCTGGCTTGCGCGGCCTGCTGAGCGGCGGGGAGCCAGGGCATGCCGTCGTCGCCGCCCGGGGCCAGGATCGGCGGGACGTCGAGGTGGGAGCCGGGGCGGAGCCGGGTGGGCGCGTCGTCCGGGCCGACGTCGGTGAACAGGTAGAGCACCAGCAGACCACGGCCACGGGACCGGAGGCTGACGCGCGGGTCGCCATCGTCGCCGGTGTAGCTGGCTTCGATGTGCCAGCCGGCGTCGCCTGGGTCGTCGGGGCTGGGGAACCGGACCGGGATCGTGCCGCCCACGCCAGAGTGGCGGATCCAGCGGCCGGGGCCGAGCAACTGGTCGCAGGCCTCGTTCACCAGCCGGGTGCTCCCGGCGGCGGTGAACGGGGGGCCGCTGGGC
This sequence comes from uncultured Streptosporangiaceae bacterium, assembly GCA_964250865.1. Taxonomy (GTDB): domain Bacteria; phylum Actinomycetota; class Actinomycetes; order Streptosporangiales; family Streptosporangiaceae; genus Bog-532. The sequence goes on from CAXUJF010000748.1 coordinate 521, forward strand.
GTGTTGATCCGGAGCACCGGGCGGGTCCAGGTGGCTGGGTCGTCGCGGAGCACGCCGTGCGGGGCCAGTTTGGCCCAGATGATGTCCTGGCAGGCCCGGGTCACGTCGGGCGGGATCACGCCGCGGACGGCGACGTAGCCGTCGGCGACGAAGTGGCTGATCTCGTCCGGGCTGAGCACCAGGCCAGGATCGCACCGGGGCCTGTCGGGTCGCCAGCTGATTTCGGCGTGCCCGTTACCATGGGAAAACGGAGGATTCTCCGCTGATCGGGACGCAGCGGAGGTCTCTCTGGCCCAGGTGTGGCGGGCGACAACTGACGCTGGCGTGGCGGCGAGGGAAGGAGGCGCGATGGCGGCGACCGAGGCCCGGCCGTTGCGGGCCGACGCCCAGCGCAACCGCGACCGCCTGCTGGCCGTGGCGGCCCACGCCTTCTCCGAGGATGGGCCGGAAGTGACGCTCGATTCGATCGCCAAGGACGCGGGGGTCGGCATCGGGACGCTGTACCGGCACTTCCCGACCCGGGAGGCGCTGGTCGAAGCCACCTACCGGAACGAGCTGGCCCGGCTGTGCGACGCGGCCGACGACCTGCTGCGCGAACTGCCGCCGGACCAGGCCACCCGGCAGTGGATGGACGGGTTCATCGGGTACATGACGACCAAGCGCGGCATGGCCGACGCACTGCGGGCGGTGGTCGCGTCCGGTGGCGACCCGTTCGCGGAGAGCCTGGGCCGGTTGCTGGGGGCAATTACCACCCTGCTCCAGGCGGGTGCGGCGGCCGGCACGATGCGGGCCGACGTCCAGCCGGGCGACGTGCTGGCCAGCCTGAGCGGGGTGTCACTGACCGCGGGCGAGCCGGCTCAGCGCGAGCAGGCGAGCCGGATGCTGGACCTGCTGATGGACGGGCTGCGCTACCGCGGCTGACCGCGGCCCAGCCCGCCCATCGGCGTGCGTCGGCGTGATTCAGTGGGTCAGCTGGGTGAACCAGCGGACGATCTGCGCCGTGCCCGCGACGTTCGACCCGCTGTGGCGCGAGCCCGCGTGGTCGGGAGTGCCCAGGTTGACCGCGGAGACCGTGGCCCCGTGGGCGGCGAAGGCGGCCTGGCAGCGGAACGTGTTGGCGTTGCCGGCCTGTTCGTCACCGGTGGCGTAGTACAGCCGGACGGGGATCCGGGGAGTCCAGTCACAGGTGCTGCTGTCGATGCGCAGCGCGGTGGCCAGGCCCCCGGCGGGATGCCGCAACAGCGCGTACCCGCGCGGGGTGAGCAGCGCGCTGAGCTGGGCCGGCGTACCGCCGGCCAGTTGCTGGAAGGTGTGGTCGCCGTTCAGCAGGGTCTCGATCGTGCCGGCGTACGGGGCTTGGAAGATCTCCGGCGGCGAGCTGAAGAACCGATGCACCCGGTTGAAGGCGACCAGGCCCATCGCCGCGTAGAGCACGGTGTACTTCGCCCCCAGCGCAGGATCCGGGTTCAGCGTGACCAGGTCACCGTCGAGGATGGCCGGGACCTCGGCCCCGGGCAGGTCGTAGACGCCGCTGATCGGGGCGAGCGCGCCGATCCGGAAGTACGGGTCCGCGCCGTGGGCCAGCGCCCGGCCCAGCCCGAGCGCGGCCGACGCGCCCTGGGAGAAACCAGTGGCCAGCACGTCGTGGCGGGCCGTGACCCCGTGCCCGGTCAGGTAGTTCCGCACCGCGCGCAGCATGTCCAGCGACGCCGTGGTCTCGGACGGCACGTCCAGGTACGGCTGCAGGCCCGGCCCGGTCCCGAGACCGAGATAGTCGGGGTCGGCGACCGCGAACCCGGCCGACGCGAACGTGTACGCGGGGGCGGGCTCGAAGCCGGACGGCGACTCCGACGGCGCGTCCCCGCGGTAGCTCTCGATGCCGTGGTCGACCGAGACCACCGACAGCTGGCGGGCCCCCGAGTCCGGCAGCACCATCAGGCCGCTCGCGGTGGTGGGCCGGCCGTGGGAGTCCACGGTCCGGTACACCAGCCGGTAGCTGTGGACGCCGTACCGGGCCGAGCTGGGGTCGAAGCCGTCGGCGGTCAGCTCGGCCTGCACCGTGGCCACGGTGGGCAGGTTGGTCAGCGGGGTGACCGACACCAGCTGGCCCCGTGGGCCGCGGCCACGGTGCGGGCGGGAGCCGCGGCCAAGGCCCGGGTCGAGGCCGCGAAGGCCGGCGCGGCGCTGGTCAGGCCGATGGCCGCGACCCCGGTGATGGCCAGCGGGCCGAGACCGGCGGCGGCCAGGGCCCGGCGGGCC
>CAXUJF010000749.1:0-2778 GCA_964250865.1 uncultured Streptosporangiaceae bacterium
GCCTTCAGCGCGTCCACGGTGCCCGCCCCGGCGCCGGCCTGGGTACCCGCGGCCGCGGAGGCCCGCGCGCTGCCGGTGATCAGCGCCTGGCGCACTTGGCTGCTGGTCAGCCCGGGGTACCGGGACCGGATCAGGGCCGTGATCCCGGCCACCATGGCGCTGGCCGCGTCGGTCGTGCTCATGTTCCGGTAACCGGACGGCCGGCTGGCGGCGGTGACGCCCGACCCGGGCGCGGTCAGGGCCACGTACGGCTCGCGGGTGGAGAAGATCGCCAGGGCGCCGTGCTGATCGACCGCCCCGGCCGCGATGACGTCCGGGTAGGACGCGGGGAAGGTGGACGTGTTGCCGTCATCGCCGTTGTCGCCGGCCGGGGCGACCAGAACAACGCCTTTGCTCACCGCGAAGCTGACCGCGGACCGTTCCGCCGCGCTGCCTCCGGCCGCGGCGGACAGGCCGCCGGTGACCGCGCCGTCCGAGGCCAGCGTGGACGGATCGAGCGGCAGGTCGATGACCTTCGCGCCCTGGGCAACGGCGTACCGGATGCCCTGGGCGATCGCGTCCGGAAGCCGCCCGACGGCGGTGGCGTTCTCGTTCAGCGCGTCGGCCGCGTCGAAGGCCACCCGGACGGACAGGATCTTGGCCGCCGGGGCGACCCCGATGATGCCCGCGGCGTCGCCGATGTTGTCTCCGTGGCCGGCGATGATGCTCGCGGCTGAGGTGCCTTCGATGCCCCAGGTGTCGCTGGCGGACGTCTCACCCGAGCCGGTGTAATCGGGGCCGGTGGTGACCGAATCGGCCAGGTCGGGGTGGGACGTGAGCACGCCGGTGCTGAGCAGCGCGACGGTGACCCCGCTGCCGCGCGAGGACGACCAGGCCGAGGTGACGTGCATGCTCGACAGCCACCACTCGGACTTCCGGATCTTGTCCGCCTTGGCCGCGGACCCGGAGCGCGCGGACGGGGCCGCATGCGTTAGCGGGCTGGCGGTGGCTGGATATGCCACCAGGACCGAGCTGGCCGCCGTGACCAGCACGGATAGCGTCAGCAGGGTGCCGCGCGGCAATCGGGGTGACACGGGGTCACGTCTCCTCTGAAACGGGGGGACATGCGACGCGTGGCCCGTGCCCGGGATTGCGGTTAGCCGATGCTGCCGGCACCCCGTGATCCCGCCCCGTCCGTACGGTCTCGCCGCAGCACCATCGTGCCATGCGGCCCGTCGCCCCGTGAATCGTTCCCCCCAACCGGAGCATAAAGATCCATTTTAATTAACTTTAAGCGCCCGGCTGGCTACGTTATGTCCGCGTGGTCAGGAGGCGGGGCTCACCGACACGTGCGCGCCGGGCGGCAGACCGAGCCGCTGAGCCGCGTCACCGGAGTTGACCGCCAGCGACACCATGCCCGACCCGTCGGCGAAGGCGACGAGTTCGCCCGGCGCGACCGAGCCGAACGTCTCCCGGTACGGCACGGTCAGCACGCGCCGCCCGCACCGGATGACCACATTGCGCCCGTACCGGATGCCGATGCTGCCCGCGTCGGCCGCGGAGATGGACAGCTGCACGTTGCCGAACGTGTCGACCGTGAGCACCTCGCCCTCGGCCTTGCCGTCCAGCACCCGGCTGGCCGGTGGGGGCAGGGTCACCAGGTCGCTGATCTCGATCTCGGTACCGACTGCGGCCAGGGGCGCGCCGGCCGCCAGCCGGGCCGCGACCGGCATGAAGATGTCCCGCCCGTGGAACGTCGGCGACGCTTCGGTGTCGAGCCACATTTCCTTGTTGGTCAAGCTGATCGCGGTCCTGGGGCCGCCGACCACCGACACTGCCCAGGACAGCAGGCCGTTGTCCGGGCCGACCAGGATGGCCTCGCCCGCGGCCACCGCGACGCCCCGCCGGTCGGTCCCGACCCCCGGATCGACCACGGCCACGTGCACGGCCGGCGGGAAGTAGGGAATCGTCTGGGCCAGCACGGCCGCGCCGCGCCGTACGTCGCCGCCGGGGATCAGGTGCGTGATGTCGACCACGGGGATCTGCGGGGCGATCTGGGCGGCGACTCCGTGGCAGGCGGCGGTGAACCCGTCCTCCAGCCCGTAGTCGGTCAGGAAGGTCAGACAGCGAAATGGGGCCACGAACGGTGAGCGTACGTCGCGCGGGCCCGCCGGTACAGAACCGGACAGGAAGCAACGTCGGGCGGATTTTTCCGCGTGCCGCGCCGCGCCTACGATGAGCGTGTCCGGGAGGAGGGCGAAATGGCCGAGCTGTCCGAACGGGACGCATCGATCCTGGCCTTCGAAGCGCGGTCCTGGCGGCATCCCGGCGCGAAAGAGCAGGCCATCCACGACGCGCTCAACCTGGCCCCCACCCGGTACTACCAGATTCTCAACGAGCTGATCGACACGCCCGAGGCCCTGCGGTTCGACCCGGTGCTCATCAAGCGGCTGCGCCGGCAGCGTTCGCGCCGGCAGCGCATGCGCTCGCCGCGGCCGGAGTAGGCCCGATGAGGACGGGATGAGGCGGAAAGTCACCGGTGCCCATGAACGATGACCTGGAACAGCATGACCCGGAACGGGCCCTGCTGCCCGAGGCGGCCACCCCGGCGGGGCGAGCCGCCCTGGCGGCGCTGCTGGCCGCGCCGGGTGACGCCCTGATCGCCTCGGACTTCGACGGCACCTTGTCGCCGATCGTGGCCGACCCGGGGGCGGCGCACGCCCACCCCGGGGCCATCGCCGCGCTGCGCCGGCTGGCCGCGCCGATCGGCACGCTCGCGATCATCACCGGGCGCCCGGT
>CAXUJF010000750.1:0-447 GCA_964250865.1 uncultured Streptosporangiaceae bacterium
TTCCCGGCCCGGGCCGGCCGCGGTCCGGGCCGGGAACGCCCGCGCCACGAGGAACACCCGCACCACGGGGACCGCCGGTCTCTCCAGCCCTACGAGGATCGCCAGGATCGGGGCCCCGGTTCATGGTGGGCGGGATCCGCCGCCCGCCCTGATAACGGGCACCCGGATGGGCCGCGGGCCCAGGCGGCGCGCCGTCGTACGGCTCCGGGTAGCCCTCGGGGGGCGCCGGGGGGGCCCCCCGCGCCGCGCGCGGGGGCCCCCCACCGGGGACGGCGGCGGGGCGTAGGCGCCGGGGGCGTAGGGGGCCGCCGCCTCGCCGGCCGGGAGGGAGCCCGGTTCGACCGAGTCGTACATGGTGTACGACTGGGCCGGGTGGGCCTTGGCCGCGGCCGCCTTGGCAGCGGCCGCCTTGGTCGCAGCCGCCTTCGTCGCAGTCGCCTTGGTGGC
>CAXUJF010000750.1:457-2775 GCA_964250865.1 uncultured Streptosporangiaceae bacterium
CCTCCGGGCCGGGCCGGGGGCCGCTCCACTCGGCTTCGGCCCATTCGGCGTCTGACCAGCCAGGATCGGGCCATTCGGCCCGCAGGGGCACGCCGTCGGGTGCGGGACGACCGTCGACCCCAGACCTGTGACGGTCGGAGGCGGCGTCACCACGTTCCACCCGGGCACCTCCTGAAGACTCCGAGTCAGATGCGCCCGCCCTGCGCGGCATTACATCGGAAAAGTCTAGGCGAGTGGAATGTCCATCCGGAGCGGAAAGCATATTGCACTATTTGCCCGATTTCAGGCGGCGCGCGTTGGAGGGCGGTTCGGGCAACCGACAGTGTGCGTAGCGTAACAAGTGCGCCCAGTCGCCGGGGGAGTTACCCTCCAATTGAGGCATGAACGTCACGTTCTTGCTCAGGCGGCGGCGCCCGGTTGGCGCGGCCGCCCGCCGGTTGCGCAACCACCCGGAGCGGCCATGGCGGCTCTCATCATCTGGCTGGTCTTGGCGGTCGTGCTCGGGGCCGCCGAGCTGATGACCGTGACGCTGACGCTCGGCCTGATCGCGGTGGCGGCGGTCGCCGCGGCCGTGACCGGGGCGGTCGGGCTCCCGGTACCGGTGCAGATTCTCACGTTCGTGCTCGTCTCGGGGGCCGGCCTCGGCCTGGTCCGGCCCATCGCCAAACGCCACCTCAAGCAGCCACCGGCGCTGCGCACCGGGACGGCCGCGCTGGTCGGCCGGACCGCCTTGGTGCTCCGCGAGACCGACGGGCACAGCGGCCGCGTCCGCATCGGCGGCGAGGAGTGGTCGTCGCGCTCCTACGACGAGACCCTGGTGATCCCCGTGGGGGCCACCGTCGACGTCATCCAGATCGAGGGTGTGACCGCCCTCGTCTACCCCCGGGAGTGATCATGGCCCTCGCGGAACTACTGATCGGCATCGTCGTCGCTATCCTGCTCATCCTGGTCGTGGTCCGCTCGGTGCGGGTCGTGCCCCAAGCCCGCGCCCGCAACGTGGAACGGTTCGGCCGCTACCGCAAGACGCTGGAGCCGGGCATGAACTTCATCATCCCGTTCGTGGACCGGGTAAAGGCGTCGATCGACCTGCGCGAGCAGGTGGTCTCGTTCAAGGGCGCGCCGGTGATCACCGAGGACAATCTGGTCGTGCTCATCGACACGGTGCTGTTCTTCCAGGTTACGGACCCGCGTGCGGCGGACTACGAGATCGTCGACTACATCCAGGCCATTGAGCAGCTCACCGCGACCATGCTGCGCAGCGTCGTCGGCTCGATGGACCTTGAGGAGTCGCTGACCTCGCGCGACAAGATCAACAACATGCTGCGGGGCGTGCTCGACGAGGCCTCCGGCAAGTGGGGCATCCGAGTCGCCCGGGTCGAGATCAAGGCCATCGACCCGCCTCGCAGCGTGGTCGACGCGATGGAGAAGCAGATGCGGGCCGAGCGGGAGAAGCGCGCGTCCATTCTCACCGCCGAGGGCCTCAAGCAGTCCAAGATCCTCACCGCCGAGGGGGAGAAGCAGAGCAGCATCCTCCGGGCCGAGGGCGAGAAGCGGAGCGCGATCCTCAAGGCGGAGGGCCAGGCCGAGGCCATCGGCACGGTGTTCCAGGCCGTGCACCGGAACGACCCGGACCCCAAGCTGCTCGCCTACCAGTACCTGCAGATGCTGCCGCAGCTGGCGCAGGGCCAGGCCAGCACGATGTGGGTCATCCCCAGCGAGGTGACGTCCGCCCTGAAGTCGATCACCTCGGCCTTCGGCCACGACGGCGGCGAACAGACGGCGCCACCCGCCGCGACGCCACCGCCACCCGCCGCGGTGCCAGTACCTCGGGCCGAAGCCCCGGATAATGGCACCGTCATACGGGCCCCGGACGCCGCCCCAGCGGCGCTGGAAGGCAGCGCCGCACGGGACGACGGCCAGGTCGTCTCGCTGAATGGCCGAGCCGACGCCTTGGCCGCCACCGGGCTAGCGCCCGAATACCAGCCAGAGCACGGCCGCGATGATCAGCATCGCGATGACCGCGGCGATGATCTGGGTGGTGACCCGCCGCCGCGGTGAGGTCGGGGCGGCGTGCGCCTTGGGCGGGCCCGCGGTGACCGAAGTCCCCGCCGGGCCTGAGGTGCCCGAGGCGGCCGGCGCCGCCGCAGCCGATAGGCCTGACGTCGCCGCCGCCGGGCGCATGCTGGACGGGCCCAGGCCAGGCACGGTCGCGCTCGGCCCGGGAGCCGCCGGCGCGCTGGGCGGCTCGGGGACCGGCGTGCGGAACTCCTCCGGCGGCTGGTACGTCGTCGGGGATGCGTACGTCCCCGGGAAGGGGG
>CAXUJF010000751.1:0-2754 GCA_964250865.1 uncultured Streptosporangiaceae bacterium
CGGCCAGGTCGGGCGGGCCGGCGGTTACGGGATCAACACCGACTTCGGCGGCCACGGGGTCGGCCACGCCATGCACGAGTCGCCGTCCGTCCCGAACGAGGGCCGCGCCGGCCGGGGGGTCCGGCTGCAGCCCGGCCTGGTCATCGCGATCGAGCCCTGGTTCCTGGCCGGCGGCCACGACGAGTACCGCGTCGACCGGGACGGCTGGACGCTGCGCAGCGGCGACGGCTCGCGCGGCGTGCACGTCGAGCACACCGTGGCCATCACCCCCGACGGCCCCCGGATCCTGACCAGCCGGAAGGACGGTTAACGGCCCAGGCCACTGAACGTGGCGATCAGGTCCCAGAGCAGGTCCGGGGCTTCTTCGGCCGGGAAGTGGCCGCAGCCGGGGACGGTGGCGTACTCCAGGCTCGTGACCCCGGCCCGGCGCAGGCCCTCGGCGTAGCCGGTGATGTCCCCGCCGCGCTCCTGCTCCGCGCGCAGGTAGAGCACGGGGGTACTGACCGCAGGGCCGGCCGCCAGCCGACGAGGGTGAGCAGGCGCAGGAAGCCGCGGATGAGGGCGGCGATCTCGGGGGCGTGGTCCTCCAGGGCGAAGTGGCCGGTGGGCAGGGCGTGGTATTCGGCCGCGGGCAGATCGTCCAGGACGCGGCGGACCACCGGCTCAGGGAAGATCTCGTCGTTGGCGCCGGTGGCCACCAGGACCGGCGGCTGCTGCTTGGCCAGGAACTGCTGCATGCCGCTGAAGACGGCGGCGTTGTTCTTGATGTCGTGCAGCAGGTCGAGCATGATCTCGTCGACGCCGGGACGGGCGATGAGAGCGGCGAGAGATAAGGCCGGACGGCCTCGCGGCGGGCCGGGGTGTCTTCGCGCCAGTAGGCGCCGAGCGTGGCCCACCAGCCCCCGGGCGCCCCCAGTCAGCGGTACGGGACCTCGATCGCCCCGGACGGGCTGCGCCTGACCCAGGAGCTGGCCAACACCATCGGGGTGGCCAAGTCAGCGCTTGGGCAGGACCTGCTGGGCGATACCGCGACGGCGCAGGCGTGGCTGGACACCCAGCTCGCGGGCTGGGGGGAACGGCACGGCGGCCCGGCCCCGCGTATCGAGCTGACCGGCCGGTCACTGCGGCAGCTGCAGAGCTGCGGGACCGAATGCGGGCGCTGCTGCACGGCGGCACCGACGCCAACGCCGTCACCGTGGCCACGACGGTGGACGTGGCGGTCACGGCGGACGGCAGCGCGCTGGCCCCCCGGGGGAACGGCCTGGCCTGGCTGACCGGCGCGGTCGCCATCGAGCTGCACCTGGCCGGGCTGGCCGGGCAGCGGCACCGGCTCAAGGTGTGCCGGAACGAGCGGTGCGGCGTGGCCTTTCACGACCGGTCCAAGAACAACAGCCGGACCTGGCACGACGTCAGCACCTGCGCCAACAAGGCCAACGTGCGGGCCTACCGGGAGCGCCAGCGGGAAGCCGCCACCCGGAGCTGAGCAGCCGGCCACCAGGGCTACTCGGTGCGGAGGACCCGGCCGGCCCGCATACGGATGGCGCGCCACTGGGGCCAGACGGCGACCAGGTTGACCACGAGCACGGCGGCAGGCGTGATCAGGACCAGGGCCCAGACGGCCAGCGGCGGGTGGTAGGCCAGCGGGGCGATGCCGGCTGCGTCGCGCCAGAGGAACCGGCCCAGGGCCAGGCCGAGCGGGATGCCGAACAGCAGTCCGGCCAGAGCCAGCACGGTGGCCTGGGTAGCCACGGCCAGCCGGGTCTGCCGCCGGGTCAGGCCCAGGGCCTGCAGCACGGCCAGGTCACGCCGGCGCCGGATGACCGCAGCGGTGACCGCGTAACCGATGGCGGCCACGGCCAGCACGGCCAGGAAGGCGGACAGGGCCAGCGGCAGGTCCTCCAGGTCCCGGATCACCTTCAATTCACCGACGGGTGGTTGCGGGTCCACCTGCATCTGCGGTTCTCCGGCTCTGGCGGCCTCCCTGGTCAGCCGCTGGGCCACGGCGGTGAGGTTGGCGCCGGGGCGCACGGCCACCGTGGCCGCGTGGTATTTGAACGCGTAGTGGGCGCCCGCGAACAAGCGGCTGTAGCCGGCCGGAGTGAGCCAGCCGCCGTCGGAGTAGTCGTTGTGCGGCCCAGTTGGGACGAACCCGATGCCGGTGACCCGCTCGGTGATGCGGGCGCCACCGCCCGCCAGCTTGACCACCGACCCGGTTTTCGCGTGCAGCTGCTGGGCGCTGACCGGGGCCAGCACGATCTCGCCGCTGCTGGTGGGCATCCGCCCGCTGACCAGGACGGTCGGCACCGCCTTGCCGCCCACCGGCGCGTAGGTGTAGGTCTCGACCGAGAACTGGCCGGACTGGGCGCCGGCGATTTTGGCGTCGTCCACCCCGGTCACGTCCGGGTCGGCTGCGATCGCCCGCAGCGCCTGGGCGGTGCGCCCGCCGTCCTGGCCGTTGAAGCCGAAAAACGCCGCCAGCTGCCAGGTCTGCCCGTACCGTTCCGGGTGGGTGGCGGCGTCGGTCACCCCGGCCGCGAACGTGAACGCGGCCAGCACGCCGAGCACGCCGACGACCGCGCCGATCAGCGCCGGGCGGACCGGGACGGACGACCGGCCCCGCCCGGGCTCGAGCGCGAACTGGGAACCGATGACCACGGCCACGGGCAGGCCCGCCCCGGAGGCGGCGGCCGCGGCCACGGACCGGCGGGTGGCCTTATCGGCCCGGCGGCCGGTGAGCGCCCGGGCGGCCAGGGC
>CAXUJF010000752.1:0-2749 GCA_964250865.1 uncultured Streptosporangiaceae bacterium
GGTGGTGGGTGGGGTTGGGCGCTTGGACCAGGGGGGCGGTGTGCACCGTCCACTGCGTCCCGTCCCACCAGCGCAGCAAGGTCCCGGCCTGCACCGGGTCCTCGTACCAGCCGGGGGGCGGCATGTCCATGCGAGCTCCTCCGCCGGCAGCACCTTTCCCGAGGTCAAGCAGATTATCGGATGACCTGGCCCGGCGCTGCCCGAGCGGACAAATCCCCTCAATTGCCCGCATCGTTCACTGGGCCGGTCAGCACGCTCGGCGGGGGCAGGGGCGAAGGCTGGGCCGTGGCGTCGGTGGCCGGGCGTGCGCCCGAGACGAACCGGTCCAGGTCGTCGCCGTCCAGGACCCGGGCCGGGAACGGGTCGGCCGCGGCCAGCCGGCTCAGCTCGGCGGCCGGCAGCGGGCGCCGGCTGGCCGCCCGCACCAGGTTGCCGAACCGGCGGCGGCGCAGCACGGCGGGCTCGGCCACCACCAGGCCGTAGGGGAAGGCCGACGCTACGGTCGCGACCTGCTGTTTGGCGAAGCCCAGCGGCGGGCCGTCGGCCACGTTCTGGATGAAGACGCCGTCCCCGGTCAGCGCCTGCGCGGCCAGCTGGGCGCACTCGACCGTGGTCAGGTGCGGTGGTGTCCTGGCCCCGGCGAACACGTCACTGATCACCACGTCGAACCGGCCGGGGGCGACCGAGGCCAGCACCTCGCGCGTGTCCCCGATGCGGACCCGGATGCGGTGCCGGGCCCGGCCCAGCGGCAGGTGCTCCCGGATCAGGTCCATCAGCGCGGCGTCGTACTCCGCGACCAGCTGACCGGAGCCGGGCCGGGTCGCGGCCACGTAGCGGGGCAGGGTCAGCGCGCCACCGCCGAGGTGCAGCACCCGCAGCGGCGCACCGGCGGGCGCGACCGTGTCCAGCAGGTGCGCGATCCGCTGGACGTACTCGAACTCCAGGTACTTCGGGTCGTCCAGGTCGACCTGGGACTGCGGCGCGTCGCCCAGATACAGCAGCCACGAGCCGGCGCGATCCAGGTCGGGCACCAGCTCGGCCAGCCGGCCGTCGGCTACCTCCCGGTGCACGGCTACCCGCTGAGTTCTGTCTCCTGCCCGGCCCGCCATGATTCCAGTATCGCGGGGTCGGCCGGCCAGAAGGTCACCTCGACCAGAAGATCACACGGCGGCGAACGCGTCCTCCAGGATGGACAGGCCCTCCTCCAGCAGCGCGTCCCCGATCACCAGCGGCGGCAGGAACCGCAGCACGTTCCCGAACGTGCCGCAGGTCAGCACGACCAGGCCGGCCTGGTGGCAGGCCTTGGCCACCGCGCCCGCGGTCGCCGGGTCCGGCTCGATCCCGCCCGGCTGGACGATCTCGATCGCGATCATCGCGCCCCGGCCCCTGACCTCGCCGATGTGCGGGTTGGCTTCGGCCAGCTTGGTCAGCCGCGGCACCATGACGTCGCCGATGTGGCGGGCCCGCCCGGGCAGGTCCTCAACTTCCATCGTCTCGATCGCGCCCAGGGCGGCGGCGCAGGCCACCGGGTTGCCGCCGTAGGTGCCGCCCAGCCCGCCGACGTGCACCGCGTCCATCAGCTCAGCCCGGCCGGTGACCCCGGCCAGCGGCAGCCCGTCCGCGATCCCCTTGGCCGTGGTGATCAGGTCCGGCACCACGCCCTCGTGCTCGGAGGCGAACCAGTCGCCGGTGCGGCAGAACCCGGTCTGGATCTCATCCGCGATCAGCACGATGCCGTAGCTGCGGCAGAACTCGGCCAGCCCGGCCAGGAATCCGGGCGGCGGCACGATGAACCCGCCCTCACCCTGGATCGGCTCGATGATGACCGCGGCCACGTTCTCTTCGCCGACCTGGGTGTGGATCAGGCCCTTGATCACGTCCAGCGCCTCGGCCCGGCAGGCTTCCGGGCCGCCCGGCCAGCGCAGCGGGTAGGCCATCGGGGCCCGGAAGATCTCCCCGGCGAACGGCCCGAACCCCTGCTTGTAGGGCATGTTCTTCGCGGTCAGGGCCATGGTCAGGTTGGTCCGGCCGTGGTAGGCGTGGTCGAACGCCACCACCGCCTGGCGGCCGGTCGCGTGCCGGGCGACCTTGATCGCGTTCTCCACCGCCTCCGCGCCCGAGTTGAGCAGCACCGATCGCTTCTCGTAGGTGCCGGGCGTGCGCCGGGCCAGTTCCTCGCACACCGCGACGTACTCCTCGTACGGCGTGACCATGAAGCAGGTGTGGGTGAACTGGGCCACCTGCGCGCTGACCCGTTCCACCACCCGCGGTGCGGCGTTGCCCGCCGACACCACCGCGATACCGGAACCGAAGTCGATGAGCGAGTTGCCGTCCGCGTCGACCAGGACCCCGCCGCCGGCCGCGGTGACGAAGACGGGCAGCACGTGGCTGACGCCGCGGGCCACGGTGCGCTGCCGGCGCTCGAGCAGTTCGCGTGACGCCGGGCCAGGGATCTCGGTGACAACTCGGCGTTCCTGGGGCAGCCCGGGGCCACCCGCGATGGGTGCAGACGCGTTCATGCTGCCGACCCTACGCCTGACCGCCCGCGCGTCCCACCCCGTGCCGGGGCCCCGTCTAAGGTGGTCGGGCCCCGTCTAGGGTGGTCGGCGTACGACCGGAAGGAGCACCCGATCATGGCCGAGAACGATCGCAGCCGCGGTGTCCTGTTCGGCGGCGTGTTCAGCCGTGGCGAGGTGGACGCCGGTGACCTCGCCTGGCGGCGGGCCATGCTGGACACCGCGGCCGCGCT
>CAXUJF010000753.1:0-2740 GCA_964250865.1 uncultured Streptosporangiaceae bacterium
GCCGGCACGGCCGGGTGGTGGAGCGGGGCCCGACCGACGACATCTTCTACCGGCCCGCCCACCCCTACACCCGCGGCCTGCTCGGAGCGATCCCGCGGATCGACGCCGACCCCGCCGTCCGGCTGGCCACCGTCCCCCCGGACACCACAGAGGAACCGGCCGAGACGGTCGTCGCCACGAGCAGTTTGGAGCAGCCATGAGCACCCCCGCGCCGGGCACCGCCCTACTGGAGGTCGAGAACCTGGTCAAGACCTATCCCGGCCAGCACCACCGGGCGGTGAACGACGTCTCGTTCACGGTCCGGCGCGGCGAGGTGCTGGGTCTGGTGGGGGAGTCCGGATCGGGCAAGTCGACCACCGCCCGCTGCGTGGCTGGCCTGCTGGCCCCGGACTCCGGCATGGTCCGGTTGGACGGCCAGGCCGTCACCGGCGCCCGCCGCGGCACGCTCCAGGCCCTCCGGGCCCGGATGCAGATGGTTTTCCAGGATCCGTACTCCTCCCTCAACCCGCGGATGACCGTGGCCGACCTGGTGGGGGAGGGGCTGCTGGTGCACGGCCTGGAGCGCAATGCGGCCGCCCGCCGGGCCAAGGTCATCGAGCTGCTCGAGCTGGTCAGGCTGTCGGCCGAGCACCTGGGCCGGCACCCCCGCTCGTTCTCCGGCGGCCAGCGGCAGCGCATCGCCATCGCCCGGGCCCTGGCCGTCTCACCCGAGCTGTTGATCTGCGACGAGCCAGTGTCCTCACTCGATGTGTCCATGCAGGCTCAGGTGCTCAACCTGTTCCGCGACCTGCGCGAGCAACTGCACCTGTCGATGCTGTTCATCACCCACGACCTGGGCGTGGTCCGCTACCTGTGCGACCGGGTCGCGGTCATGGAGCACGGACAGATCGTGGAGATCGGCGACCAGGACCAGGTGTACGGGGCGCCGGAGCACGCCTACACCAAGGCCCTGCTCAGCGCGGTCCCGCGACCCGATCCCCGGGCCGAGCGCGTCCGCCGCCACGCCACGATCACCTGAGGAGCCCGATTGGATACCGTCCGCATGTTCGTTAACGGCCAGGCCATGCGCGGAGGCTCGCTGCACGACGCGCTGGCCAGCGCCCGTTTCCTGGGTCCAGCCGAGACCGCGCCCTGCTACCGGTTCTTCTCGGTCCGGGACGAGTTCCCCGGCCTGCACCCGGTCACCGACGGCGGGGTGGCCGTGCCCGGTGAGGTCTACGAGCTGAGCTACGCCATGCTGCGTGAGCAGCTGCTGCCGCGCGAGCCCCGGGAGCTGGAACTGGGCGTGATCGAGCTGTCCGACGGCGCCGGCTCGCTGGCCATGCGGATGCGGGCCGGGGCCCTGGACGGGCCCGGGGTGAGCGACATCAGCACGGCGGGCGGCTGGCACGCCTACCTGGCCACGCTGGGCGGCCCGGCGTGACCGCCCCGGCCCCGGTCGAGCTGGCCATCCGTGGCGGGACGCTGGTCGACGCGCAGTGGCACGGGCGGGCGGACCTGTTCGTGGCTGGTGGCCGGGTCCAGGCCATCGTCGAAGCGGGCACCCCGCTGCCGCCTGGCAGCGGGCGGGCCACCGAGATCGACGCCCATGGCCAGCTGGTGCTGCCCGGCGGCGTCGACCCGCACTGCCACGTCGGCTTCACCTCGGGTGACTTCACCTCGCTGGATGACTACCGGCAGTGCACCACCGCCGCCGTGTTCGGCGGCACGACCACGATCGTCGACTTCGCCATCCCCCGGCCCGGGCAGGCCCCGGCCGACGTGGCCTACGCCCAGCGGGCCAAGGCCAGCCAGGGCCTGTGCGACAGCGCGCTGCACGCCTGCGTGGTGGCCTGGGACGACAGCACCGCGGACCAGCTGGCCGGCCTGGTCGGCGACGGGATGGTCACGGTCAAGATGTTCACCACCTACCGCGGCGAGACCATGGCCGACGACGACACGATCCTGCGCACCATGACCGCGCTGCGCGACCTGGGCGGGATGGTGGTCATCCACTGCGAGGCCAACCACCTGATCGAGGACGCCCAGCACCGCTGGGCCGCCGATAGCGGCGCGGGTGGCGGGGTGGCCTCGGGCAACATGGCCGCCACCCGGCCCGAGCTGGCCGAGACCGCCTCGGTGGCCGAGGTGCTGGCCATCGCCGAGTCACTGCGGGCGCCGGTCTACTTCGTGCACCAGTCCACCAGCGAGGCCAGCGGGCTGGTGGCGCAGGCCCGGCGGCGCGGGCTGGCCGCGTTCACCGAGACCGTCGCGCACCACCTGATCCTGGACGACGGCTGCTACGGCGGCCCCGAGCCGGAACGTTTCGTCTGCTGCCCGCCGCTGCGCCCGGCCGCCGCGGTCCGCGGTCTGGGCCGCCAGCTGTTCACCGGCGAGGTCACCACCATCGGCAGCGACCACTGCTGCTACGACCTGGACCAGAAGCGCTCCCGCCGCGACGACGTGCGGCACATGCCCAACGGCCTGCCCGGCGTGGAGACCCGGCTGCCGGTCATCTTCTCCGAGTACGTGGTCGGCCAGGGCCTCCCGGTGACCCGCTTCGTCGAACTCACCGCGGCCAACCCGGCCCGCGCCAACGGCATCTACCCCCGCAAGGGCACCCTGCTCCCCGGCGCCGACGCCGACCTGGTCCTCTGGGACCCCACCCAGCGCTGGACCGTGACGGCCCCGGCGCTGCACATGGCCACCGACTACACCCCCTACGAAGGCATGGAGCTAACCGGCCGCCCCGTCACGGTCC